>PNON01000012.1 GCA_013824865.1 Anaerolinea sp. | reverse complement strand
GATGCCACTGCGTGTGAAACAATACCCAGTCCGTGTGCCAGATTCTGTTGTGAGACGGATACCTTCATGGTTGATCCTCTTTAAATGAGATATTTAATCTAGTATACAGGAAAATATTCGATGTTAATACATCCATTTTACTCCATAGCAGATTTTTAGTATACGCGATTCTGCTATAATACCTTATAGTCTCAATCAAGAGATTCCCTTCCTTCTAACGAGGAGATGAAATGGATACAAGCAATTTATTCTTTCTAGGCCGCAAGGTGGACCCCACCACAGGGAAAGCCTCATCTGAAAATGTTTACTATGATCCCGCGGATATGACCACCCACGGTGTGGTGACTGGCATGACTGGTTCCGGGAAGACCGGACTGTGCATCGGCTTGCTGGAAGAAGCTGCCCTCCAGCATATCCCCGCCATCATCATTGACCCCAAAGGGGACCTGACCAACCTGGTGCTGCATTTTCCAGATCAAAAGCCGTTGGATTTTCAACCCTGGGTGGACCCGGATGTGGCTCGTAAATCTGGCAAAACAATTGAAACCCTGGCAGCCGAGACAGCCAAAAGCTGGAGCGATGGATTGGCCTCCTGGGGAATCGATTCCGCCCGTATTAAAGCTCTAGCTGAATCGGTCAAGTTTTGCATTTATACTCCCGGTTCCGATTCCGGCATCCCGGTAAGCATTTTATCCAGCTTGAAAGCCCCGGAAAGCGGTACCGCCAGCAGCGAAGTGGTGATGGAAAAGATCAGTAGCACGGTGTCCGCCCTGCTCGGTCTGGTCGGGCTGACCGACATCGACCCGGTCCGTTCCCGTGAACACATCCTTCTTACCAATATATTCCAGCATGCATGGAGTCAGGGTCAAGACCTGGATCTTTCTGAATTGATCCTGCAAACTCAGACCCCGCCTTTCGAAAAACTGGGTGTCTTCCCGCTGAACAAGTTCTACCCACAGAAAGAGCGTGATGATCTGGCCATACTGCTGAACAACTTCCTTGCCTCGCCAGCCTTCCAGATATGGATGTCCGGGGAGGGGTTGGATATCAGGAATATGCTGTATGCCTCCGATGGCTCGCCGCGTCATTCCATCTTTTATATCGCCCACCTTTCTGAGACCGAGCGGATGTTCTTTGTAACCCTGCTCTATTCCTCCATAGAAGCCTGGATGCGCCAGCAAACCGGTACCACCGGCTTGCGCGCACTGGTCTATTTTGACGAGATCTTGGGCTACCTGCCGCCGCTGCAAAATCCTCCATCCAAGCAGGTCATCCTGCGGATGCTCAAACAAGCCCGTGCTTTTGGCATTGGTCTGCTGCTGGCTACCCAAAACCCGGTGGATGTGGACTATAAAGCCCTCTCCAACGCCGGCACATGGTTCATAGGCAAGCTGCAAACCGACCAGGACAAGCAGCGCCTGTTGGATGGACTTGAGGGTGTGGCTGGCGGTATGGACCGCTCCAAATTTGACAGGCTAATTTCCTCGCTTGGCAAGCGGATATTTCTACTCCACAACGTTCACGAATCCGCGCCCGTGATTATGCAGTCGCGCTGGGCTATGAATTACCTGGCCGGACCTCTCACCCGGGTGCAGATCCCGGCGCTCAACAAGCTGGTCGGCGCTGCCCCGCAATCTACCAAAAAAGCTTCTGCGCCAGCGATTGTCAGTTCAGCGACAGCAGTCTCAGGCGAATCAGCCCCGGCGCCCGGCAGCTTTACCACCACCCGACCATCTGTGCCGCAGGGTATTGATGAATATTTCATGCCCAACAATCTGACTTTATCTGAAAGCGCCTCCGCTGGGCAGTCCCCACTGCCTGCTGGCAAAGTGGAATCGCGGCTTTATTACCAACCTGCACTCATTGGACAGTCCTCCATCCGCTACCTGGACCGGCGTTACCAGCTTGACCAGGTGGTGCAGAAAGCTGTTCTGGTAACTCAGCCGGATAAGCGCGGCATGGTTCGCTGGGAGGATCACCTTGCACAGGCATTGGAAACGCGGTTGCTGAATGCCCGTCTTGATCCGCAGGCAGTGTATGCCTCCCTGGATCACCCGCTGACTGATGTAAAAATGATGACCTCGCTGAAGAAGGATTATTCAGATTGGGTCTTTCAGTCCGGGGAGTTGCGCCTGCTTTCAAACACTGCGTTGAAGTTATATGCCTCTCCTCCCACCAGCGAGGCAGAATTCAAGCTGCAGTGCTCCAAAGCAGCGGAATCTTCCCGCAAAGCGGAGATGGACAGGCTGGCTGAAACACAGAAGAAAAGAACGTCTGCTCTCAGGGATAAATTGGCTCGTGAAGAACGCGAGTTATCCATGGATAAGTCAGAGTTAAATTCACGTTCCTTAGAGGAAGCTGGGGCAGGGTTGGACACGGTGCTTGGCCTTTTCGGTGGACGCAAGCGCAGTATCAGCAAGAACCTCACCAAGCGCCGCATGACCGCTTCTGCCAGGGCGAATGTGGAAGAATCTGCGCGGACGATTGAAGCGCTGCAGAAGCAGATCGCGGATATTGAAAGGTCATTTGCTGATGAGCAACGGGTGATCATTGACAAGTGGGATGAGGTCGCTGGTGAAATCACCAGCATGCCGGTCATCCCGACCAAAGCCAATATATTCTTGGAAGTATTCGGCGTTATCTGGTTGCCTTATTATCAGGTGAACTCGGGTGGCGAGACACTTAATTTGCCTGGTTACAAAATCTGACCTATGCCTGTTATTGATCGTCACTCGCTGAAACGCCTGGTAAACGCTGTTTTTCGCCAGTTAATGGATATTGAAGTGTCCGGGCAGGAGCATCTGCCTTTAACCGGAGGATGCATCCTGACCACCAACCACCTCAGCCGGCTGGATACTCCTCTTTTTTTAACGTGCGCCAAGCGCGACGATTTTTGCACCCTCGTGACTGATAAATACCGCTTCAATCCCTTCTTTGCATTGTTTATTAAAATCACCAGTTCCATCTGGATCAACCGTGAGATTGCAGACCACGCAGCCATCCGTGCCGCGCTTTCAAAAATCAAAGATGGTTGGATGCTGGGTATTGCCCCAGAAGGAACCCGCAGCCGGGTTGGATCTCTTATTCAGGCAAAAAGTGGTACTGTCCTGCTGGCGGAAAGGGCTGGCGTGCCGATCATCCCTGTCGGCATCCAAGGCACCGAAGAGTGCATGGCAAAACTGAGGCGCTTCAAGCGTCCATCCATCAAAGTCAGTTACGGTGCAGCTTATTCCATGCCTTCCATTGACCGAAATGACCGCGAATCTTCTGTACGTCGGAATACTGATGAGATGATGTGCAGAATTGCAGCCCTGCTGCCGGAACAATACCATGGATTCTACAGGGGAAATCCACGCATTACAGAAATCCAGAAAGAGGGAATCTCATGAATCAAAAACATGTCATCGTCGCTGGCAATATTGGAGTGGGTAAGACATCCCTGGTCAGCCTGCTCTCCGCCCGGCTGGATTGGGAACCCTATTTTGAACCGGAAGCTGCCAACCCTTATCTGGCGGATTTTTACCAGGACATGACCGGCTGGGCATTTCATTCGCAAGTGTTCTTTCTTTCCCGGCGCTTAAAATCCCACCATGAGATCAAACATTTTTCCCGCACCGTATTGCAGGATCGCAGTGTATACGAAGACGCGGAAGTTTTCGCCCGCAACCTGCATTTGAAGGGATTCATCAACCAGCGGGATTACAGCACTTATTGTGACTTATATCGCACTTTGCTCGAATTCCTTCCCCACCCCGACCTGGTCATCTATTTGCGAGCTTCCGTCCCCACCCTGATGAAGCGTATCCGCCAGCGGGGCAGAGATTATGAAAAGACCATCACCTTTGAATATCTGGAAGAGGTGAACGATCTGTATGAAAAGTGGATTAACGAATTCACACTCTGCCCGGTGTTAACCATCCCAGCAGACAGTATGGATTTTGTTGAAAAAGAAGATCACCTTAATCTAATCATGCAAAAGGTGCAGGAGAAATTGACAGGCAAAGAGATTGTGGTCTTTTTCCCCGATGAAATTGGACAGTAACTTGAAATCTATTCTTTCGCTGGAAAAGGATCGATGATCAGTTTAACCGCTGTGCGCACTTTACCGTCTATTTCCACGTCCACAAATTCCGGAAGGCAAAAAATATCCATTCCATCCGCTGCCAGGTACCCTTTGGCCAGAATCAGGGCTTTAACCGCCTGATTCACTGCCCCGGCCCCTATGGCCTGCACTTCAGCGTGTTTATGCTCACGCATCACTCCCGCAATCGCACCCGCAACCGAAGCTGTACGGGAATTGGCAGATACCTTGATGATGTCCATAGTATTCTCCCTTGTAATCAATCTGCGATTATGTAACTCACGTAGTAATACCGGACCGACTCCTCAATTTCATTGTACAGGATTCATAAAAGTGTTACAAGTATTGTATTAATAAGAATATAAAGGATTCCGTAGTCTTAATAGAGGGTGTGGATATGTGGATAAGAAAAAAAGTTTTTAAAGTGGAGTATTCTTGAATATTTCACCAACACAATAAACACAAAAAACCAGAATCCACAGTCTCAGTCATTTATCAGTAAAACAAGTTAAAGAAGAGAACAAGAGGATAGATTGTTATAATGGATTGGAAACAGGAGAGAATATACGTTCTGTATATAAACCGACGTTTATCCACAATATATTCACACCCCTCATTAATACCCAATAAGCACGAGATAAGGAAAGTAGATTATACATTATGCAACCCGGCAGGAATTCCTGTGGTGAAGAAGGACAGACATAAAGTATTTTTTAGGTAAAGTAAATTGACTAGAATAATCTGAGAGGAAGAAAATGAAAGAAAAGCACATATTTGATATTATCTTATTAATCGCGAGACCCGGGGCGGGAAAAAGCGAGATCATAGATTATCTTAAAAAGACTCCCATAGAAGAACGGATAGAACGATTTCATGTGGGAAAAATGGAAGAGATTGATGACTTTCCTATGCTTTGGACATGGTTTGAAGAGGACTCCCTTCTTGAAAAAATGGGATACCCAAGACTACACACAGATAAAGAAGGTTATTTTCTCGGGCAGCATCTCTGGAATCTCCTGATCGAGCGGATTGGTTTGGAATACCAAAAGAGACAGCGCGATATACCAGAGTATAGAGAAACCTTTACAACTATTATTGAATTTTCACGCGGGAAGGAGCACGGAGGGTATCAATCTGCTTTTTCTCATTTATTATCGGAGATGATACAGAAAATGGCAGTTCTATATATCGATGTGACCTGGGAAGAATCGCTACGAAAAAACCATAAACGTTTCAATCCAGATAGACCCGATAGTATTTTGGAACATTCTTTGCCGGATTCGAAATTAGAACATCTCTATAAGGAAGTGGATTGGAGTGAAGTCAGCAAAGCTGATCCGAAATTCCTAATCATACAAGGAGTAAAGGTGCCATATATTGTATTTGATAACGCAGACGATGTGACAACGCAAAGGGGGGAAGCACTGGGCACACGGCTTGAGCAGGCGATTAAAGAGTTATGGGCTCTTTATTAAAGTTCAACGCCATCTGAAAATTGAAAAATGGCCATAACCCGAACGCTTGGGTGCGGGAATATTATGTAGATGCCGGGCAATAGTTCAATGCAGCAGATTGCGCTGTCAAGTAAGAATAATTGAAAACAGTCCACCAATATTCCAAGGTTATCCACGTTGTGGATAAGATCTTTCATTTAGCGGACAGAAAACCTTAAGACACCAACTATACAAGTGACAGGATTATAATAAATTGATGTTAAAAAATCCATTTCTGCATCCATTTCTGCTGGCTCTCTCCACTGTGCTGACGCTATATGCTGCCAACCTCCGCGAGATCGAATTCATGGCCAGTGTGCGTTCGCTGGTTTTCGCGCTCTTTTTTGCCGGGTTGGTTTACCTGTCGAGCTGGTTGATTTTTTATAAGTGGAGAATTGGCGCGCCTGTCGCTTCCCTGCTGATTTTGATCTTCTTCACCTATGGCCATCTGCAGAAAGCACTGCTATCCATCCCCATGCTGGGGAAAGTGATTGGCAGAAGCAGCATCATGCTTCCTGTGCTGGCCGGGTTGATGGTGGCAGCCATTTATTTGCTATGGCGGAACCGCGCGAAGATCGAAAATATCAACCACGGCTTTACCTATTTTGTATTGATCATGTTCATTATTCCCCTGTTTCAGATCAGTATTTCCTCCGTTTACCAATCTTCAAACCGGGTGAATACAGCCCAATCCAACACAATCAAAATTGACGCGGCAGCCAGCAACCCGGACATCTACTACATCATCCTGGACACCTACGGTAGGCAAGACGAATTGCGCGACAGATGGGGTTTTGACAACAGCGATTTTATCCAACAGCTACGCGATCGGGGCTTCTACGTGGCAGATTGCAGCCTCAGCAACTATCCCTACACATCCGGGTCCATTGGGTCCGCCCTCAACATGGATTACATCTACAACATAATCCCTGAACCAGAAAATTCCCGCAAGCTGGACCTTGTTTTCGCTTCGCTTTCCAACAACCGTGTCAGGCAGGCGCTGGAGCGCGGCGGCTATAAGGTAGTCTCCTTTGATACCGGGTACAAATGGGTGAACTGGAAGGGCACGGATGTTTATTATGGCAGCCCGGCAGCTTACCTGACTGACCCGTTTCTCTATCCCTTTGAGACACTGCTGCTGGATACAACCGTCCTGCGTGTGCTCGAAAAACATAATTTGCTGCTGGCGAAGGATATCAACGTCGCCACCGGGTTTGACTACGTGCAATCCCATGTCAAGAAAACCTATGCAGCACTGGACAATCTTAAAAAAACCGCAGAGTTGGAAGGTCCACTCTTCGTTTACACCCACCTGCTCGTACCGCATCCACCCTATGTGTTTAATCCGGATGGAAGCGCGAGCTGGGAGAATTATTTTGACGAACACACGGGCGAGATGAGCGAAAACGTGGATAAAGTTCAGGGATATACCAACAATATCCTCTTTATCAACCAGCAGATTCTGGATGTCGTGGATACTCTCCTTCAGGCAGCAGAATCCGATCCCATCATCATCATCCAGGGCGATCACAGTTGGACCTATGGCAATCCTTACCCAATCCTCAATGCCTATTACTTCCCAGATCAGGATTACCAAACGATGTATTCGACGATTTCCCCGGTAAATTCTTTCCGTGTCATTTTCAACCACTTCTTTGGAGCGGATCTGCCGATGCTGGAAGATATGAGCATCGAAAAGGACGTCAACTTTCCCTTCTGGCGTGGAACCGTGGATGGTCAGACGAAGTGGTGCAAGGACCAGGGGAAATAACGGAGGTTGGATAGGCGATGGTAGCCAGGAGGATTTTTTCGACAGACGGGAGGGGGGTACCTTTTTTAGTATATAATTATCTTGGAAACCAAAACACCTAAGGAGGGATGATCATGGGACAAGAACCAAACGACAAGCAAATATCAAATCTACCGGAAGGGTTGCCCGATCGAGTGTATGAAGCTGAAAGGGTCCTCCAGAAGCGCCTAGCGGAAGCCGAAAAGAGACATGAGGATCTTCTTGTAAATTTTATCATCCTATATGGCGGCGTCGGCAGGCTGGACCTCTCCACGGTGTATCTGGAGAGGTTGTTGCAGTTGGCAAACGATGCTGAAAAAAAAGCCAATTGCTTTTTAATGCTGGGGCAGACAATGGAGCAGACCGGAAATTACGAAGAAGCCATCCAATTCTATAAGCAAGCACTTGTTCTGGAACCAACGGATAGCGATGTGTGGTACCTGGTTAACAACAACCTGGGATACTGCCTGAATTACTTCTCAAAATATGCGGATGCTGAACCATATTGCCGCGAAGCGATCAAGCTTGACCCTGGCAGGTATAACGCCTATAAAAATCTGGGCATCTCGCTGCAGGGACTCGGAACCTATACCATGGCCGCACGAAGTTTTATTAAAGCAGTTGAGGCTGAGCCACGCGATAACCGTGCGTTTCGCCACTTACTAGAGCTGATGAGCGCGCATCCAGAGATCGCCGTGGATATCCCGGATATCCACCAGGAAGTGGAACGCTGCCGGAAGCTGGTTCAGAATGCTGGTTTTAGCACATAATGATTAGGGAGAAGGAGTAACTTCTTACCACTCTTTTAACCTCTTTTACGTTCTGCGGGAACGCTACCGAAATCTATGGCTCAGGACGCGGCTTAATCTCCAACATTGCACAGAGATCGTTTCGCTGCGTTCGCGAAGACAGGTGGTGAACAGAAGAAATGGCTTATAGGGAACTGGTAGGTCGGATTGAGCGGTGCGAAATCCGACATTAAGGATGGGCGATAAATTGCCGACCCTTCGACATGCTCAGGGATCGGCAGCTTGCCCTTTTTGTTCAGCGTCCCCGCTGAACACCGCTTGTTGTTATCCTGAGCGCAGCGATCGCGAAGCATCCCCGCGGGAAGGATCTCTGCGCTTGTAATCCTTCGACAATAGTTCTGCAAGGCACTTGTCGGATTTCGGGCTGACGCCCTCTATCCGCCCTACAATTGACTATTATCCCTTGTGTTCATCGTGGACGCAGAGATGGTTCCTCAATTACGTTACGCGATCGCTGCGCTCAACATGACAAAAATGGGACACTACACAACTTCGCAATCGACAAACTCAAGAGCCAAAAAAACAATCTGAGTTTATCCCATTGACCTGTGGTTAAATCATTAAGAAGGCTGCGCGAAGCATAACAACCTGTCCTCTTACGCCCCGGCCTTATT
This sequence comes from Anaerolinea sp., assembly GCA_013824865.1. Taxonomy (GTDB): domain Bacteria; phylum Chloroflexota; class Anaerolineae; order Anaerolineales; family Anaerolineaceae; genus PNON01. The sequence continues at coordinate 41,628 of PNON01000012.1, read as the reverse complement.
TCCCCAATCTTCGAGAACTTCCTCAACATGGTCCAGGTAGGCATCCAGCGCTTCCATCTTGTCGGGCAGCTGCTCTTTTCCCAACCCCATCTCCTTAAGTATATTAAACCAGCAAATGTATTCTGGCGAGGTGGCTAAAAGGTAAGAAGCAGCTTTGGCCCAGGTGAAAAATAGCGGATAAGCCGCAGCCAACTCCTGCCCATCGTCCAGGTAAGCGTGGATGGCGCTGCGGTAGTATTCCAACCGCAGCGGGTGCAGATCAGGCGAAGTCTGTTCCTGACCTCCGGCCGCGCGGAAGGTCTTTTCCCACTCCGGCAGCAGCGCGCTGAGCGACTCCACTGAGACATCCTGCATTTCCAGCAGGTTCACCAACCCGGTCGTCAATCCGCTGGCGTTGATCGAAGCGCAGCAGAGTGGTAGTTCAGCCATAAAGCGCCGCCGCGCGAGGGGCGGTCCTTCCAGGCTGGCGACCGCGTTGGCGGCGTTCTCGATCGCTGCCATGTACTTGCGCATCTTCTTCACATAAGAAAGCCGGCTTTCGTTCATTTCAGCCCATGCGGTCCTAGCAGAATCCATTAAACTCCGAGCGCGGGCCATAATCTGGTCAGCACGGTAGAACTGTGAACCTACGCTGGCTTGGGTAAATTCAAACCAGTGGCGAACGTCATAGAGTAAGGTTGGATGATCTTGAATTGCGGTTCCCAGCCAGGCGTCAGATCGCAGTGCCCGCGGTTGTTGGTAGAGAGATTCGCTGTGATGCACCACGTCCAGATGAATTTCGTCGTTCACCCTCACCATTTCCCGCTTCACCTTTGGTTCACCGGCATGGATCAGGATAATATCAATGTCGGTCGTCCCGCCCAACAGGGGCTCATCCTGCAACACGGAGCCCACCAGGTAGGCAGCCAGCAGGTCGCGTTCGGTCTTTATCCGTTTGGAAACGTGGTCATTTGCGGTTCTGAGCAGAAAATCCTGGGTGATTCGCATGGCTGTTTTCTTCTCCTGCTATTATTTTACACCCATCGGCAGCTCAGGCTGGAAGGGCGACATTTCCAGCGCCTGGCGGACGCGGATTTCGATGGTTTTCAAATCGTCAGGCTGGGACACAAAATTGAGATTGTTGGTCTCGATGATCAACGTCGGACCAGATTTGCAGTAATGGGAGAAGAAATCGTCATAAGCCAGGTTCAATTCATCTATATAGCCGCGTTGCATATTGCGTTCGTAAGATCGGTCGCGCATGGCAATGCGCTGCATCAGCACATCGGTGGAAGCGCGCAGATAGACGATCAGGTTTGGCAGCGGAATCTTCTCGGCCAGGGCTTCGTGCACCCGGTGGTACATATTTAACTCGTCCCCGGTCAGGTTGATGCGCGCGAAAAGGGAATCTTTTTCAAAGGTGTAATCAGCGATCAGATCCACGCCCCGGTTTAGAATATCCGGGACACTGGATCGCTGCTGCCTGTAGCGGCTGAGCAGGAAGAATACCTGCGTTTGGAATGCGTATCTGGCCCGATCGGCATAAAAATCAGAAAGGAAGGGATTCTCTTCGAATACCTCAAGTAATAGCTCCGAATTGAAAGCCGGCTGCAGCAGGCGCGCCAAGGTGGTTTTACCTACACCTATTACACCTTCGATGGCTAGATACATTTGAATAACCAGTGATTAGAGAATCGAGAATAGAGGTTTATCACAATACTGCCTTCCCGTAAGTCGTACCTGGTAATCTACCTGGTGATGGGCAGTTGTTCCAATTGGGTCACCAGATCTTTGATCACATCAAAGCCGCCCTGCCAGAAGGATCGCTGGCGGAAATCAATATCTGCATCTTTGAGTATTTTTTCCGGAGCTTCTGATCCTCCCGCTGAAAGGATCTTGAGGTAACGCGGCTTAAAGCTTTCACCTTCCTGTTTGAACTGCTTGTAAAGCGATAACACCAGCAACTGACCGAAAGCATAAGCATATACATAGAAGGGGACATTGTAGATATGGGGAATCGAAACCCATTCCCACTTGAATTCCTCGCTCACATCCACCGAGTCGCCAAACTGACCCTGCAATTCTTTCAGGTAGGCATCTGCTATTTCATCCACCGAGGAGTTCGCGGTGACCAGGCTGTGGGCAGTGCGTTCGAACATGGCAAAATAGGACTGGCGCATGATGGTGGCGTAAGCATCATCCACCTGGCGGAAGAGCAAATCACGCCGCACGCTTTCATCTTTCTCCTGGCTCAGCAGCTTATCCACCAGCATCATCTCGCCAAAGGTGGATGCAGTCTCTGCCAGCGGCAGGCATGCGTGCTGTGTGAACAGGGTGTGATGCTCAGCAAGCATGGAGTGGATGGCGTGGCCCAGTTCGTGTGCCAGGGTGGCCACATCGTCCGAGCGCCCCTGGTAATTGAGCATCACCCAGGGAGTCAGATCTGGTGATAGGGTGGAGCAGAAAGCTCCGCTGCGTTTACCCTTGCGGACCTCGCTATCCAGGTGATTCTCCTTGAACACCCGTTCCGCCAGGTCAGCAATCTTCGGGTCGAATTCGTGGAAAGATTCAAAAACGATCTTTGCCGCGTCTTTATAGTCAAATTTCTTGTCTGATTTCGCCACCGGGGCATATACGTCATAGCGGCGTAGTTTATCCACCCCCAACCATTTGGCCTTAAGCTTGAAGAATCGCTGGAAGACCACCGCGTTCTCCTTTGCCACTTCCAGCAAGGTATCCACCACTTCGTCCGGGATGTCATTGATCAGGTTGCGGGCAGCCATGGGGGCGCTGAACTTGCGCAGCCCCACCTGCTCGTTGCCCCAGTTGCGGACGATGGCCTGGTACATCTGTCCAAGGATCGGGCCGTCTTGAGCGTAGACACGATACAGCTCTTGATAGGCTTTGGCGCGCAGTTCCGGGTCGTGGTGACGGGCGTACACCATCAGTTCGCCGCGGGTTAATTCTTTCACCTCACCGTCCACTTCCACCTTGAAGGTGTAGCGGTTGGTGATGGAATCGTACAGCATATTCATGGCATTCAGACCGCTGACATCTTTGATATTAATGATCTTCTCTTCCGGCTCTGTGAGTGTGTGCGGTTTGAAGTGTCGCATCTCTTCCAGCCAGTAGCGGTAATCACCGGAGGCGGCCATCAACCGTTCTGCATTGGCATCATCCAACGCTTTCCACCACAGGTTGAAGAACAGGGTGCGATTGGAGTATTCCGCCATTAGCTGATCCAAACGACCCACCATAGTTTGTGCGGCCTGGTTCTGGGTATCTTCGGTGAACCACAGTTCAGCAAATCCGTACAGGCGGTATTCCAACCTGGCAATCTTTTCCGCCTTCTCCACGATTACCATGAAGGACCCGACAGAGATGTCCGGTTTTAGCAGATCGCGTGTTTTTTCGAAATCTTCCACCTGTTTGGACAGGGTTTCGAACGCAGCTTTCATTTCCGGGGCATCCGGAGAGGGGAATAGGTCAGCCAGTGACCAGCGGGTTTGGGTGAATGTTTGGTTGCTCATTTCTCTTCTCTTTTTTCTGAATTTGCCCTCAGGCGTTTCCGCAGGGCATCGACTGGGAATCGTTTGCTGGTGGCGGGTTCTTCGTAAAACCACACCTCCCAGCCATTGACTGGCGCCTGGAGGATCTTTCGCGCCAGTTGATGTATGGAGCCTGTTTCCCCATTATACTCTAGCGAACCGTCCGCCCGCACCCGTGCTGCCGGGCCATTTTCGCCCAAATATAGAGACTGCCCAGGTTCAATAAGACCATTCTCCAAAAGCGTTCCAAACGGGATACGCGCTTCCCGGCGTGGATCGGGGGTCACAAAGATGGGCGGGTTAAATTCCACTTGCTGCACCGCGTTGATCCTCTCCCGCGCAGCGGATGCGTATTCAGGGTCCTTCTCGATGCCGATGAAATGACGGTGCAGCCTTCGCGCAACTGCTCCCGTGGTGCCGGTGCCAAAAAAAGGATCCAGAACAATACTGCCCACCTGGGTGCTGGCTAGCAGCACACGGTACAGCAGCGCTTCCGGCTTCTGGGTGGGGTGCAGTTTTTTGCCGTCTTTCTTCAGCCGTTCTCCGCCGGAGCAAATGGATAGGTTCCAGTCGCTGCGCATCTGCAGATCTTCATTCAGCGCTTTCACAGCGTGATGGTTGAAAGTATATGCAGAGCCGCGTTCTTTTTGAGCCCAGATAAGGGTTTCGTGGGCATTGGTAAAGCGCACACCTCTAAAGTTGGGCATGGGATTGGTCTTCGTCCACACCACATCGTTTAAGATCCAGTAATCCAGGTCTTGTAACGCGGCGCCCACCCGGAAAATATTGTGGTAGGTGCCGATCACCCAGATGGCGCCGGTCTTTTTGAGCACCCGCCGGCAGGCGGAGAGCCATTCACGGGTGAAGTGGTCATAATCCGCGAAACTGGAGAAACGGTCCCATTCAGCGTCCACCGCGTCGACTAGGGTCAGGTTGGGACGCCACAGGTCCTGTGCCAACTGCAAATAATAAGGCGGATCAGCGAACACCAGGTCCACCGATTCCGCCGGTAATTTCTGCAATTCAACAAGGCAATCCCCCTGAATGACGGTATCCAGCGGTAGTATTGGCGCGGTTCCTTCCGGGATGCCGGATGCAGGGGGATGGCTCAATGGACAGGCAGTCCTTATTGCGTGGTAAGGAAGTGATTTGTCAGGGTATAGGTGATGTAGTTCTCCCACAGGTCCTTGATCTGGTCCTCATGGTAATCGTGATTGGAAAAGGTTTGGATGATGGTGCGCCCTTCCATGCACGTGGCGATAAACCCGCCAGAACTTGCAGGTTTAACTTTATAACCTGCAATTAGTTTGGCATCTCCTCCGGTAACCTTTAGTTTATCACCGCATTGGTTGTCCCAATAGCGGCTATAGTGGATCAGAGGATCGACAGTATTGGGAGTGGTGAAGACCGGGTTAAATTGATCCCACCAGTAGATCGATTCTGCCAGGTCGAAGTTGCTGGAGTAAGCAACGCCGCATTCACTGGTAAACGCTTTGATCCGGCCATATCCAAGCAGGTCCAGGTACCACACCTCAGCGATGACAGCAACTTTGCGGTTTACGTGCTCCATGATGGCATCCCAGAATTCGCCCTGGACCTTGGTTTTAGCTTCAGCGCCAACGATGATCAGGTCCCACTTGGTGGGAGAATTCAGCTTTTCCATGAAATGACCTGAATAATCATCTGTCTGGACGTAATCGGTAATACCCATGTGGCGGACAGTATCTTCGATCCACTGGCCAATACCAAGTTCAACGGTATCCTCAAATATCAGTACCTTGGCATTGCGGATCTTCTCATCCATACCAGCCATGGGGTCTACCACAGCCGGCGGTTGTACTTCGACAGGAGGTGCGATGACTTCTGGGGGCTGTTGTTGCTCCTGCTGTTGCTGTTCTTGCTCTTGCTGCTCTTGCTGCATAGCAATCACTGTCTGCTGCACGCTGAGCGCGTCCATGGTTTTCTGCAGATCAGCATTTTGCTGAGCCTGGTTGTCGTCGACAGTTTTGGCATCCGCGGTTTGCTGGATGGCAAAGCTGGTGGCTGCCACCCCCAGGGCGATCTTGGTCTCATCCACCACCGGGACAGCTGGCGCGGGCGTGGATGAAGAGAGGCAGGCGACCTGCACCAGGATAACGATGACGGCGATAACAGCTATTGAAAAACGGTTTGTTTTCATAATAACCTCACATCATCTAGGATATGTATATTATTGTATATTATTCGTTCTGATGCAATACCCCCAGTAATACGGAATGCAGTCCTGGGTTGGCCACCAAAATTGTACCCCCCATTTCGAGTATTAATGGCTCTCCTTCCACTGAGCTAACTTGCGCGCCAGCTTCCGCGGCGATCAGGCTGCCGGCTGCCACATCCCAGGGGTTGACCACCACTTCCCAATAGCCATCGAAACGACCGCAGGCTACATAGCAAATATCGATTGCGGCCGAGCCCAACCGCCGAACCCCGCGGCTATAGGTGGAAAAATGACCGTAATAAGCCAGGTTGCGCTGCAACATCTCATCCTTTTCATAGGGAAAGCCGGTTACCAGCAGCGATTTAATCAATTCCCTCGACCCGCTCACCTGGATTGGACTGCCATTCAGCCAGGCGCCCTTGCCTAGTTCCCCACTAAAACACTCACTGCGTGCCGGATCAAATATCACGCCTAGTTGCACCACCCCTTGATAGACATAAGCGATGGACACACAAAAGATCGGGATACCATGCGCGAAGTTGACCGTTCCATCCAACGGGTCGATGATCCAGGCATGGTCAGACTCTGCTTGGTTGGAGCCGGATTCCTCCGTAATGACCTGGTGGGATGGATAATGTTTCAACAGATAATCCAGGATGTATTTCTCCGAGAGGTAATCCGCTTCAGTGACCAGGTCCACCTCACCTTTGAAGTGAATATTGTGCTTCTGCCCAAAGCGAGTCATCAGCAGTTGTCCAGCTTCGCGGGCGATGTGCTCAACTTCATCCAGAGTGGGGCGGGTGTCGGTGTAGGTCATTATTTTAATCCTCGCATTTCATCCGCCAGTTGCTCATAATATTCCACCAGAAAGGCATGCCGCGCGGACGCGATCTGCCTGCCAGTGGGTGTAAAAAGGCGGTCTTTAACTTTGGAAAGCTTGAAGAGATACTCGTGGTAGGAGCTGTGCGGTTCACCAGGCGCTTCTTTCCCGGTTTGAATAAACTGCTGCGAAGGTTCTGCATATATGGGTTGATGATCCAGCACCGCGTAGGCAATGGTACGCGCCACACCCACTGCCCCCAGCACGTCCAGCTTATCCGAATCAAAGATCACCTGCGCCTCAAGCGAGGCAGGCGCTTCTTCTTTGCCGCGGAAGCGGTGGGCGCGGATGCAATGCTGCACCTGATCAATACTGTCATTCCCCCAGCCTTCCGCTTCCAGTATGCGGCGGGCGAACAGGGATGAGCTCAGGTGATGATTGGCGCGTCCCTGGCCATCTCCCCCGGGGGCGCTGTCTTCCACGTCGTGCAGCAGCGCAGCCGCACGGACGATCTCCATATCCGCCTTTTCAGCCATGCCAATGCGCTCCGCCATCCAGTACACCCGCTGAATGTGCCCAAAATCATGCACCGGGTCGGTGTCGGTGTACCACCTGTGGGCTTGCTCCATGTTTGGCATTAAATACACTCTCCGTTGTTAATGATATGCTTCCCTGTAATGATTGTCCGCACCAGGTTGGCTCTGAAGCGGTACCCCGGTTGGCGGCAATCGTCCACATACAATTTCAACAAGTGGGCTTTCTTACCCTGTTCGATGGAACCGACGCTGGAATCCGCTTGATTAGCTGCGGCTGTATTGATGGTGGCAGCCGCAATCGCCTGGGCTGGGGTCAGCCAAGCGCGAAAGGAGAGGGACGACGATTTCATAATGAAATCTGTGGAGATTTCACAGGGCATGTGAAAAACGAACATAACAGGACATGTTTATCTGCCAATACTATTTAATAAACTGCTCAAAGGTGGTTCTGCGCAGACGCCCCACTAATTCTTGCTGTGCTTGGCACCACACGACATGCACCGGGCAAGTACTGCTGCGGTTGCAAATGGAATCCTCGATAGTACATTCATTCAGAGCCACTGGGCCGTCAATCGCCTCTACAACATCTAGCAGCGAGATTTCAGCCGGGTCTTTGGCCAGGATAACGCCCCCCCGTGCTCCACGGGTGGTGTGAATGAGACCGGTAATGGAAAGCTGAGAGATAATCTTTGCCAGGAAGGAGATAGGAATTTCCTGTATTTTGGCGATTTGTTTTGTTGCTGTCCGCTGTTTGGCAGGGTTCTGTGAAAGATATAAGATCGCTCTTACTGCGTAATCTGCCTGGCGTGTGATCTGCATTGCTGCCTCAATTCGATATAATTTAGACGAATATTAGGTATTTTATCATAATTTAATTATCGAAACTTGCAAAAATACCCGTTGCGGGTGTCTGTAGGGGAAAATATCCGCTATAATCTGTGCAAACGCATCTCAGGTGGAGGCAGGTATGACAGACTATAGATTTTACTATCCCATTCAGGTACGGTGGATGGACCTGGATACGCAGTGGCATGTAAACAATGCCCGTTTCTTATCCTTCCTCGAATCCGGCCGCCTCGCTTATTTGCGCTACCTCGGGTTGTTTGATGGCAAATCATTCCACGACCTCGGCTTGATCGTGGCGGATGTCCACCTGTCTTTCCTGGCTCCCATCGATCTGGATCAGAATATACGCGTCGGTGTAAAAGTGACCCGTATCGGCAACAAGAGCATGGATTTTGACTCACAGATCGAGGATGCGGATACAGGCAAGGTGATGGCCACCTCCAAAACGGTGATGGTGGCCTATCATTACCTGACGCAATCCACATTTCCGGTTCCCGAGGAATGGCGCGCTGTTATGGAAAAGTTTGAAAAAAATAACCATTGACGCAGATGAAACTCGTCCGCAAATAAATACCTTTCCCATATTCAGAGAGTCGAAGTGGGGTAATTTTGAATTGCAAATCCTTTCGTTCAGCTAATTTCAGCAAAGATGATATAAAGAATTCCTTGTTATACATTTCTTAATAACTCTGAAAATCCATTAGTTATGGAGTAGAATCGGTATAACGGGGACTGGATGTGGAGATCAACAACGCAGTCGACATCCAGGGGTAATAACAATTAAGCGCAGCAAAAAAATGCGCATGGAGGTATGAATGGCAGGAATGGAACGGTTCACAGCCCGGGCGAGAAGGGTGTTGAGCCTGGCACATCAAGAAGCGGAGCGCATGAATCAGTCTCGCGTTGGCACCGAGCATATGCTTTTGGGTATGATCCAGGAGAATGGCGGAGTAGCCAGCCGGGTGCTGCAAGACCTGGGACTGGAAATTGATCGCGTTCGCGAAATCGTTGACCGGCTGACTGAACACGGCAGCGAAAAACCTGCTCAGATCGAATTGGGGGCAGATACCCAGCAGGTACTGGAACTTGCCATTGATGAAGCCCGACGCATGGGTCACCACTATATTGGCACTGAACACCTGCTGCTTGGGCTGGTCAGCGCCAACACCGGGCTGGTGGTGGATGCGCTCAAAAAGCTGGGTATCACTCAGGAGCAGATCAGGCGTCAGACCCGCCGCGTACTGCAGGAAAATTCTTCAGCCGCAGTTGGCCCGGCTAACCAGAAGGCAGAAACCAGGAAGGAAGAGGAAAAAGCCTCGCAATCGAAAACCCCGCTGGTGGACCAACTGGCCACGGACTTGACTTCCCTGGCTGAGCAGAGCAAGCTGGATCCAGTGATCGGCCGGCAGATGGAAATTGAGCGTGTCATCCAGATTTTGGCGCGGCGCAACAAGAACAACCCTGCGCTCATCGGTGAACCCGGAGTAGGGAAGACTGCCATCGTGGAAGGTCTCGCTCAGCGCATCATTTCAGGTGATGTTCCTGCCCCCCTGCTGGATAAACGCGTGCTGCAATTGGACGTAGGATCACTGGTGGCAGGTACGATGTACCGCGGTCAGTTTGAAGAGCGCCTCAAGCGCGTCATTGATGAGCTAAAGGCCTCCAAGGCGATCCTGTTTATTGATGAAGTGCACATGCTGGTGGGTGCCGGCGCAGCTGGCTCGCAGGTGGACGCGGCCAACATCCTCAAGCCGGCTCTTTCGCGCGGCGAGTTGCAAGTGATCGGCGCGACCACTCTGGAAGAGTATCGCAAGCATATTGAAAGCGATGCAGCTCTTGAAAGGCGTTTCCAACCGGTGGTGGTGGATGAGCCGACCGTGGAAGAGACCATCGCGATTCTCAAAGGCATCCGCGGCGCATATGAAGAACATCACCGTTTACGCATTTCAGATGACGCACTCGAAGCTGCAGCCTGCCTCTCCTCCCGCTATGTCACCGAGCGTTTCCTGCCCGATAAAGCCATAGATCTGATTGACGAATCATCTTCGCGGGTGCGCATGTATAAGAGCCCGACAGCACAAACCTTTAAAGACTTGTTACTGCAGCTAAAAGCCATCCGCGCCAAACGCGCGCTGGCGATTGAAAACACCCTGCAGGATGAAGTCAATGATCTGGGCGAAAAAGCAAGCATTCTTGAACAGCAGATCGATAAAATGAAAAACACCTGGGATCGCGACTCAAGCCCGCTGGTGACCGCGGATGATATTGCCGAGATGGTCTCCATGTGGACCGGCATCCCGGTGATGCAGATCGCGCAGGAAGAATCAACACGACTGCTGCAGATGGAAGAGGACCTCAAACGTCATATTGTCGGACAGGACGAGGCCATCGCGGCCATCTCCAAGGCGGTCCGCCGAGCGCGGGCAGGCTTGAAAGATCCCGCCCGCCCCATCGGCTCGTTCATCTTTCTCGGTCCCACCGGGGTCGGTAAGACTGAATTAACCAAGGCGCTGGCCAGATTCCTTTTTGGCAGCGAAGAAGCGCTTGTCCAGCTGGATATGTCGGAATTCATGGAACGCCACAGCGTCAGCCGCCTGGTGGGAGCTCCTCCCGGTTATGTTGGCTATGAAGATGCAGGTCAGCTCACCGAAGCGTTGCGCCGCCGGCCGTATTCCATTGTTGTTTTTGACGAGATTGAAAAGGCGCATCCCGAAGCGCACAATATGCTGCTGCAGATCATGGAAGAAGGTCACCTGTCAGATGCCCGCGGCCACAAGGTGGATTTCAGAAACGCTATCATTGTGATGACATCGAATATCGGTGCGGATATGATCAAGCGCCAAACCTCATTAGGCTTTGCCGTGCAGCGAGATGCGGCCCTGGAAGAGCAGGAAGAATACGATGAGATGCGTAAAAAGCTGCTCGACTCACTCAAACGAGTCTTCCGTCCGGAGTTCATCAACCGTCTGGATGGGGTGATTGTCTTCCGTGCACTCAACAAGGGCCACATCCGCAGTATCGTCTCCCTTGAATTGGACAAGGTGGCCAGGCGGGTGCAGGAGCATGATATCGCCTTGCATGCCTCTGAAGCCGCACTGCAAAAGCTCGGTGAGATGGGTTACGACCCGGATATGGGCGCCCGTCCATTGAAGCGGGTGATCCAGCAGACGGTGGAAGACCCGCTCTCAGATGCGCTGTTGTCCGGCACATTTAAGGATGGCGACACCGTGCTGGTGGACGTGGCGGAGGGCGAGGAGATCGTTCTAAAGAAGGAAGGTCTTTATCTGCAGGAACCAGAAGCTGAGGCGGAATCTACATAGAGAAAGTTTCTGCTGTTGAATTTGATATGTATAGGAAAAAAGGGGCCGAGAAATCAGCCGTTTGCCAATTATTCCGCCTTGCTTTCTGATGGTTTGCGTCGAGCTTTCACTGCTTCCCACACCGCCGGGATTAAAGAGATGATGATAATTGCGATAACCACCAAAGAGAAATGATCCTGCACAAAGGGCAGATTGCCGAAGAAGTAGCCAAGAAAGATGAAGAGTAAGGTCCACACCAGCCCGCCGATGATGTTATAGCTGATGAAATAGCTGTAGCGCATTTCGCCGATGCCGGCCACAAATGGCGCGAATGTGCGGATGATGGGGATGAATCGCGCCAGGAAAATGGTCACACCACCATGCTTCTGGTAGAATGCGTGAGTGCGGTCAAGATATTCTTTCTTAAGCAGCTTCGAATTGGAAGTGAAAGCTTTGGGGCCGACAAATTTGCCAATGGAATAGTTGACTGTATCTCCCACAATAGCCGCAATGAAAAGCAAAAACCAAAGTAAGACTACATTTAGGGGAGACCTATCCAGGGCTGCCAGCGCGCCCGCTGCGAACAACAGTGAATCGCCTGGGAGAAAAGGAGTGACCACCAACCCGGTTTCCATGAAGATGACCAGGAACAGGATTAGATAGGTCCAGGTGTCGTATTTCGTGATCAACTCTGCCAGGTGAGTATCCATGTGCAGGATGAGATCGATCAGATATGTGATGATTTCCATGATTTACCTTTTCTAAAAAATGTGGGGAGATTATAGCATGTATCATCAGGGCAACGATTACCCTTTAGTTACATTTTCTTTTGAGGCATTACGATTAGGCGGTCAACAACTTTTCCTTCCGCAGCCGGGTGTTCATTCGCAGCAGCAACCCCAGCGCAATCAGCGCCCAGGCAGTCAGCCCGATCATCAGCGCAATGATGCCGGGTGTCAACTCCGATTGTTTAAGCATCTCAATGCCCAGAAATAAAGCCATTCCATTCCAAATGCCGTGCAACATGACTGCCGCCAGGTACGCGCCTGCCAGCTTCAGGTAACTGCGCCCATCCCAAACACTGGTCAGCCCCCAACCTGTGAGCCCGGCTGCCAGCATGTGGATGATGGTCGTCCCAAAGCGGGCAGATGTAACCAGCAGCCACGATTCGCCCAGCACCTGGTTGGAGCTGAACAGATTCTCAACGATGGCAAAGCCCGCGCCAGAGATCACCCCGCCCAGGAAGCCCTGAGCAGGAGTCAACTTTCGTCGCGCCAGGAACCATAATCCGATAGGTTTGATAGCCTCTTCGATTAAAGGGATGAGAATGGAAAAGCCAAAGAGCAAAGCTACGATCACCCCTGGACGGGAGGCGTATGGAAGAAGGATACGTTTTAGCGAATCAATGTCTCCGCCTGCGGTTGAAATGCGCGTGGCGAGCACATTCATTTCATCTGCCAACTTTGGGCTGAGCAATATCAGCACCAGGAAACCGATAAAGAGCAGAATTCCAAGGGCTGCTTCCACTACTGCCGAAAGCAGCGGACCGCCCATCAGGCTGGCGGTTAGCAGCCCCCAGTTACGCTGGGAGCTGGTCCGCGGCAGCCGGTAACCTGCAACCAGGAAGATCCAATAGGCTAACAGCACAGCAGACAGGAACCGTACCAGGCCGAAAAGATACTGGGTCCAGCCCCCATAATTCAGCAGCCAATCTGCCAGCAGCAGCAATGGCGGCCAGAGCAGGATAATGGCCAGAGCCCAACCGGGGGTTGGGGGCATATATAAAGAGACGGGGTGTTTGATCAGCCTTGCCAGGCTGATGACAAAGGAAGGTATGAGCAGCAGGCTGGCCAGGGTCAGATCCAGCGCGAGTAAAAATTGCTGGCTGCCATCAACGGGTTTGCTGGTGCCAAGCGTTTGCATGACTCCTCCCACCAGGCTCGCAAACGCCAGTCCCAGCAAAAAAAGCAACCCCAGTCCGCTAAAAACGAACTGGAGTATGCTTAGATTCTGTGATCCTGGCCGGTCAGTTGTCATTTAGCTGACAGGGTTACTTTAATGATCTTGGTGCCGGGGATGAGATTGCCTGTCGCGTCAGTTGTGGTGACGATCAATTGATCCAGAATATCCTGACCCTCGACCACCTCACCGAGAATGGTGTAGTTGCCATCCAAGTCAGGCGTTGCGCCGTAGGTGAAGAACAACTGGCTGCCATTCAAAAAGCCCACCATGCCCGGTTTATCGAATTTCAGATCCGCCGAGGTTTCAGTGGTTACGACGAATCCGGGGGTTCCTGCACCGGTCTGGGTGTGGTCGCCGGTGATGGCATATTCAAGCTCAGCTTCGTTGCCGCGCTGCACGAAATAGAAGGAGGTATTGTCATACCATCCCTGCTGAATCAGCCATGAGGCAGCGTTGGCTGATACCGGTACTTTATCCGCTGCTATGGTGAATACGATATTTCCCAGTTCGGTTTCAATGGTAGCTTTGTACTGCTTCCCGGTATCAATCACCACCGGCGGGCAATCAGTATACTGATCTTTACTGGCGCTGATTAATCTCACCAGGAAACGCAGGTTACCAATATTGGATGTGTCAATCACATTCTGGTAGGTGCGCCCGTTGAGGAGCACAAAGGGTGTATAACCGACGTTGGCTGTCATGGCTGTTTTCTGGTATTCCAGCGCTTTCTGCACCAGGGCTTCGCTTTTCAAATCCGCAGTGAACTGGTCTCTATTTAAACCAAACTCACCGGTTTGATCCACCAGCCAGGCTTCAAAAGCGGTCAGGTCCAGCGGGCTCCATTCGCCCTGTTTTTCAAACAGGTAGTCTGAGAACTCATAATACTTCCCCTGCAATCCGGCGGCTTCCACCGCCTGGATGGCCAGTAGTGAGTTGGGGTGGCTGGGTAACGGGAAGTGGCGGAATACCAGGCGGACATCATCCGGGAAATCTGCGTGGAGTTGCTCCAACACGGGAGCAAGCGAAGCGCAGTACGGTCATTGATAGTCGCTGTACTCAATGATGGTCACCGCTGCATCAGCTGGACCACGTACTAGGTCGGTTTCGCTGACGGGCGGAACGCTGGCTACCGAGGCGAGTTCTTCCGCGCTGGCAGCAGGAATGGCGCTGCTGCTCACCTTGCATACAGCAGGTGCAGCCGGGGCATCGGTAGGGAGTACCACCTCAGTGGCGGGAACCTCCGTGGGGACAACTGTTGGGACAGCAGCTTTGGGACTGCAACTGGCAAGCAAGATGGCCAGCAATACCAGCCATAAAGCTGTTTTTGGCATTGAAATTTTCATGTCTTCCTTTCTAATCTAACGATAATCGCTTCAGGATGATTTCCCTGAGTTCTAGCTGAATGGCTTCTCTGCTTTGCATGGCATCTACCATCACCCAGCGGTCGGGTTCCTCAGCAACGAGTTGATGATACCCAGCGCGGACACGGTGGTGGAATTCTACCTCATAATCGTCCAGCCGATTCCATTCACCGCCGCCTTTTTGTCTCCGCCGTAAACCTTCTTCCACGTCCACGTCCAGCAATAAAGTCAGGTCTGGCTGTAACCCGCCTGTTGCAAAATGCAGCAATTGTCGCAAAAAGGTCATATCTGTCTGGTGTCCATAGCCTTGATAGGCAAGCGTGGAATCAGCATAGCGGTCGCAGATGACCACCCTGCCGGCGTGGAGAGCCGGGCGGATAACCTGCTCCACAATCTGTACCCGTGAAGCCTGGAACAGCAATATTTCCGTGCGCGCATCCATGCCTTTGTTGCGCAAGTCCATGATCACCCGCCGTACCTGGTCGCCAATCTCTGTACCACCCGGTTCGCGCGTAGTCAGTACGTTTACCCCGCGGGCGCGCAGGAACTCCGCCAACGCAGGGATCTGGCTGGTCTTGCCACAGCCATCAGGTCCTTCGAAGGTGATGAAGAAGCCGCTCATTCTCTAAATATGCGCACCCTGCGGTGGGGTTCCTTTCCATAAGATTGTGAAACCAGCTGATTCTGCTTGGCCAGTTCATGTTGGACACGCCGTATGGTGGGAGCCGCCGGAGGTAGATCCACGAAGCGCTCCCCATTCAGCACCGCCTCTATGGCTGCCTGGGTCTGCTGGACGGTGGCATCCATCATCGGATTCGACTCATCGTTGTCATCCAAGTTGAAAATATCCGCCAGGAACTGCTCCATCTGGGCGACCGTGTTGGAGCGCAGCACGTATACGGGCATGCCGCGATCTTCCGCGTTTAAGATAGTAGCCTGACGGTTGCGGTAATACGCCCGCAGGGTAATAAGAGCCTGTGCGTCAGCAATATCCCGCACCACCACGACCGGTACACTCAACCTTTTCGCTGCCTGGGTCAGCCGATTACGCGCCACACCATAAGGGTAGATGCGGATGGGCTGGTTGGGTTTGATTTTCTCAATGGAACCTTCCGTATCCTGCCCGCGACGGTTATCCACTGAGATATAAGCCCCACTGGTATCCTGCCGGCGGTATCCCTGACCAGACATCGGTTGCCCGAAATCTCCACCTCGTTTGCCGGGGCGGGAGGAGAGGGAACCTGCTGCTGGAGGAGGGGGTGCCTGCATCTCGGTGGCAATGCTTCCATCTTCGCGGTGATAACGAACCTGAACAGGTTCCGGGTAGCCGCGGACCAGCGCATCCACCGCTGCGGCAACATCCGGGTGAATGGCTACCCGGTCGCGGTCTACCAGCTCGATGAGAATGTCGAACGTGGGTGGAGAACGGCGTTCCAGCACCGTTTTTTGGGTGCCGCGCCGGCGCGCTTCTTCATCTGAAAGGGTAACCGATTCAATGCCACCCACGAGATCCGATAAAGTCGGATTGAGCAGCAGGTTTTCAAGTGTACGACCGTGAGCAGTTCCAATGAGCTGCACGCCGCGTTCTGCGATAGTGCGGGCTGCCTGGGCTTCCAGTTCGCGGCCGATCTCATCTATGACAATGACTTCGGGGTTGTGATTCTCCACCGCTTCGATCATCACCTCATGCTGCAACGAGGGTTTGGGCACCTGCATGCGCCGCGCCTGCCCCACCGCCGGGTGAGGTACGTCTCCATCCCCGCCGATTTCATTGGATGTATCCACAATGACCACCCGCCGGCTTTCTGCCAGCATACGCGCGGCTTCGCGCAGCATGGTGGTCTTGCCCACACCCGGTTTGCCGAGCAGCAGCAAGCTCTTGCCTGATTCGATCAAATCCTGGATGATGTCAATGGTGCCATAAACAGCGCGTCCCACCCGGCAGGTGAGACCCACAATGTGGTTGTGGCGGTTGCGGATGGCGGAGATGCGGTGCAGGGTGCGTTCAAGGCCGGCGCGATTATCTGCATCAAAATCGCCCAATTGTTTTACCACCGCCGAGATGTCCTGCACGGTCACCTCGCGATCCAGCAATTTCACTTCACTGTTAAAGAAGCGGGCAGTTGGTACCCGGCCCTGGTCAAGGATGATTTCGATCAGGTTATCGCTGTTATCCACCCTCTTCACTGCATTCGCGATCTCCGGTGGCAGTACACCCATTAAAATATCCAAATTGTCGGTGATATGTTTCTGTGTCATATTAAACCTGTTTTCCCGTCTCACTATGGGCCACGGGTCCGGTCTTGACCCGGGATTTCTCAAATGCCGGCATCTTTATCGGAGCAGTTTCCATCAACTTCACTGCCAGTTGGCGCACCATTAATGCCTGGCGCGGACTGGCCAGCACTGGCAGTTCCTCAAGCGCAGATTCGATCCACGCCTGATACGAGCGTACGCAAATATAGATCCGGGAATTGCATTTTTGGCTGATGGTTTTCAATAAAGCCGTCAATAAACCGGGCACATTATCCGTTTCAGGATGAATGAATGGCTGAACCCACAACCCTTCGCTGCCTTTGGTGATATCCGCGTAACCGCAGAGGTGTCCCTGTGAGCGAACAAGCAACCCTTTTGGAGTGTGATCGAAGAGCGGTTCCACGGGCTGAACCAGTGCCGGTACCAATGATTGTGCCAACACTTTGATAGCGAGCGCATCCCTCTCCTCAGCTGGCTGCCAGGCATTTTCTGGCACCGCATATCCCGGCAGTGCTCCACTGGCTGTTCCTGGCTGGAATTTCCAGATGCGCTGCCAGGCGTAAACAGAAAAATTTGCCTTGCGCAGTGCGTCAAAGTGCTGCGAGTGCTCATCCGCATCCACCAACAGGTGGAAAGTACCCCATTCTCCTGCCTGGGCTGCCAGGTAATCCATCATCTCGGTCAGCTGGGGGGAGAAGATGGATCGAACGGGGGCAATAAAGGAGACATGCGAAGAGCGGCTGTTCCCACGGTGGGTGATCTGTCCGATGATGTAGATGTTACCGGCTTCCTCCTCAACTGCCGTGTAAATACCCTGTGAAGGGTTCAGGTATTCCAGGAAGGCACGTGTGCGTAGTGGGTTTCCCCGCGTCAGCTGTTGGATGGTGTCTAATGGCAACACTTGCTCGCGGAAACGGCGCAAAGCGGGTAGATCCAGGAGGCTAACCGATCTTAATCCGATTTTGACATCTCCACAAACAATTTATGAAACCGGTCGTCTTGCGTCAACTCAGGGTGGAAAGCAGTGGCCAGAAAATGACCTTCGCGGGCAGCCACGATCTTGCCATTGGGCAATCTGCCCAATACTTCCACCCCCGCGCTGACTGAATCTATGAGCGGTGCGCGTATGAACACCGCGTGGTAAGGTCGACCCGGGGGGGCAACTTTACCCAGTGCCGGGATGTCCAAATCAACTTCAAAGCTATCCACCTGGCGTCCAAACGCGTTGCGCTCAACTGTAATATCCATCAGTTCAAGCAGCGGTTGATGGCGCTTGGCATCTTTCGATAATAAAATGGCTCCTGCGCATGTGCCCCAGATGGCGTGATGCTTGCCAAATTCCTGGATCGGTTCCATCAATCCGTAAGCAACAGCCAACTTGCCAATGGTCGTAGATTCGCCACCGGGGAGGATGAGACCGTCCAACCCTTGCAGCTGCTGCGGCAGCCTTACCTCGCGAGTGTCCGCGCCGATCCTTTGCAGTGCGTGGATGTGCTCAATGAAATCGCCCTGTAATGCCAGCACACCGATCAACGTCATTACCAACCCCGGGTAGCGATCAAGTCCTGGTCGGGAATGGATGAGATCTGTCGGCCGACCATGGGTTCGCCCAAATTGCGGCTGACCTCAGCCAGAATGGCTGCGTCTCGATAATGCGTGGTGGCTTTGACAATGGCAGTTGCGCGTTTTGCGGGGTCGCCAGACTTAAAGATGCCGGAGCCGACGAAGACCCCATCCACGCCGAGTTGCATCATCAATGCAGCGTCAGCCGGGGTGGCAATGCCGCCGGCTGCAAAATTGACCACAGGCAGACGGCCTAATTCTTTCGTCTCCAACAGCAGCTCATACGGCGCACCCAGCTCCTTGGCCAGCGCCATCAATTCTTCTTCCGGCATGGTCTGCAGCTTGCGAATCTCTCCCAGCACCGACCGGGCATGGCGCACTGCTTCCACCACGTCGCCGGTGCCGGCTTCGCCCTTGGTGCGGATCATGGCGGCGCCTTCGCCAACACGGCGCAGCGCTTCACCCAGGTTGCGGCAACCGCACACGAAGGGAATTTTAAAGTTATGCTTGTAAATGTGATGCGCTTCATCGGCTGGGGTTAACACTTCGGATTCATCGATATAATCCACGCCGATCGCTTCCAGTATCTGTGCTTCCACAAAATGCCCGATGCGGCACTTTGCCATGACCGGGATGGTGACTGCGTCCATGATCTTCAGGATCATATCCGGGTCGCTCATGCGGGCAACCCCGCCATCAGCGCGGATATCCGCTGGAACACGTTCCAGTGCCATCACTGCACAAGCGCCGGCATCCTCGGCGATCTTCGCCTGGTCAGCGTTCACTACGTCCATGATCACGCCGCCTTTAAGCATTTGAGCCAGTCCTTTTTTGACGGCAAATGTTGCTGTTTGTTGCTCCATTACTTCCTCCAATAAAACTATTTATACATATTAATTTTACCACGCGCTGGCTATAGCCGCGAATGATAGAACACAATGATTGGATCAGCAGGTTTTTACCTAAAATTCATGCTACAATTGCCAATTCAATAGCAAGGAGTAATTATGCAAAATAACTGGCCCCATAAGATCATTGGGGATAAAGTCGTCATCCGTACCCGCGACCGGGTATGCGAGAACGCCGATGAGCTGCTTTCCAGCAAGCTATGTTATAAGATCGTTCATCGCTGTATCCGTGACCTGAACCGTGTAAATTCCCCACTGTTGCGCATCTTCGATCACCGTGTCATCTCAGATGAAGATATACAACTGTTAGTGGATACCCTACAGTACGCCCTCAAGGTCCAGGTGGATCTAATCCCCCGCCTGCTGCCGGGGTCCGAGCAATTCCTGCGGGACCGCGAACTTCTCAATCAGTTTGTGGAATATTTGTATAACTACTGGCGCCACTTCCAGCGTGTCATCGTGTGTGATTCCGAAGGCAACCGATTTGACCGCCGCCCGTACCAAACCTTCAACCGTACCGTTGAGACCCTTACGAATGTTGTCCGCAGCACCTACCGAGACCTGCAGGAGAATATATCCGGCAATCATCCACGTATATACCGCCAGGTGCCCGCTGGCGCTGAGATTGCCACCATCGCCCTGCCCAGGGACATCCCATACCCCGCCCCAATCTACCAGAAGCTGAATGAGATCGCGGTCATCCGCCAGGTTCTCATTTACCCACCGCTCATTTTCAATCCTCCCATGAACAAACGCAGCGGTTCCTTTGAGCGGGTGGACAAGAACCCGTTGGAAGGCCTGGAGCTGAAGCGTGAGAATTGGATCTGCTATCCCGCCAAAGTGGGGCCACTGACCATTATGGTGTATTTTTCATACAAATTCGCTGAGCTGGGTTTCTCGCTCTGCAACCTTTTTGAACTGGCCGAAGAAGCCGATATCCAGCGCAAACCAGATGCCGCTTACTTGTTTGGTGTACCGGATGAGGACTTCCCCGCCCTGGGTAAAGGTAAGACTATCTTCTACGATGACGAGCAGAATGACATGCTGGTGGCAGCCGTACCAGATTCCGACACTTATGGGTACTTTGGTTACCTGAAAAAAATGGTACTGACCCTGCACAATATCGTGATGATGAAGCGCGGACGCATGCCTTTCCATGGTGCGCTGATCAGTTTGAAGGTGCGCGGCGCCGAGCCGATGACTGTGCTGATTATTGGCGATACCGGGGCGGGAAAATCAGAATCGCTCGAAGCCTTCCGCCAGATCGGGAAAGACGAGATAGAGCAAGTCACCATCATCGCCGACGATATGGGCTCCCTGGTACTTCAATCAGGTGGTGGTGTGGTGGGTTATGGCACCGAAACCGGAGCCTTCATCCGCCTGGACGATCTGCAAAACGGCTATGCCTTCGGGCAAATGGACCGCACCATCATCATGAGCCCGGACCAGGTGAATGCGCGCGTGGTGCTGCCGGTAACCACCTACAATACCATTATGAAGGGCTATCCAATCGATGTTGTCCTTTATGCCAATAATTACACCCCGATTCCAGAGGGAGAATCCACCATTACTTGGTTTGAAGACGCATCCCAGGCGCTAAAAGTGTTTCGGGATGGCAATGTGATGAGCAAAGGTACCACCACCACCACCGGCCTCACAGCCACCTATTTTGCCAATGTCTTCGGGCCGCAGCAATACCAGGATGTGCACGAAAAGATCGCCAAAGATTATTTCAAAGCTTTCTTTAAAAACGGAGTGCGGGTGGGTGAGCTGAATACCCAACTGGGGATCAACGGGTTGGAACAAAGCGGACCGAAACGGGCTGCCCGTGAGCTGCTCGAGCTCGCTAAGAATCGAAAAACGAGAAAAGTTTAATCCAAGAGTAGTTCGATATCCTGGAATCCAACAAAATCAAGACGGTCAACCAGCAGGTTGGCCGTTTTTGAATCCTGCGGGGTGAGGGTTGAGGAGACAGCAATACAGCGCAGTCCAGCGCGATGCGCCGCCAACACCCCCGCTGCAGAGTCTTCGATCACCACAACCCGGCACGAATCCACATTCAGTTGGCGCACCGCCTCCAGGAACACCCATGGATCCGGTTTGCCGGGGTGCCCGACAGCGGACACAATCGTCGCAAAATGGGCGCGGATGCGAGCTTCTTCCAGGATGGCAAGGATGTTTTCCATGGGACCGGAAGAAGCGACTGCCTGGGGAATGCCGGCTGTGGTGAAACGCTCCAGCCACTCACGCACACCGGGCAGCAGTTGCACCCGTCCGCGGATTTCTTTCCGGTAGGCTTCCTCTTTTTGCTCGCTAATCTGACTTACCAGCTGCGGCGATACATCGCTGCCATAGAGGGTTTCGATGGTCGATTGGTTGTTCATGCCATATACCCGGTCAAAATGCTGGCGAGAGAAATTTACCCCGTGGATGGCCAGGGTTTCGACCCAGGATTGATAATGCTCATCTGCAGTATCCAGCAGGACACCGTCCACATCCCACAGAATTGCGGATGGCCTGTTATGAATAAATCCATCTTGGGCGACTTCATTCATGGTATTCCCTGTTCACAAAATTCTAATCGTGCGACCCGAATGCAACGGATTGCGTATAATGTAAGGGAATATACCCCTGGTTTGCCTGTTTTGGCAATAGCCTGGATTTGGAAGGATAATTATGGAAAGCAGAATCATTGATGCGGTGATTGCCAGGTTCCCGCGGGAAGTACAGAAAGGTGTGCGCTCGGTGTGGGAAAGTCTATCCCCCGCGGAGAAGAACACACTGGAAGCCTTCGCGCGCGGCATCCCTTCGCAAACAAGCCTGGTCAAAATGCTGATAAAGATGAGTTCCACCCAGTTGAAGCAGGCCTTTGGTGACCTTTCGCGTGTGGCCATCGTTGGTCCAGCCAATGTAGGCAAATCCACGCTATATAACCAGTTGGTGCAATCCAGGAGCGATCACGCCAGGGTCAGCCCCATCCCCGGCACCACCCGCATTAACCAGGAGGCGGACGCCGGGCTGTTCACCGTGGTGGATACCCCCGGCACGGACGCCCTGGGAGAAGCGGGCGAGGTTGAAAAGGAAATAGCCATGAGCGCCGCGCTGGAGGCAGATTTCTTGATCATCCTGTTCGACGTCATACAGGGCATCAAGAAAACTGAAAAAGAAATATTCGAGGAGCTTGCCTTGCTAGGTAAGCCTTTTGTAGTAGTCCTTAACAAGATTGACCTGGTGAAAACAGAACAGGCTGCAATTCAGAAGAATGTAGCAGCCCACCTGGGATTGGAGCCTGAACAGGTCATCCCCATTTCTGCCCGCAGCGGTATCGGCATTGACCAGCTGTTGGTGTCCGTGGCGGCTGCAGAACCGCGCATCGTCTCGGCCCTTGGTAGGGCTATGCCGGAATACCGCTGGCAGCTGGCGCGGCGCAGCATCATCAGCGCGGCCTCGCTTTCGGCTGTCATTGCCCTCATCCCGTTGCCAGTGGTGGATTTTGCACCGCTAGTCGTCAACCAGACGATTATGGTGCTGGGGATAGCACGCATCTACGACTATAAGATCAACCTGGAGCGGGCACGCGAACTGGTGGTTACTTTTGGGCTGGGTTTTATGGGGCGGGTGCTGTTCCAGGAACTGAGCAAGCTGGGCGGCCTGCCAGGCTGGCTGCTCTCGGCGGCCATCGCTGCTTCCACCACGGTGGTGATGGGTTACGCCGCCGCGCAGTGGTTTGGAAAAGGAGAGAAGGTATCCCAGAAATCATTAAATCGAATGGCACGCGAGATCACCTCGCACCTGTTAGATGCGTTAAAGAACCTTGGAAAGAAGCGTCCCGGCAAAGAAAAACTGCGCGGGGCGGTAGAGGAATCGCTTCAGGACATTGAAATCATTGAATAACAATTGGTATATCCTGGTTTCAACTAAAATACACATATTAATCTACAGAGGTTTATATACACGCAGGTTTTAATTGAACTCAAGATTGCAATACCCATGGAAAAGGAGGGCGCTAAGGAGGAGAGAAAATGTCGAATCTACTTCTCATTGTTTCGTGTTATTAGCAAAATGTCCCTTGGTTGAATCTCTTTTAAACTTCCTATCTCGCTTCATTTTTTGACGATACTCCCACATAAGCTTTTCCAGAGCACGTAGCACCAAATCATGCAACCTTTGCCACTCGTTTATACAAAGATATTCACTATCAGTATGCTCATTGTAATAACCTATAGAAAGATTAACGCTAGGAATACCCAGTGCGCTCCAAATCCGGAGATCTGAAACTCCGCCATTTGTCATTTTATAGTTGAAAATATTATGCCCAAGGTAAATGGATGTCTGCTCAAATACCTTCCCATATTCTTCGGAGCAATACTCTAATTGATTTCTTTTAGACTTTGTCACAATATCACAATTGCCTTTACGATCCAGGCTAATTGCATAATCTACATCATCAAAAAACGCTTTATCAATATGCTCTGCCCCAATCTGGCCGATTTCTTCCTGAACCGTTAAAGCAAATTTAATAGTTCCCGAAAATCCGTTCAAACGCAAATCGTCCAGTATATTTATTATAATCGCCACACCTGCTCGGTCATCTGCACCTAGAATTCCAATATTTCTTCTCCAAACTGATCCATCATTAATTAGATGGGAGTTGCTCGGAATCTCATCATAAATGTCCAAATGCGCTGAGAGCAGAATTGCGGGACCTTCTCCATATCGTTTATAGCCAAGTACATTTCCGAAGTCATCCTGCCAATAATGAACATTCATTGTCTTTAACACACAGAGTACATATGCTCTAATCAATTCCTCGTTCCCGCTTTTGCCAGGGAAAAGTAGAAGAGTTTCAAGCACGGCTTCCCGCTTCTGCAACAATTCTCCTAACATGGTATCCGTTTCTTTTATGTTGCTGAGCGCCAGTCCAATCTCGTACAACGAGCCTTGTTTTTCAAGAATTCGGACGGTACATGTCCCTTTCATTTGAGCTGAATATCCTGAGTTTTGGAGAAGTTTTTGAAATACAAAAGCTGATGTGGGGTTTTCAAATTCCACGTATGGTTTTCTGTTCCTTCCGTTTTCATGACCGCAGCAGCAACCAACCGTCTTTAACCCAAGCCTTTTGAGTTGGCCTATGATACCCATCATGGGGACTTCCACATTATCCAAAACAAGGCTTTCAACTGGGCCATTTTCCATTCCACCAGCGAAAAGACCTTTCAATAAGCTGATCCACAGATGTAAATCCAGAGCCTGAGAGGATATTTTCAACTTCTTAACTTCCAAATGGTAGTCAACATCGCCAGCTTTCAATAGATTCTCCAAGTGTTCCATGTTAAATTGGTGTTCTCCGGAGAAATCGAATGCCGTTTCGCTAATCGCGGAGAATTGATATCCTCCAATTACTAATAATTCATTCCATTGATATTGTTTTGTCATGTTTTACCTCCAGTATTTTTTATATACTAATATTATCAAACTGCATGTGACAAGGTTGTCACATGCAGTATTTTCTCAATTAAGTGTGGGAAACGTCTATTTCAATAAGGAAATCCCTTAATCCTGTTATCCTTTGATGATTCGTTCTACACTATTTTTCAAAATTGACTACGACAGAACTGTGACTCTTCTTTTACTCCTCGATTCGTTTGAATAAGTAAATCGCCAGATCTGTTGAAATGGAATAACCAATTCCCCGATCATTTTTAATATTAAACAGTGATTCGTTTAATCCTACGT
Organism: Anaerolinea sp.; assembly: GCA_013824865.1. Lineage (GTDB taxonomy): Bacteria > Chloroflexota > Anaerolineae > Anaerolineales > Anaerolineaceae > PNON01. The sequence goes on along the minus strand of PNON01000012.1, from coordinate 16,617 downwards.
CGCGGAAATTACTTCGAAGTCGTTCAATGTGTTTTCTAAATAACTCCGGCTTTAAACCATTTTCTTTATTGATGCCCAAAACGAATAACAATGTGGGCATCAAGCACGGAATAATTTTCTCCTCAGATTCTAGATAGCCAACACAATATTCATTCGAATACGCTTCAATATATAAGCTCTCTTTATCGCGTTCTCCCTCTTCTTTAATATCAGTGTACTCGGAATAACTGATACCTTCAGGTTCGAATAAACCATTATGCTCATATTTATAAAGAACAACCTGATTAGCATTTATTTGATCCTCAACTTGCTTAAGGTATGGTTTTAATGTCTCGTCCAGTTCCTTATACATACTGCTATCCAAAGAGTAGTCTTTATATGATTCAAATATCTTTATTGAACAATAGGAAATGATCTTTTTAGCATTTTGGACCTGAAGATCATTAAGCTTGTATTTGGTTATTTGAGGGTCTCGATCAAGTTCAATCGCATGATTAAAGTAGTTCAACGCTTCTGCGAATTGCTTCTTTTTAAAAAGAATATGTCCTAGTCGATAATGAGCAATGGGTATGTTTCTTTCAATTGCTAATGCCTGCTCAAATTGCTTTTGAGCGATATTACCTTCTTCATCCCATTTGCCTTTTACTAGATAACCAAACGCAATTAATGCATCCAAGTATTTATTTTTGTAATAGTCCTTTTCTGTTTTGAGTAAAGGGGTCAATCTGGCTTGTAGGTAAATAATATGTGCTTTCCGGATCAAATCTTCTGTGTATATATGGTCATCTAATTTATCGATTTCTTGCTCATCCAACCAATTTCTAAATTCTTCTTCTGTCATTTTTTGAATTTTTATAGGCATTTATACCTCCTATTAATGATTTAGGCTAATTGTGTAATTTTCATTTCTTTGACTTTATACCTTTTTCATCAACAATAACCCTATTAGTTTTGATGTAATGGTTTCCAACTCTTCAAGCGTTAAATGAATTTTCCAAGACCCTCCAGCCAATTCATTATAGCGATTAAAATCTTCTGCGATTACGGATTCAATTTCTCCCTTATCATCCCTAATAAATTGTAAGTTGCCATGAGTAATTGCATTCCTCAACCTTGTGATCAATTCCCGTAAATCTTTTGTTTGACTTGCCCCATCAATAGCTCTCGGGATTGGCCATCCATCTGACGCCATCTCTTCTAACGTCAATCTTGGTATCCTGTGGAAGAAGATCTCTTTTGGAATTACTAATAACCCCAACATCGAATTAATTAGTAATGTGACTTCATAGATTTTATATTCAGGGTGGTCTTTCTGTATCTGTCTAATCGTTTTTAAGTTTTCGAGTGTACGCAGAGCAAAATCCCTAGCTGGTTCAATATAATCCATATTTCATCCTGTGTTTAATCCATCATAAAAAGTACAAAGATTATGATTATTAATATAAAGAACATTATAGTATCTCCTTTTTTATTTACAATTATTACATATTCACAGTGACAAGGTTGTCACTGATTGCCTGAGTTGAGCTTGGCCGATGTTCGCCTTTACACCGCTATGCTATAATCTTCCCGTAACCAAAACCAATCATAAGGACAAAAATGTTTCAGAATATTATCCGCGTATTGGGCGGTGATCCCAACCGTAAAGCCATCGAATCCATGATCTTAATAGTGGATGACATCAATGCCTTCGAACCGGCTTTCGAAAAACTTTCCGATGAAGAACTGAAGAACAAGACTCTTGAATTCAAGCAGCGCCTGGCTGAAGGCGAGACACTGGATGAACTTTTGCCGGAGGCATTTGCCGCGGTTCGCGAAGCATCCAAACGCACCATCGGCTTGCGCCATTACGATGTCCAAATGATCGGCGGTATCACCCTGCATAGCGGCCGCATCGCCGAGATGAGAACAGGTGAGGGAAAAACGCTGGTGGCTACACTGCCGCTCTACCTCAATGCGCTCACCGGCAAGGGTACCCATCTGGTCACTGTCAACGACTACCTGGCCCGCCGTGACGCGCGCTGGATGGCGCCCATTTACCAGGCGCTGGGTCTCACCGTTAGCGTGCTGCAAATGGCCACCCGCACGGAGAACGGACGCATGGCCTTCATTGTGGACCCGGAAAAAGTGTCGCCGCATGAAGATCAGCACCAGTTACGCCTGGAATTACGCCAGCAAGCCTACCTGGCGGATATCACTTATGGCACCAACAGTGAGTTTGGCTTTGATTACCTGCGCGATAACACCGCCATGCGCCTGGAAGATCGCGTGCAGCGCGGTCACCACTTCGCCATTGTAGATGAGGTGGATAACATCCTGATCGACGAAGCCCGCACACCGCTCATCATCTCCGGCCCGGCTGCTGAAAGCGCTGAACATTACCAGAAGATGGCAGCGGTGGTAAAGCAGCTCAACCCGGAAGATTACGAGATCAACGAGAAGGAGCATGCGATTAGCCTGACAGAAGCCGGCATGGTACACGTGGAAATGATCCTCGGTATCTCCCTGGGTGATCCCGACCGACCGGAAGACAGCACTCCCGAGCAGGAGTCGCTTTTGGGCTATCTGGAGCAATCCCTGCGCGCGCAATTGCTTTATAAGAAGAACAAAGATTACCTCGTTCAGGCAGGCAAAGTAGTCATCGTGGACGAGTTCACCGGCCGCCTCATGCCCGGGCGCCGCTGGTCTGACGGCCTGCACCAGGCGGTGGAAGCCAAGGAGAGCGTCAAGGTGGAGGCGGAAAATGTGACTTACGCCACCATCACCTTGCAGAATTACTTCCGCATGTATAGCAAGCTCTCCGGCATGACCGGTACAGCCCTGACCGAAGCAGAAGAGTTTCACAAGATCTATAAGCTGGACGTACTCCCCATCCCGATGAACCTGGAATACAACGCCACTCGTGAAAACAGCCCGCTGGTGGAAGTCCAGGCGAAAGATGATAAGGGGTACAAATATTCCTATTATGCCCGCCGCAGTGATGAAGACAAGCAGCCGGTATTCTGGCGCCGGAAAGACTTCCCGGATGTGGTCTACCGCACCGAGGAAGCCAAGTTGCGCGCCATCACCCAGGAATTGGTGCGTTTCCATGTAATGGGTCGGCCTCAGCTGGTGGGCACCACTTCAGTGGAGCACTCCGAACGACTTTCGCTGCGCTTGCGGGCGGAGCAGGTGCGTCGTTTGTTCATGGCCATGCTCTTGCGCCATAGTTGGATGGAGAAAAACAACCGTCTGGGGGATGAACGTGAGATCCCAGATCTGATGTTTCTGAACAGACCGGTGGATGATCTGAATACCAACGAAATGCGCCAGCTGGCCCGCCAGTTGGAGCTGTCCTTCAATCCTGAAGACCAGGATAACCTGGCTTGCCTGCTCACCTTGCTGGAATTGGAGCCCAATCATGGCGCCCGCCTGTCCAGTGTGCTGCAGGGCGGTATTCCACACCAGGTGTTGAACGCCAAGAAACACGACGAGGAATCGCGTATCATTGCCCAGGCCGGCGCTTTTGGCGCTGTGACCATTGCCACCAACATGGCCGGCCGCGGTGTGGATATCAAGCTGGGCGGTGAACTGCCCGATGAAGCGCTGCGGGATTCCAATCGCACGCTGGCAAAGGCAGGCGTGGAGGACCCCTACGACCTCACCATGGAAGCCCGCCGCGAAGCCCTGCGCCAGCTTACCGTAGAAGAATACGGCATTTACGATCAAGGGGTGAATGTCTTCCTGGAGTACCTGGATAATATGGAAAGAGTACGCGAATTGGGTGGCTTGCACGTGATCGGCTCAGAACGCCACGAAGCCCGCCGCATTGACAACCAGCTTCGCGGCCGCGCCGCCCGCCAGGGCGATCCCGGCTCCTCGCGTTTCTATCTCTCGATGCAGGATGAACTGATGCGCCTCTTTGGTGGCGGTCAGGTGGAAGATATGATGGGCCGCCTGCGCCTGGATGAATCCCTGCCTATCGAGAGCGGTATCGTCGGCCGGCTGGTGGAACAGTCGCAGACCCGCGTGGAAGGCGCCAATTTTGATATCCGCAAGCATTTGCTGGAGTATGACGATGTGTTGAACAGCCAGCGCGAGCGCATTTACAGCCAGCGCAATCGTGCTTTCACCAAGGAGGAACTTGGCGACGATATCCAGGAGATATTCCGGGACGAGCTGACCAAGCGCATCCCCGAGGCATTGAAGGACGCAGAGGGTCCCTGGCGCCTGCTGGCTTATCTTGAAAGCGTTCAACCCGCCATCCGCTCCATGAATGATTATTACCCTACTTACACCCAGCGCTTGCTGCTGGAGGAGCTTGACCTGGATGGTGGTCATCCGCAATTGCTGGATGAGCTTTTGAAGATTGCGCGGCAGGCTTTTGAAGCGGAACGCGACCGCCTGGTGTTTTCAGCCCGCGAGTTGATCGACACCCAGCAGGAATCTCTAGAGAAACAGGTGACCGAGCGGGTCGAAGGGTTGGAGAATTTCATCAGCGCAATCGATGACCGTGATGAAACCGATACCCGCAAGCCCATCGAGCTGATGGAGGATCTCGGTCAGTCCATTGGCATCCCGGTGCGGTTAAGTAATGAACAGCTCAAATTGCTCGCTACCGATCCGCGCAGGTTGAAAGAGCCGCTGGAAAACCAGATCATCAACCTGTTTACCGGGCTGACCATCAACCGCCTGGTGATCGCCTTTGAACGCCGTCTGGAGGACAGCCTGACCATCAAAGCCGCGGACCTGCAAAACCGCGATTGGGCGGATGTGGCAGACGAGTTAATGAAGCAGGTGGAAGAGCATTTCCAGCGCAGCAAGGAAAAGCTGTTTGGTGAAAACGGGCAGATCAACCGCGATCTGAACAGCGCGCTTGACCGACTCAATCGCCCACCAGTCAGCGAGACCCTGGCCATCCAATTAATGGAGGTGATGGCGCGCGGCGCGCGGTTACTATTCGATAAAAAGACTCATAAGCAGACCTGGCAGGCTACCACCCGCCTGCACTATATTTATCTAGCCGGCAGGATGCTGCAGGATGACCACCCGGAGGCCATCATCGCCGATGTGTTGGAGCATCTGGATGGCGCTCGACAAGCCATGCAGCAGATGTGGGGAGAAAGCGAATTCAACCGCCTGCAGCAATTGGGTGTCCTGCCGGGTGGACAATTCGCGCGCCGCCTGACGGAAACCGCTGGTCAGGAGCAAGCCGACGCTTTATTGCGCCTGCCGCTAGCTGAATGGCCGGAAGATGTCATCCCCGTGGCGAAAAGGGTGATCGGTGAGCAGGTGATCAATGAACTTAACCGTCACCTGTTGCTCTCGGTTATTTCTGAACTGTGGGTGGAATATCTTACCCGCGTGGAAGCGCTGCGTGTTTCCATCGGACTGGAGGCCTATGCCCAGCGCGATCCGCTGGTGCAATATAAAGCCAAAGCCTCCGAGTTGTTCAGCATCCTGCTGCGTGATATCCGCTCCGGGATCATCACCCGCGCTTTCAATTACCGTCCGCGCCAGGCTGTGCAGGCTGAGGGAAGCGAACCATTGGCAATGGCCGAAACCGCCGGGGATGCCGTTCAAGCCACCGGGATAAAACCTTCCAGTGGACGTAAACGCCACCGACATTGATCGGCGAGACGAATGCGTTATTTTATCATCGAGATCACCTACCGCGTCCCCTGGCAGCAAATGGAAGCTGAGATTATGGAGCACCGCCGGCTGCTGGATGAAGGATTGGCACAGGGCTGGGTGCTGGCTGCCGGCCCACGCGAACCGCGTGTTGGCGGGGTGGCCATTGTCAAAGCTGTTTCCTCCGATGAGTTGACCCGCTTTTTTGCGCGCGGACCGTATATGCAAAAAGGCCTGGCGGATTACCGCTTTATTGAATTCAGCCCGTTAAAGATGCAGCCGGAATTCACCCAATGGCAGGAAAGAGAGTAGCATGGCTGAAAAACACATCCTGGTGACCAATGACGATGGGGTCACAGCTCCCGGTTTGCTGGCGCTGGTGCAGGAGATGCGCCCTCTGGGCAAAGTATCCGTGTTAGCGCCAGACCACAACTGGTCAGCATCCGGGCACGTGAAAACGCTGGAACGGCCGCTGCGGGTGCGCCAAACCCAACTGGCGGATGGCAGCTCCGCCTGGTGCACTGATGGGGCTCCCTCTGATTGCGTAGCCCTGGCTTCATTGGGCTTCCTCCCGGAGAAGATCGACCTGGTGGTGTCGGGTATCAACCCTAACGCCAACATCGGGCATGATGTTACCTATTCCGGCACCGTCACCGCTGCCATGGAAGCTGCCATTGCAGGCATTAATGGCATTGCCTTCTCGCTGGATCGGCCGGAAGACTACAACGGTGTGATTGATTACGCCCCGGCTGCCAGGGTAGCTGCCAGGGTGATTAAGTTGTTCATGGAGCGTGGCTTTCCCGTGGATCTGGTACTCAATGTGAATATTCCCTACGGACAGGATGATGAAATTAATGGATGCCGTATCACCCGCCAGGGGCTGCGTATCTACCGCGATGAACTCATCCGCCGCCAGGATCCGCGCGGCCGCCCGTACTATTGGATTGGCGGCGACACCCCCACCGGGGTGGTTGGCGAAGGCACCGAGTTTGATGCACTGCAGGCTGGCTATGTCTCCATCACCCCCCTGCAGCTCGACCTCACCGCGCATACGATGCTCGAGCCGCTCAAAAAGTGGGAATGGTAGTCTTTTTAGCGGGGCTCAGCTAATTTGTCGACCCTTTGAGTTCGCCCTTTGGGATACCCAATTGACCTATAAATCAATTCCCGACCTGACTGATTTCCTCCCCGAACCGCTGGCGAAAGCAGTGTTGAATCAATACCGGCTGCACCTCAACGGCACCCATGGCCTGCGCCACTGGATTCGGGTATGGAAAAATGGCGAAGAACTGTGCTGCTCAACCGGGGCGAATGTTGAAGTGGTGCGCCTGTTCGCGTTCCTGCATGATGTCTGCCGGAAGGATGAAGATATCGACCTTCTGCATGGCGTCCGCGCGGCGAAACTGATTAAAACGGTACTGCAACCTGAGTTCCTGCATCTACCCAGGGAGGAAGAAAAATTGCTGGAATACGCTGTGCAGGGTCACACGTTTGGATGGAAAGAAGCAGACCCAACCGTGATGACCTGTTGGGATGCCGACCGGTTAGATCTCGGCAGAGTGGGCATCCTACCACACCCCGACCGGTTGTGCACCGAAGCCGCTCGCGACCCCGCCATGATCCGCAGGGCTTACGCGGCTAGCAAGGAAGGGTAGGTGGCAGGACACCGCGAAGCACCCTATAAGGCGCCTCGTCCCTTCTCTCCTGCCTCAGCGCCCTCGCAGAGGACCATGCTTGAGATATAGGTGGGATTGATGCATCAGCCTGAAATCCAACACAATAATGGCAATTCGCTCTATAAATGGATATACTTTTATAGGTATAATGGATTCAACTAGAAATGATTATAATGCACCAGTCAACTTGACACAACGATAAAAACGGGAGCCAATAATAATGAAAACACTTCTTCCAATTATCGCAAATGGTTTGGTGATTTTGGGCTTATTGGTGTTGTTTAGTTCTCTTTCCCAGATCCGGAAACTAATCAAGCAACTGGGTACAAGCCCCATCCGACAGAAATGGTTTATCCAGTGCGGTTTGGTATTTTTCTTCATTTTTGGGTACTTGGGGTATACAGTTGCTTTTTGGGGGACATATTCCGAATGGATTCAGACCATTGTGCCGGGCGTATTCTTTTTTGGGGCTGTATTTGTTTGGATCACAACTTCGCTTTCTCTGCAAACCGCCATTGATATCCGGCGGGTCGCACTTTTGGAACACGAGAATATCATGGATCCGCTGATTGGGATATACAATCGGCGTTACATGGACAGACGCCTTAAGGAAGAGTTTGACCGGGCAAAACGATACCAGCACGACCTGGCGTTGTTGATGATTGATATTGATCATTTCAAACGGGTGAATGATAAATACGGTCATATTGTCGGGGATATGGTTTTACGTTACTGTGGAGGACTTGTTCTGGAAAAGGTACGCACCACAGATATAGTAACCCGTTATGGTGGCGAAGAAATATTGATCATTGCTCCCATGACTTCTTCCGTAGGAGCGGTATCACTTGCGGAACGCGTCCGATCCAGTATTCATATCCACGAGTTTGTTTTGTCCAATGAGAATAATCAGCAGATTGAAATTAAAATAACCGTGAGTATCGGCGTGTCTTACCTGAATGCTAGAGTAAAAGATGTGGATAGCCTGATAAAAGAAGCGGACAAAGCCATGTACCAGGCTAAGAGCAACGGTCGAAACCGCGTTGTTGTAGGGAATTAGATCCCAGCAATTAATCACCAACAACCAACTTTCTCCAATTCTGTGGTAAAATTGCGTCCGCCCCGAGTGCAAACTCAGGAGTATCTTATCTCACACGGTTCCTGATCTGACTGAGCGTGCTCCCCATCCGGAGCTTCAGCCGGGAATGAAGGGCCGGAGGCTTAACGCAAAGGAGTATTTATGTCTTCAGTGGTTTCCATGAAAGCACTATTAGAAAGCGGCGTCCATTTCGGTCACCGCACCAACAAGTGGGATCCCCACATGCGCCCATATATCTTTACCGAGCGCAACGGTATCCACATTATTGACTTGCAGCAGACTGTCAAGGCGCTCAACGCCGCTTACAACCTGGTGCGCGACACTGTTGCCAATGGCGGCGTGGTTCTGTTCATTGGCACTAAACGCCAGGCGCAGGAGACCGTTAAAGAAGAAGCTGAACGCTGCGGCATGCCCTATGTAACCGAGCGCTGGCTGGGTGGCATGCTCACCAACTGGTCCACCATGTTCGCCCGTATCACCGAGCTGGATCGGCTGGAGAAGCTGCGCGAAACCGGCGAGATCAACCGCCTGACCAAAAAAGAAGGCTTGCTCATCGGACGCGAAGTTACCCGCCTCATCATCCGCCTCAGCGGCGTACGCAAAATGAAGCGCATTCCTGAACTGGTGTTCGTGGTGGATATTGACCGTGAAGAAACTGCCATTAAGGAAGCCAACAAGACCGGAATCCCGGTGATTGCCATGGTGGATACAAATTGCAATCCCAGCGGCGTGGATTATGTCATTCCTTCCAATGACGATGCCATTCGTGCCATCAAATTAATGGTTGCCAAGATCGCAGATGCCGTCATTGAAGGCAAGTCCATGAGCGACAAAGAAGCCGAGGACGAAGTTGTAGCTGCTGTATCGCTTTCAACTGGTATCCGTCCATCCACCGATATGGAGCCTGAGTTAGAAGACAAGGACCTTTTTGGTGACGCCACCCTGGCCAAACTCCACACCGCGAAATCCACTGTGTCCCCGGAAGAAACTGAAGCTCCTGCTGAAAAAGTGGCTGCCTCCACCGAAGTTGTTGAAGCTCCCGCTGAAAAAGCTGAAGTTTCCGTTGAGGAAACCGCAGCCCCCGCCAAAAAAGCCAAAATTGCCGACAAAGTTACAGAAGTACCCGTCGAAGAAATCGTAGCTCCCGCTAAAAAAGCCAAAACTGCCGATAAAGTTACAGAAGCACCCGTCGAAGAAATCGTAGCTCCCGCTAAAAAAACCAAAGCTGCCGACAAAGTTACAGGAGCACCTGTCGAAGAAACCGTAACTCCCGCCAAAAAAGCCAAAGCTGCCGACAAAGTTACAGAAGCACCTGTCGAAGAAACCATAACTCCCGCCAAAAAAGCCAAAGCTGCCACCAAAGCTACAGAAGATCCTGCTGAAAAAGCCGAAGCTTCCACCGATGAAACTGCAGCTTAATATTTATTTGCACAGAAAAGAGAACCATGGCAACAATCACCACTGAGATGATCAAACAACTGCGAGAAGCCACCGCCGCTGGTATACTGGATTGCCGTAAGGCGCTGGAGAATGCGGATGGCGACTATAACAAAGCCGTCGATTACCTGCGCGAAAAAGGCCTGGCGACCGCTGCCAAACGCGCGGATCGCGCCGCATCTGAAGGAACCCTTGAACTTTATACCCACGGCGCCGGCCGCGTGGGTGTGATGGTGGAAGTTAACAGCGAAACCGATTTTGTTGGCCGCTCAGAAAACTTCCGCAAATTCGCGCATGAGATTGCGCTGCAAATCGCCGCTGCCGCTCCGCGCTATATCAAGGAAACAGATATCCCTGAAGCCGATCTGGAACACGAACGCCAGATCGCGGCAGCCAAAGCACGCGAAGATAGCAAACCGGAAGCCATCATCCCCAAGATTGTGGAAGGCTCGCTCGAGAAATTCAAGAACGAAACCGTGCTGCTGCGCCAGGTCTACATTCGTGATGACAAGATGACTGTTCAGTCTCTGATGAATGATGCCATTGTCAGCATGGGCGAGAATATCGTCATCCGGCGCTTTGTGCGCTGGGAATTGGGCGAGAGCACTCAGGATTAATCACTAAGAAAGCCAACCGAAAGGTTGGCTTTTTGCTAAAATTGATATGGAGGTGAGTAATGGATGATTTGAAATACCACCGAATTTTACTGAAGCTCTCTGGCGAAGCCCTCTCCGGCATCAACGGCTCGGGCATTGACCCGGCGCGTGCACGGGATATTGCCCAGCGGGTGAAGGACGTGCGCGAGTTGGGTGTGGATGTGGCCATCGTGATCGGCGCCGGCAACCTGTGGCGTGGCAAGGTCGGGCTGGACTCCGGCATGGACCGCGCCACCGCTGATTACATGGGTATGCTGGCGACGGTGATGAACGCCCTGGCGCTGATGGATGCGTTGGAAAGCATGGGGGTGATGACCCGGGTGCAAAGCGCCATCGAGATGCGCACAGTGGCTGAGCCATACATTCGCCGCCGTGCCATCCGGCATCTGGAAAAAGGGCGGGTGGTCATCTTTGGCGGCGGCACTGGCAACCCGTATTTCTCCACCGATACCGCCGCCGCGTTGCGCGCCATGGAAATTGACGCGGATGTGCTCATCAAAGCCACCAAGGTGGACGGGGTATATGACAAGGACCCGAACCGCAACAAGGATGCCCGCAAATTTGACACGCTCTCTTATATTGACGCGCTCAACTTGCGCCTGGAAGTGATGGACAGCACCGCCCTCTCACTGTGCATGGAAAACAAACTGCCCATCCTGGTGCTGAACCTATGGGATAAAGAAGCCCTGTTGAATGCGCTGATGGGCAAACCTGCCGGCACGCTGGTCAGCGAGTAATAGTATAATTTTCTGCCACTTGATCCTAAAGGTCTTCAAGGCCTTTAGGATCGTTTTCTTTTCGCAGCCATGATTAAATTAACCACATACTTTTCCCTCACCGGGGACGGTTAGGAAGAGTGAATGCGTTCGACAATTGCGCCTGATGTAACCGCTCCCCGAATCCGTCTAAGTGGCGTACTGGGTCTGACCAGCTTACCCACCGCAACCGCCCCCCAAGCTTGTCGAAGGGGCAATGCTCAAGGGGGCAATGCGCAGCTTGTAACTACCTAATGCAAGTGCTATTATGAATTAGTCTCATCATCAACGCTTCACAATCCCGACCACATAACAAACACCGCGACCTTCAGGACTTATATTATCTTCATCCATTAACAACAAGGAGGAGTATATGAATATGCGGAATTCATTTCTGACAGCTATTTTTACGCTATCGATAATTGGATGCACACCCCAGGACACCCTTATATCAGCCCCGGCAACCACGGCACCTATAAGCACTATTCCCATGACCTACGAGACTCCAGGTGAAATGTTTACCGGAAAACGTTCAGTAAGCTACCCGCACCCCTGGATGCAGGAAGAAAAGCTGAACCTGACCATTTGGTATCCAGCCATCAAACCCGCTAACTACACGGGCACTGCCGCAAAGGATGCCGTGCCAGATATGTCGCAGGCTCATTACCCGATTCTATTGTGTGCAACAAAAATAGCCAATGAATTTGCCATCCATCTGGTTTCGTATGGATTCGTGGTCATCAGCGTGGATGGTCAGGATTCATACGAAAAACTGGGAAGCAAGCTCATTGATTTTCCCCAGGAGATTCTGGCGGCTCTTGAGTATGTCTCCAGGGATATGCCGGAAGAATTAGTTGGTGTCATGGATACGGATAATGCCGGTGTTTTGGGCTATTCATTTGATGGCTACAACGCCCTGGCACTCAGTGGAGCCAGGTTTGACCCGCAGTATCACCGAGAGAAATGCCGGGAGGTGATAGCCCAATTGGATGACATCATTCCTCCTCCAGTCGGGTGGTGGAAGAATTACATGTGTCCGCAGAATCTTGATTTTTCAGCAATTGTCGGCGATGCCGCGCAAAGGTTGGCAGCGCCAGAGGATGGATTATGGCAGCCGATGACGGATCCCCGCATCAAGGCGGCTGCACCCATGGCACCGGAAGGCGCATTGTTGTTTGGAAAACGCGGGCTGCAGGCGGTGCGCATCCCCATGTTGATCATGGATGGCACAGCGGACAATGTGTGCCCATATACTGTTGAATCTGTCCCTATCTATGAGAACCTGGGCAGTAAGGAGAAAACGCTCATATCCTTTATTGATGAGGGGCATATGATGGTCTTTGATTACCGCCAAAAGGTAAAAATGCTCCATTTCCTGGTGGCTTTTTTCAATGTTCACCTGAAGGACAGCCAGGAGGACGCCTATTATTTCTCGGAGGATTATGTGAACCAGCAACCCGGATTGCACTGGGGTGCATATTCAAAACGATGACCGTTACATCAAGACCCTAGAGGCCTTGAAGTCCTTTAGGATCTGGTTCTTCTTACAGACACGATTAACATGACGCAAGAGGGCAAGACATATTGACTCGGTCTTCAAAAAACACTATACTTTAGTAAAACGATTACGTAAACGATTACGCGGAATATTCAATATGCCTACTATTCGTGAAGTTGCCAGAAAAGCCGGGGTCTCCTCTGCCACCGTTTCGCATGTTGCGAACAACACGCGTTTCGTTTCAGAAGACGTGCGCGAACGTGTTAAAACCGCTATGCGTGAATTGAACTATCGACCCAACGCATTGGCGCGTTCCCTGCGGCGAGGCGAAACGCACACGCTCGGTTTGATTCTACCCGATAGCTCCAATCCGTTTTTCGCAGAGGTTGGTCATGCGATTGAATCAGAAGCATTTGCGCTTGGGTATAGCGTTATTTTATGCAATACAGATAACGATGAAAATAAAGAGCGCATATATACCGAAGTTCTCGAAAACAAACAACTGGATGGTATCATCTTTGTTGGAGCGGGGGAAAATCGAGAATCAATTTCACAGATTGTCAAAAATGGTTTGCCTCTCGTTGTCGTAGACCGGGAGATGGGCAACCTCGAATTGGATACAGTTACCACCGAAAACTATCAGGGCGGACTTCTTGCGACGCAACACTTGATATCGTTGGGGCATAAGGTCATCGGTTGCATCACGGGACCATCTAACATTACCCCCAGCGCGGACCGTGTCACAGGCTATCGCGCTGCACTCCAGCAAGCAGGAATTCCTATTGAAGAATCCTTGATAGCACGTGGCGATTTTCATGCTTCTTCCGGCTATTCAGCAGCTCTACAACTTCTAGCGCATGACCCCCGCCCAACAGCCATATTCGTATGCAATGACATCATGGCGATTGGCGCATTGCGAGCCGCTGCCCAGCTTAGCCTGAGTGTGCCAGAAAACGTAGCCATCGTCGGTTTTGATGATATCGAACTCGCTTCCTATACCACCCCACCGCTTACCACCGTTGCCCAACCCAAACAGGAAATTGGTCAATTGGCGGTAAAACTCATTTTCGAACGGATGGGCAACCCTTCATTACCGCCCCGCCGCATTATATTATCCACCCAATTGGTCATTCGCGAAAGTTCCACGAGGTCTTGATGCAGGGCAAAATTCTCGTTGTTGGTAGCTTGAATATGGATCTGGTTGTCAATATTGCCCGTCACCCACAAATTGGTGAAACTATTTTGGGTGGAAAATTTTACACATTTTCCGGCGGAAAGGGCGCCAACCAGGCAGTAGCGGCGGCGCGTATGGGCGCAGCGGTGGCAATGATTGGACGCGTAGGGAAGGATGGATTTGGAGATGAATTACGCGCGAGTGCCGACAAAGATGGAATTGATACTCAGTACGTGATAGTGGATGAGCGCGAAGCCACAGGAGTTGCGCTGATTACAGTGGATGCCCAGGGACGAAATACGATTGTCGTTGCTTCGGGAGCAAATTTCGCTTTGACTCCACAGGACCTGCATACAGCCAAAACAGCATTTGCCAACGCTGATGTAATGGTCACCCAACTCGAGAGTCCGCTGGAAACTATCAGGGAAGCGTTGGCTTTGGCTGCGCAACATAACCTGCGGGTGGTGCTGAACCCGGCACCGGCTCAACCACTCAGTGCGGAATTATTATCAAAAGTCGACTACTTCATTCCCAATGAACGTGAAGCCATGCAGGTGGTTGGAGCGGAGACACTTGAATCTGCTGTTGATCAATTGCTTGTTATGGGCGTGCGAAATCTGATCATCACGCTTGGCGAAAAAGGCGTCATGATTGTAACCCCCGATGGGCGCAAGCAAATTCAGGCTTATCCAGTGAAAGCCATTGATACCGTGGCTGCTGGGGACGCCTTTGTGGGCGCTTTTGCAACAGGATTGGCAGAAGGCATGAACATGGATGAGTCCATTCAGTTGGGGAATGTTGCCGCGGCGATTTCCGTTACAAGACAGGGAGCACAACCTTCCCTGCCCATGCGCAAAGAAATAAACGAATTTCTAGGAGGTCAGAAATGAAAAAAACGACATTAATAAATTCGGAACTATCGTATGCCATCGCCACGCTCGGTCACATGCAAACGCTGGTAGTGGCGGACGCTGGCCTGCCCATCCCGCCAGAGACAGAGCGCATTGATCTGGCATTGACCAAAGGTGTGCCAGGCGCGGTGGAAACGCTCAAGGTAATCCTGGAAGAAATGCAAATTGAAAAAATTATCCTGGCAGAAGAAGTGAAAGCGCACAATCCGCAATTTCTGAATGCAGTAAAAAAGCTTTTACCCGGCGTTCCAATGGAATTTGAGACGCACACTACATTTAAATCCTTGACTTCCGACGCCCGCGCTGTGGTTCGGACCGGTGAATTCTCTCCATATGCCAATGTGATTCTGGTAGCGGGAGTTGTTTTTTAAGATGACAGCGCCTGTCGCACAACTTCGTTCCGCCCCTTTCACTCTGAGCGTATTCTTAAAACGTTTTGGGTTGTTGCTGGTGTACGCTTTGCTGGGGCTGGGATTATCGCTGCTCTCAGATCGCTTTTTGACTGGCGCGAACCAGATCAACATTTTGCGCCAGGCGACCATCAGCGGCATTGTTGCGATAGGCATGACGCTTGTCATTTTGACCGCTGGGATTGACCTTTCTGTGGGTTCGATCCTGGCGCTTTCGGCTGTGGTAGCTGCTGATTTTCTCAAACAAGGTGTGCCTGTATTACTGGCCATACTGATTGCGCTCGGAATTGGTGCATTGATGGGCATGTTCAACGGCTTGATGATTGCGCGCGGAAAGATTCCCCCGTTCATTGCCACGCTGGGAATGTTAACAGTTGGGCGCGGTTTAACCTTGATGTACACGCAAGGCAAACCTTTCACCGGCTTACCCGACACTTTTCGTTTCATCGGAACCGCTTCGATTGGCCCTGTGCCAATGCCGATTGTTATTGCCGCAATACTGTTCATCCTTGTTGGAGTTGTTCTTAGCCGCACGCGTTTCGGCGAATATATTTATTTGATCGGAGACAACCCTGTCGCGGCGCGGTTGGCTGGGGTTAACAACAACCGCGTGATCGTCATTGTTTATATGATTTCCGGGATGTGCGCCGCATTAGCTGGACTGATCCTGATTGCACGGCTTGACTCGGCACAGCCTGTTATTGGCGCAGGTTATGAGTTCAGCGCCATAGCGGCAGTTGTGGTAGGCGGGACAAGTTTTTCGGGCGGTGAAGGAACTCTACTGGGGACACTGCTTGGAGCCCTGTTGATAGAAACTCTCAGCAATGGTCTTAATCTGCTGAATGTTTCCCAATTATGGGAGCAGGTCATAAAAGGTGTGGTGATCGCGCTGGCTTTATTATTTTATAAAGCCATCAACCGAACATTAAAATAGCCTGAAGAAAGGAGCGCAGAATATAACATTTCATATAGTCAACCTGTATTTCCATACAAAATATTCAACCCATATATCAACTGGAGGATAAGACAATGAAAAAAATTTCTACCCTGTTTAGTTTGCTGATGCTGGTTTCCATCCTGCTTTCAGCGTGCGGTGGTGCTGCTGTCCAGCCAACCGAAAAGACCATTGGTCTGGTTCTTTCTACATTAAACAATCCGTTTTTTGTTACTCTCAGAGACGGGGCTCAAAAAGCCGCTGATTCTGCTGGCGTGAAACTCATCATTGTGGATGCGCAGGATGACTCAGCCAAGATGACCGCTGGTATCGAAGACCTGATCACCAAAAAAGTTTCTGCGATCCTGATCAACCCGACCGACTCTGATGCAGTTGTGCCTGCCATCCAGAAAGCCAATGATGCTGGCATCCCCGTCTTCACCGTGGATCGTGGCGCAAA
>PNON01000011.1 GCA_013824865.1 Anaerolinea sp. | reverse complement strand
TGGATCAGATGGAAAGCAAACTCAAAGTACTCAATTTATTCCGGTTCTGTTTTATCCTGGTGTTCATGTTCTCCCTGGTTTCGCCGGCCACTGTGGTGCGTGCGCAGGATGAACTGCCGCCAGAGGTAACAGAACCCACAACGGTTGTGGTGGAGGAACCCACCGAACCGGCAGCAGAACCGACGGAGGAGGCTTCTGTCGATGTGACTCTGCCGGAAGAGGTGGCGCTGCCAGAAGAGGTGGCCCCTGAACCGGTGGTTGAAGCACCAGCAGAAGAAGTAACTGTCGATCTGGTGGAGACGGTTGAGTTGCTGGCGGATACCGGCACCGTGCTGATGGATGAGAATGGAGAAGCCATTCCACTATGCTCCACTGAAGCGGCGGAGATCATCGCCAACGCTGATCCATATTTCACCTATGCCGGCACAACCTACTACTTTATGCCACTTGGTGGATGTACAGCGCAATATACGGACAATGTACCCGGTCCGGAAGTCTGTACGACTTCTTCCACACCAATACAAGCCACCCTTAATTACCTAGTGGCTAACCCTGCCATCAATACGGATGGCTTGACTGTGTATGTGCTACCCGGCACCTACAATGAAGCGGTGACCATCAACGTAGCTCTTGATGGGCTTACCCTTTTCGGTATGCCCGGGAATACGACCCAGGCTGGCGCGGATCCCAATCCAGCCAATGCAGTGATAATTAATGGTACTGGCACCGGAACGGGTATAACCATCAATGCAGAAGGAATCACAATCACAGGCTTCATCATCCAGAACTTTGACGTGGGTATCTACGTGAATGTTTTCTCCGGAAATGATGATGTCACCATTACCAACAACACCATTCATGATAATGGCATTGGCATCATGGTGGCTGGCGGGACAGGTAACCCAGGCACTGAAGTCCACTACAACCATTTCTACAATAATTCCCTGTTTGCTCTACAAAATAGTGTCGATTCAAACGGAATCCAATATGTAAATGCCCAGAATAACTACTGGGGTTGTCCCGAGGGTCCAATTGTAAAATATTTGGATGGTAGCACCTGGAAATATCGTTGGTGGGTTCAACCACAGGATTTGGTTGATCCTGCCCTCTACCCGGATTGTGAGATTCTGAATGGTTGGAATCCTGACTGGAATATTGGAGAGCCAGGTGGAGCAGAATATAAACCGTTCAAGATTCGCTTAGACCCAATCCTGATTGTTCCTGAATGTCTGGATACGGATAGCGATGGCACCTGTGATGAGTTTGACGGCTGCCCGACTGATCCATATAAGACCGATCCTGGCATCTGCGGTTGCGGAGTAGCCGACACGAACACGGATGGCGATGCCAAAGCTGACTGCGAAGAGACCTGCGACACCGATCCACTCAAATTCGAACCTGGAGTTTGCGGTTGTGGAGTAGCAGATACGGATAGCGATAGCGATGGTACAGCGGACTGCCTGGACAAATGCCCGGACGATCCAGCCAAGACCGATCCCGGCATCTGTGGCTGCGGTGTAGCCGACACGAACACGGATGGCGATGCCAAAGCTGACTGCGAAGAGACCTGCGACACTGATCCACTCAAATTCGAACCTGGAGTTTGCGGCTGCGGTGTAGCCGACACGGATGGTGATGGCGATGGCGTTGCGGACTGCAATGATGGTTGTCCGCTGGATGCCAACAAGCTTGAGCCCGGAATCTGCGGCTGCGGTGTATCTGATGTGGACACTGACCAGGATGGCACGGCCGACTGCAATGATGGTTGTCCGCTGGATGCAAACAAGTTAGCTCCCGGAATCTGCGGCTGCGGTGTATCTGATGTGGACACTGACCAGGATGGCACGGCCGACTGCAATGATGGTTGTCCGCTGGATGACAACAAGTTAGCTCCCGGAATCTGCGGCTGCGGTGTATCTGATGTGGACACTGATCAGGATGGTACAGCCGACTGCAATGATGGTTGTCCGCTGGATGCCAACAAGCTAGCTCCCGGAATCTGCGGCTGCGGTGTATCTGATGTGGACACTGATCAGGATGGTACAGCCGACTGCAATGATGGTTGTCCGCTGGATGCCAACAAGCTAGTCCCCGGCATCTGCGGCTGCGGTATAGCGGATACAGATACGGATGGCGATGGTGTGGCGGACTGCAATGACAACTGCCCGCTGGACGCCAACAAGGTAGCTCCAGGAACCTGCGGTTGTGGTGTAGCGGATGTGGACACGGATCTTGACGGCACCCCGGACTGTAACGACCTGTGCGATGACGATCCGAACAAGGTAGCTCCAGGAACCTGCGGCTGCGGTGTGGCTGACACGGATACTGATCTTGACGGCACCCCGGACTGCAACGACCTGTGCGATGACGATCCGAACAAGGTAGCTCCAGGAACCTGCGGCTGCGGTGTATCTGATGTGGACACTGACCAGGATGGCACGGCAGACTGCAATGATGGTTGTCCGCTGGATGCCAACAAGTTAGCTCCAGGAACCTGCGGCTGCGGTGTATCTGATGTGGACACTGACCAGGATGGCACGGCAGACTGCAATGATGGTTGTCCGCTGGATGCCAACAAGTTAGCTCCCGGAATCTGCGGCTGCGGTGTATCTGATGTGGACACTGACCAGGATGGCACAGCCGACTGCAATGATGGTTGTCCGCTGGATGCCAACAAGTTAGCTCCAGGAACCTGCGGCTGCGGTGTATCTGATGTGGATACTGACCAGGATGGCACAGCCGACTGCAATGATGGTTGTCCGCTGGATGCCAACAAGGTAGCTCCAGGAACCTGCGGCTGCGGTGTGGCCGATACAGATGTTGACCAGGATGGTGTGATGGGTTGTGTAGATAACTGCCCGGTGACATTTAACCCGGCCCAGACAGATACAGATGTTGACGGCATCGGCGACGCCTGCGATGGCGATGATGAACCACCACTGGCAGTTGGCGGCATCATCCCGGTGACCGGTGGAACATTAATTGGCAGCGGCGTTGGCCACAGCTGCATGACCACCGCCGAAGGCATGGTGATCTGCTGGGGCTTGAACAGCGCTGGCCAGCTGGGGGATGGCAGCTACGCAGATAGCGACGTACCGGTGTTCGTGAGTGAACTGGACAGCGTGTTCCGGCTGGCAATAGGCGCCAACCACAACTGCGCGTTGAAGAATGACGGCAGCGTGTGGTGCTGGGGGGATAACGGCTCTGGACAACTTGGAGACGGCACGAATGCGAATAGCAACATACCTGTCCAGGTGATGGACCTGCCAGGGCTGGCCACCGACATCACCGCGGGTGAGAATTTCACCTGCGCGAACATGGAAGATGGCAGCATCTGGTGCTGGGGCGAGAATGGCGCCGGCCAGTTGAATGATGGCACCACGGAGAACCAGTCCAAGCCTGTGAAATCAGAGTTCGAGACCCTGCCAGCCCAGATCTCAGGCGGCATGGATCACCTGGTCGCTGAGAGTGGTGGTGTGGTATCCCTGTGGACCGGAAAGAAGGGTGTGGGCATAGAAGGATTGACTGACGTGCTCAACATCTCTGGCAACCGGTTTGCGGCTGGCGGCTGCGCGGCCGGGCTGAATGGTAAGGTGTTCTGCTGGGGTGAAGACGGCAAACCCGTGGAAGTGGCGGATGTAGCGGATGCCATCGCGGTGGGAGCTGGACAGGAACACAGCTGCGACGTGGACAGCGGCCAACTGGTAAGCTGCTGGGGCAAGAACCCCAATGGCGAACTGGGAGACGGCACGAATGAAGACAGCACTGGCGCGAAGGCAGTTGTGGAACTGGGTCCAATCACCGCGCTGGGCGTGGGCGCGCATCACACCTGTGTGATGATGCCAGACGGCAACGCCATGTGCTGGGGTGACAACACCTGGGGTCAACTGGGCAACGATACCAACACCGACAGCAACAAGCCGGTACTGGTGATCCTGCCCAAGAGGCCGATCGAGTAAGCATGTAGTGCAACAACGCAAATCCCCACCCGCAAGGGTGGGGATTTTATTTATCCATAAAATGGTGGTGGGTAATTACCTGGTTGTTTTATTTTGCCAGTTCCTGCTCAATCGTTTCCACCAGTTTGGCTTCAGAAACCACCTTCCCGTTCACCAGGAAGTACAGTGTGTTAAGTGGGCCAGATGCTGTGGCATAAGCCACATTATCAATCACCTGTTGATGATATTTCTGACTTTTGAAGCAGTCATTAAACTTGTCCATATTCAAACCGAGAATCTCAGCAAAGGCAGTCAGGCTGCTGGGGGTGAGTCCGCCAATGGCTGAATTGCTGCGGTTAACAAACACCAGATCGCGATATTCCCAGAATTTCCCCTGGTCCATGGCGCAATACACTGCCTCTTCTGGTGAAAAGTTGCTCTGCGGATCCCAGGAAAAGGGGACATAGCGGTAATACACTTTACCCTCTGGCACATAGGTTTTCGAGAGGACTGTCTCAAATACGCCATCACTTGAGCCAGAGTCACTGCCGCCGGTGGTAAAGGCAGCGCAAATGCTGCAGCCAAAGTAGGCAAAATACTCAACATTGACTTTTGCATTCGGGTCGCCCATGCCGTCATCTTTAACTTTGACCCGCTCCACAACAGCTGGAATGATGATTTTCGTCTTGTCCACGGGTTGGATCACCAGTTCCTGGGAGGAAGCAGGCGCCAGAGCTGGGGTATTGGTGGGCGCAGAGGCCTGGACGCTATTCGCGTTCCCCCCCTGCAGCCTGGCCAGTTCACTTTCTATGGTGCTCACCAGCGCGGCGGAGAAGACCATCTTGCCATTTACGATGAAGGAGGGCGTGCCGGTCAGCCCCGCGTTTTTAGCATAGGTCATATCTTCTTCAATTTTATAAAAGTATTTATGGGTATCAAAACATTCGTTAAAGGCAGCCATATCCAGATTCAGGGCATTGGCGAAAAGCACCAGGTTCTCCTTGGTCAAACCGCCAATTTTGGCATTGTCCTTGTTTAGAAAGACTAGGTCGCGGTATTCAAAGAATTTTCCCTGGTCACCCGCGCAGTAAGCGCCTTCTTCCGGGGCAAACTGTTGATCTGGCGTCCAGGAATAGGTGATGTACTTGAAGCGGACTTTCCCGGTGGCCACGTAATCTGAAAAGATCTTTGATTCGGTGATCTTGGCGCCAGCGGTTCCGAGTATATCGCCCACGGTGAAAGTGGTGCAATGCACACATTGAAAATTGGAGATATTTTCCACCAACACCGGGGCATCGTCAGCGCCCATGCTGTTGGCTTTAACATTTGGACGGTTGATGGCAGGCGGGAAGACCAGATCGGGGTAGAGAATGTTTCCGCCGGCGTTTGAACTGGCAGGCGCGGGGACAGCGGTGTTATTAATCACCGCTGAAGTTGGGTTGGCAGCCTGCGCTGCTGCCGGTGCGGATTCCGCGGGTGGCTGGGGATTAAAAACCTGGCTGATGCGCGGCCCCAACAGGACACCCACGGAGATCAACGCCACCGTGATGACCATCCCGGCCAGGATGCCAAGCACCCAGGGTAATATTGGCTGAGAGTGAGCAGCCTCGCGGCTGGAAGATAACCTTTTTGTCATAATTGACCTCCGATGGTTATTACAACTGAATGAAAAAATTATACCTTTTTGTGGAGGAAGTTCAAACATTTGCACAATATCTAGAGTGGGAGTTAAGCGAAACTGTAAATGCGTTTATTAGAATGGAAAATGAGTCTTACCATAAATTTGGTACCTTCCGTAATCTACTGCTGAGGTGAAAAATGTAGAGTAAGAGGGATGTATCCCTCACTATGAAAAAATGTGGATGAGGGATGTATCCCTCACTATGAAAAAATGTGGATGAGGGATGTATCCCTCTGGGGATGTATAATTAATAATCAATTATTAATAGCAAAAGGCGGAGGTATCCATGAAGGAATACCGGATAAGACCGAATACCAGGGTTGACCTTTCCGAGTGGGATGCGAATGAAACAGCGCAGTTTATGGGCAGCAAGAAAGAGGGAATGGCTGCCACCGAAAAATTAAATAAAAAGCTGGAAGAGTTGCAAGAGATGCTCTATGCAGAGCACAAGCAGCGGGTGCTGATCGTCATCCAGGCCTTGGATACAGGTGGTAAAGATGGCGTGATCTGCAGCGTATTCGACGGGGTGAACCCGCAGGGTGTGAAGGTAGCCAGCTTCAAGGCCCCCACCCCGGAAGAGCTGGATCACGATTACCTGTGGCGCATCCACAAACATACTCCAGGCAAGGGAGAAATCGTTATCTTTAACCGCAGTCATTACGAAGAGGTGCTGGTGGTGCGGGTGCACAATCTGACGCTGGAAAAGACCTGGAAGAAGCGTTTCCAACACATCCGCGATTTTGAGCGTATGCTGAGCGATGAAGGTACAACCATCCTGAAATTCTATTTGCATATTGACCAGGAGGAGCAGAGGAAACGGCTGCTGGAGCGGATTAATGACCCAGCGAAACGCTGGAAATTCAACCCGGGCGACCTGGAAGAACGCAAATTATGGAAGCAGTATGTGCAGGCTTTTGAGGATGTGCTGTCCAAGACCAGCACTCCCTGGGCTCCATGGTATGTGATCCCAGCAAATCGAAACTGGTATCGTAACTATCTGATCTCCACCATCCTGGTGGAAACCCTTGAAAAAATGAAAATGAAGTTCCCCGAGACGGTTGAAGACCTCTCGCAGTACGCGCTGCAACTTGAGGGCAGTCCGATTTCACATAACAACAATGACAATAGATTCCGTGATGGTTCCGATATGTAACAGGCGTAAGCATGCGCTATAATAATACATTAGAGTTCATATTTTGAGATGCGAAGTGAGTCATGACAAATAGCCAGCCGTATCGAAAAATGACATCCATTTACGCCATGACTGGGGTTATCATAAGTCTGGTGTTAGCCATTACCCTGGAATTTGTTTCGCCTGAAACACCCGATTGGTATTATGCTGCGATTCTCTGTTTGAACACAATTTCAGGTTATATCCTTGGCCGTTTGGCAGATAGCAAATATAAATCGATCCGGGATCTGCAAGAAAAGCTGAGTGTGAGTAATAACGAGTTACAGAAACAGGTGGATGATTCAAAATGGATGGTAGATGTCCAAAAGGAAATAGAGAAGAAAATTGGAAATGCAAAACGAACCTGGGAGTTGATTTTTGACGCAGTAAGCGATGTAATTGTATTAACTGACCAAAATGATGTTATTCTGCGGTGCAACAATGCAGCCATTAAAGCAATTAATGAAACATATTTGACCCTGCTGGGGCAAAAGTTTAGCGAAGTCTACACAGATATGAATGGGAATCCCCCGGTTATCAACCAAACCTTAAGATTACAGAAACTACCAGGGTATTATTACATTACAGCCAGCCAAGTTACGCTGGATAATGCGGAGACAGGAATTATATACATTATTCGGGATATTACCGAACAGACGAAGAGCAGCCCTGAAATGATCGGACAGAGAGAGTATCTTGAAGCTCTCGTGAGCAATACTCCGGATGCCTTACTGATTTTGGATAACCAGCAAAAAATATTTGCCTGTAATTCAGCCTTTACCAGGCTTTTTGGCTACAAACCACGAGAGATTGTAGGCAAAAATGTGGACCCGATGATCACCAGCAGTGAGCACCTGGATGAAGCTAAAAAGCTTATGGAGAGTCTGGCAGAGGGAGTAAAAATTCATTATTCCGCGATACGGAATAAAAATAATGGAAAAAGGATTATGGTGGAGATATTCGGGATACCTGTCCGTGCCGGTAATCGGTCAATTGGCTCATTCCTACTATTCCGTGATATGAGTGATTTGCCGCAGAGCGGGGCTGCTTCAGAAGATGGGCGGCTGGAATCTTCTCCGATTGACATGCTCACAGCTTTACCACGGTTTAGCAATGATGTTGGATTTTTCAAAACAGTCCTGAATGAATTTATTGCGGACTTGCCTTGGAGGATTAACTCATTGGAAAAAGCCTTGTTAGGGAATAACAATGATGGCATCATCCGGATTGCAAATAGCTTGAAAGCTACTTCCGCCAATTTCTCTGCTGAGGACTTAATGCGATTGGCGGAAAAAATAGAAACACAGGTAACAGCAAAATCTCTCGAAGGAATCCCTGATATGATTAACCGTATGAAATTCGAAGTTGGCAGGTTAATTAGATTTTATCAATCGATCGAAGATTAACAAGGCGTCAATGATTAGGGTAAATTAAGTCGGAGTAATAATGGCCTGTATCCTCGTTTATGAAGCTGACAAAATCTATCAAGCGATGATCGAACATGCACTTAAGTCAGAAGGGCATGAACTTATCTTCATCAGTGATGGCTCACAATGGATTGCGCAAACAAGCGGAATAACCCCCAACCTCATTATTTTTGATGTCATGCTGCCAAATGAGGATGGATATGCGGCTGTTCGACGATTGCGAGAAGAATCCATATTCGCCCAATTGCCGATCTTGCTGCTTATTTCTCAATCAAACCTGGAGGAGAAGCTCTCAGGCTTTGATTCCGGTGCTGATGATTACCTGGTTAAACCCTTTGTTCCCCAGGAACTCGCAGAGCATGTCCGTAATTTATTGCGGAAAGCTGATGCTGGACAGCAAGAGGTTACAAAATCTGAAGCAGGTAAAAGCCATGTAATAGCTGTGCATAATTTGCGTGGGGGAATTGGTAACACGACGTTGGCTGTTAATCTTGCTGTTGCGCTATATGGTTTATGGAATCGCCCCACCATACTCCTCGATCTTGTCCTCACCTCCGGTCAGGTGGCATTAATGTTCAATACTGCATTACGCCATTCGTGGGCAGATATTGCTGCAAATACGCCTGAAGCGATAGATATATATACCCTCCATAGCATTGTCCATCATCATGATAGCGGCGTTGATTTTATTGCCGCGCCATCGTTCCCTCCGGATGCTGACTTGCTCACACCCAAACACTATGAGGCGTGCTTTAACCTTCTTCGAAAGACCTATGATTATATTGTGGTAGATCTCCCCCATGATTTTCGGGAGATAGCATACACGACTCTGGACGTGGCTGATGAGATTCTTGTTGTCACATCACCAGAAATGGTTTCCGTTCGTGCAGCTGCAGCGACACTGGAGACATATAAGAAGCTCGGTTATAACATGGAAAAAGTACGCTTGATCTTAAACTGGACTTTTGAAAAAAATGGTTTGGTTAAAAAGAATATTGAAGCAGCGCTGCATCACCCGGTAAGGGTTACATTGCCTTTTGTTCCGTGGATAACAGTAGATGCAATTAATTTTGGCCAACCTTTCCTGCAAAACAAACCTATGGAAGCGATCTCCATTTTAATTGAAAACCTGGCTTTCAATGTAAGTAAAGAAGAAGATCGCCTCAGCAAACCAGTCAATCCAACCAAAGCCTGGAAGCGAACAATCAAACGACTGAAAAAATAGAGCGATGGATCCATTGCCTATTTGTTTAATGGCAATCCGGTGATTTTCTTTGGATAATTGAGTTCATCTTCCGGAGAGGCATTTCTGCCAAATGCCTGACCAACCTGCATAGAATTTATTTGAGGTTACCAGATGGACCTATTTGACTACACAATGGATGAGCGTCTCAGGCATGAAGCGCCCCTGGCTGCCCGCATGCGTCCTCAGTCCCTGGATGAAATCCTTGGTCAGGATCATATTATTGGTGAAGGGAAGCTGCTGCGGCGCGCCATTCAGGCAGACAGGTTATTCTCTTCCATCATCCTGTGGGGTCCACCAGGAACGGGCAAAACCACCCTGGCGCGGGTGATTGCTCTGAGTACGAAAAGCCATTTTGAAACCATATCGGCAGTACTGGCAGGCGTAGCAGAACTGCGCCGGGTGATTGCCGAGGCGCAGGAGCGGCGCAAGCTTTATAACTTACGCACAATTTTGTTTGTGGATGAAGTGCATCGCTGGAATAAAGCCCAGCAGGATGCCCTGCTACCGCACGTGGAAAGCGGCATATTGACACTCATCGGCGCCACCACTGAAAACCCGTATTTCGAGGTGATCAAAGCCCTGGTATCACGCAGCCGGGTATTTCAGTTAAAACCATTGGAAGAGGCTTACATTGCCCAGATCCTGAAATGTGCGGTGATGGATGAAGAGCGCGGCTTGGGCAAGCTGCCTGTCAAACTGTGGGAGGATGCATTGAACCACCTGAAGCACTCGGCTGGTGGAGATGCTCGCAATGCATTAAACGCGCTGGAACTAGCTGTGTTTTCCACACCGCCAGATGCGTTGGGTAACATCCAGGTGACATTGGAAGTTGCCCAGGAGTCGATCCAACAACTGGCAGTGTTGTATGACAAGGATGGAGACGCTCATTATGACACCATCTCCGCTTTTATCAAATCAGTGCGCGGCTCGGACCCGGACGCGGCGCTCTTCTGGCTGGCGAAAATGGTGAATGCGGGTGAAGATCCGCGTTTCATCCTGCGCCGGCTGATCGTCCTGGCTGGCGAAGATATCGGTCTGGCAGACCCCAACGCGTTGGTGGTGGTCACCGCAGCAGCCAGCGCCTTTGATCGTATCGGACTGCCAGAAGGAATCTATCCACTGGCAGAGGCCACGCTTTACCTGGCGACTGCTCCCAAATCCAACACGATTGGCGCTTATTTCCAAGCGCTGGAGCTGATAAACCGGGATGGAGCTGGCAGCGTACCTACACACCTGATGGATGCCAATCGGGACGGGGCTGCCATGGGGCATGGCAAGGGATACCAGTATCCGCATGATTTCACCGAGCACTTTGTACCCCAACAATACTTGCCAGATAATTACCAGGGCGTGAAATTTTATGAACCATCAGACCAGGGGTATGAAAAGCAGATCCGCGAGTGGATGGAAGCGCGGGGGCAAACGACACAACCCGAAGTATCCCAACAGGAAGAAAAATAGCAGAATGCCCAAGCTGTAAATAATGGGTTAAAATCAGTCACCAGATCTCCTGGGGAGGTCTGAGAATTTGTTACGGATGGAATTTATGACAACGATAATGCTTATACGCCATGGGGAAAATGACTCAATTGGACGCTATCTACCCGGGCAGCGCCCCGGTCTGCACCTGAACGTGGCCGGGCAGGAACAAGCCCGGCAGATTGGGCTCAGCCTGGCTGATGTCCCGGTCAGCAGGGTGATTTCCAGTCCAATGGAACGGGCGATGGAGACTGCAGTGCCGCTGGCGGAAGCCAGGAACCTTAGAATCGAAATTCACCCCGGTTTTACCGAGATGCACCCCGGCGATTGGACTGGCAGAAGCTTTTCGGATCTGAATAACGATCCTGCCTGGGCAAAGCTGCGCAGTGACCCGGACACCTGCGGATATCCTGGCGGGGAGGACTTCAAAGAAACCCAGCAGCGGTTGTGGACTGCGCTGCAGGAAGTTTTAGACCAGGAGGCGATCGAGAAAGGTATCACAGCCATCTTTTCGCACGCAGACTGCATTCGTTTACTCCTGGCAAAAGCTTTGGAAATTCCACTAAAGCGTTACAACCGATTAATGATTGCTACTGCGTCATTGAGCATTCTGGTTTTTCGAAAAAACCTTATTATTTTGGATGGACAAAATTTAAGGCTGCCATGCAAATGGCAGCCCAGAAAATAATAATTTTTTCATTCGGGCTAAGTCAGCTCAACTTGTTATCGAGGATTGCAGTTATCTCTTCCATCACGTTGGAGGTTAAAAGGGGGAG
The DNA here is from genome assembly GCA_013824865.1 of Anaerolinea sp. GTDB lineage: Bacteria > Chloroflexota > Anaerolineae > Anaerolineales > Anaerolineaceae > PNON01. The sequence goes on along the minus strand of PNON01000011.1, from coordinate 38,798 downwards.
GACATCCAGGGCTTTCATATTGTGATGCACTTGCTCTGCGCGGCTGGCGCCAGTGATCACCGTGGAAACATGCGGGTTTTTCAAACACCAGGCAATGGCCAGCTGTGCCTGACTTGCACCCAGATCGTCCGCCACTTTTTTCATTTTCCGGACGATGTTGATCTTTTCCGGGGTGACCTCTTTTTTCAGCCAGGTCATGTTCGATTGCGCCATGCGGCTGCCTTCCGGAATGCCGTCGTTGTATTTACCGGTGAGGATGCCTGAAGCGAGTGGCGACCAGATGGTGGTGCCGTACCCCAACTCCTTGTACAGCGGTTCGTACTCTTTCTCCACGCGCTCACGCCACAGCATATTGTATTGAGGCTGCTCCATGTTGGGTGGGGTGAGATGTTCGCGGCGGGCAATGGCATCCGCGCGCATGATATCAACCGCTGACCATTCTGAGGTACCCCAGTAGAAAGCTTTTCCCTGGCGGATGATCAGGTCCATGGCGCGTACGGTTTCTTCGATCGGTGTTTCGGGGTCAGGGCGATGCGCAAAGATAAGATCCACATATTCCAACTGCAATCGTTTCAAGGCCTTGTTGGCTCCTTCAACGATGTGCTTGTAACTCAACCCGGTATCGTTGGGTCCATCACCACCCCAGAAGATCTTGGTGGAAACGATATAAGACTCCCGCTTCCAACCTACCTGTTTGAGCACATTGCCCATCACGATCTCAGCGTTGCCATTGGCGTAAGCCTCGGCGTTATCGAAGAAATTCACGCCGTGCTCCCAGGCTGCGATCATGCATTCACGGGCCACCTCTTCTCCTACCTGTCCGCCGTAGGTCACCCACGCGCCCAGCGACAGTTCACTGACTTTGATCCCTGCTTTTCCCAGATGTCGGTAATTCATGTGATCTCCCAATGGAAATAAAAAGTGCCCCCAGGGCTCTACCCTGCCCAACACTAAATATCAATTTACCTTCAATATCATCCGGAAAAAGTACACCCGTCTTATCAAATAAAAATCCCCCTTAGGTGGGGATTATCTTACATCAATTGAGGCAGCTCCGGATAATAAAACACCGGGATCCACTTCGCTTTTGCGAACTCTATCTCGCCCTGTGTTCCCTTGCTCCATTCCCATCCAGGAAGGACAACCAGGGCATCGCACCTTCCCAGCATTTCCAGGTCGCCATCCAGCCAAATCTTTTCATTGCAGAGCTTGTCGGCCAGTTCAGTCGGTAGATCAGTGTTCGCGTGCGGACAGATCACCGCAAAGCCTTTTTGCCATAGTTCGAGGGCGATCTCCTTCGCGGCATCAACGTTCTCCCTCATTGTCCTGTTGTTATATGGCCGGATTGGACCCGCAAGATATATCAGCATTCACGCCTTCCTGTACACCCACACCACCCGGTTTGTCGCTGGATCCCGCTTCCGCTCCCTCACCATCTTGCCCGTGTCAATCTTTCTTTCCAGGATTGCCTGAGCATATCGTCTGCAAACCCCCAATCTTGCCGCCAACCGATTCGCTGTCACATCAGTCTCGCTGACATCGCCATTGGAGCCGTATTCATCCGCCAGCTCATCCAATAACTCAGAATAGGTCAGATCTACATCTGGTTGATGACTGGCTTTGGCATTTCGTAGATCATCCGTTTTTCCCTGCATATTCCATCCTCACAAATAAAGATCACTCCGCCGATGTGTGGCAGCCTCATACGATCGATCCGCTCGACATGCGGAGTACGCAGCTGCCAGGCCGGGGTGATGAACAGGCTGATATCCTTATTCCCCGCGCTGGGGATCCTCACCGGAATATATCTATGCCGGTGTGATCGCACGAATACATCCGGCATTCGTTGCCCCCACTGAGCGCTTTCCACCAGGCCAGACACCAGCTCTCGCATGGGAGCGCTGGTCTCATACGCCGCGCTCGACGTGGTCCCGATATGGTGAGCAAACTGGAACAGCACGCCCTGGCATTCCACCCAGTATTGATACCAGGAATAATTGCCAGTATCTGGATCCACGACCGCCTTCAATTTCTCGGCCAGCTCTTCAGTATCCTGCTCACTTTTACCGCCGTGGACTTCCGTTCCCCTCAGCATGACAAAGCGATCGTATTTCTTGCGGATCGGTTCCAGCATCTGAAAAGCCGCCCGCCGCTGGTCTTTGATGTTGGGTATCAGGTCCACCGCGTCATGATGATTGCCGTCCATCGCATCGCCGTTGATCACCACCATCTTTTCCCGGCATCCCCTGGTCGCCGCGGGTACGAACTCATCCCAGAAGTGCTGCCAGAAAGTGATCAGCATCTTTTGCGCTTTGGATGGATTGAGCACAGCGCCGTTATCGAGCATGAAGCCGTCCGCCGGCATCAATCCGGTATGGCTCCCGACATGCAGATCAGACACAACGATGATTACGCTCTTCAATGTTGGCTCCTTTGAAGTCAATGAGCTTTATGATGTGATCCGCAGCCAGTTCAGGTCTGTATAACTTTTTAATCCGGGCAATTTGACCCTGTCGCCCGTGAACTGCCACATGAACCAGGACGCGATCCCTCTCGGTAATGCCAATTTAGAGTCCGGCTTCGACGCGAATACATCCATGTAACTCTTCCAGGTCGGGCAGTAAGTAAATCCTTCACTCTCAGCCACCCGTTTATCACATGTGTAGATGTGAGTATCCAGGTACGCAGCCAGCCACAACCCATATTTCACCATCCAATCCAGCATTTTCGGGCTGTACTCCAGGATGAAGCCCGTCCGGGTGTACACCAGCACTTTATAGAGATCATCCAACGCTTCACACATGAACTGCCCCGCCCCGCTGATCTGGCTGTTAGGAAACACACCATCGCGCCAGATCCATTTGCCTTTATTGTTCTGTATCCGGATGGAGCCTCTACCCACTTCCATATCCACTGACAGGAAATGCAGCGGAGCATCCCGTACAGCATCCAGGCAGGTATCCACTTGCCGGTTCCAATCCTCGGTCGGATGGTTCCACCAGTAGCCCGCTGTTTTCAGGTTATATTTCAGCGCGCCATCTATGTAGCTCCTGAATTTCTTATCTTTCACCGACCCGCGGTATCCGCTGGTGTTGAATCCATAACCGACCTTGGCAATGATCCCCGCGACGCCGTTTTCTGCCAGCACCTTGAAATCCGGTGTTTCATCTCCCTGGTAAAAGTCAGCCCACAATTCAAATCCGACGGTTGCCACGGGCTCAGCCGGGGGTTGATCAGGCACCACTGGAACTTCAACTGTCACGACCTGGATGATCGGATGGCATTTCTGACAGGTCAGCTCAGTCCCGCACACCGGGCAAACTGCTGGAGCGGGAATTACCGGGTCCGGAATTACCGGGTCCGGAATTACTGGATCGGGTATCACAGGATCCGGTACCACCGGATCAGGCACGGCTTCAACCTGCGTCCATTTCAGCACGGACAATCTCTGCATCTCCGCGTCATTGAAAGCTTTGCCATGCCACAATCCGAGCGCGATCATATCCTGAGCCATGAAGGTGTTCCAGAACTCTTTCGCGCCGGCCAGGTTGAATTTGAAGCCGAATTCCGCTTCATCTTGGATGGGATAGATCGGAATAAAGCGGTTGCCAATTCCGTAGCTGACATAATCCTTGGTGCACTGTTTCCAGTTCACAACCAATCGCAGGCCGTAATTGGTATTCAGGTTCCAGGCATCGATCAGATCCTGCCGTAAATCCACTGCCAGGTTGACCCAGTTCACCTCAATTCCAGCCGCCTTCATGGTGGCGCAATAGAGTTTGACGGCGCTCACGGTCCGTTTATTGAACATGTCATCCACAACGAACAACACGCCCGCGAACGCCTCCGAGTTGGTGTACGGAGTTATGCGCTCCATCACCAACTTCATTTCCGTAAGAGGTTCGCTTCCCAGCGGATCCACGTACAGCCATATCTTCACACCATTGGCAGGCGCGTCCCGAAAGAAGTTCTTCAGCCACTTGTCATCCTTTGTTGTGGGATCCTTGTAGTTGACCATCCGGTTGTACCATTTACCGGCTTTATCCTGTACCTTCCCAAATACACGGGGGGCAAACCAATCGCAGCCCAGCACGTTCTTTATTCTGGGCAGAGTTGCAATACTATCTACATTTTCCAATGATGGGTAAAATATTCCCTGTTTATTCATCACACATCTCCTATTTTCTTGACACTGGCAATCGCCACGTCACCTATTTTCTTGATGGATGCAGCCGCCACATCGCCGGCCCTGCTAAAATTGAGGGTGCTGAGCGTGTAATCAAAGGTCAGCTTTGGCTTGTAGGCAGCGTTGGCCGCATCATTAGAATGCGGGTTCCAATAGTCCGTTCCGGTCTCGGTCAGCAGAACTTCAAACCCGCCCGGGTAAGTTGCCTGGTTATTCAGATAGGCCAGGAACAGCGTATTATCCAGCGTGGTGGCAAGCGAAGCATTTGTCGCAATCGTACTCAATACTGTTGCGGAGCCGAGAAGCGAATTGAGATAATCGGTGGTCGTATTGCGCGCGCCGGCTGTTCCCCAGTTATTGGAGGTTTTGAAAATATTCCATGTCGTCTGCGCTTCAATCCAATCCTTGAGGTTGAGATAAGCAGACAGCGTCCGATTTGCACTCAAACTCTTTGCAGCGCTGTACAACGTGAATATCACATTGGAAACAGTCGCAACGCCGGAAGGTAAAGTCGGGAAACGCAGCAGGGAGCTCCGCCGTTGATTGGCTGCCGTTTGTCCAACCGACAACCGCACATTCGTACCATAGTTTAGAGTCGCCGCGCCCTCGTAGATCAGCGTCGATTCTGGCGCCTGATTGGAATAACTAGGCATGCTCCACCTGGACTAATTGCGGTTGGAACAGCATGATATCCGCTGTCAGTGCAATCCCAAGGATCTGAATGACATCATCCGTTCCGGTTGGCGCGGTCTGTGAGAGCGTGTTGCCGGTCGTCCCTGTCACGGTCAGATATATCTTGCCCCCGACTGTCCAATTCCAGGTATCGTCCCGGATGACTGCGCCAGGCTTGGCATATCGCTTATTAGACCCATCATAGTTGTCCACCCACATGAAAACGCAGTTTGAAGTTGCTATTGCATCAGCATCACCAAGTTGTGCTTTTCCGGTCGAATTAATATAGACTGCATCACCAAATGCTTGCGATTCGTTTTGTTCAAGTATTATGGTTTCACCATTAAAGGAATGGTCTGTCACTAAATCCGCAATAAAATTATCAATGGATATTTTTCCGTGAATATTGGTAATATCGGCTTGAAGCGTAGCTGTAACCACATCGCTTCCATCAATCGCTAAAGCAAAACTTCCATGCTCTGTCCCGCCATGTTCATAGACGATTAATTTCAGTTGTCCACCAGAAGCGGAAGTACCGATAACCTGAAGGTCTGCATAATTCATTCCGGTTGCGCCGCTCAAATAACTCAACAGGCTTGCTATACCGTCAGCTCCAACCAGGAAGGTCAGACTGTTTGGCATATACTGTCCGGGCTTTCCACCAGCTGTACCTGCCACGATTTTTATTCCATCTTCATCCAATGTGACATTACCAGCCCCAGCCATCAATTTGCCATTAACCGCGTTGGCTCCAAACTGCAGCACCCCGTTATTAACTCCGCCCAGATGATATAAAACTGCATTAAATAATTCGCCAAGGGCTGAGAGAAATACCCCGCAGGCATCTGCATCCGTAGGATCACCGCCAGCGCTCAAAGCCAGGAACCGCCCCGCCCGCTGGTCGCCTAAATCATCAGAGATTGTATCCAGGGTGCTTACTGGCATCTCGCGCACTTTCAGCGCGGCAATATCCGCTTCCATCTTGTCCAACCGCGAAAGCAGGTTATTCTCAATACATCTGATCAACGCATCATCCATTTTTACCTTTACCTTTCTCTTTTTAGAAGGCATTATTCTGTCTCCTCACAGGCCAGTTCCAAACGGCCTTCATCGCTGAAGCTCATACCGATCACCCTCACAGTGGATACGCTCCCCAGTCCACTGCCAAAGAAGCCGCTGCTGTACAGCTCACACCGGAATTGAGCGCCTATCCTCGTTTCATACCAGGCACTCTCGATATCCAGAACCTTGAAGTTGTACAGTTTGCGCGGCTGTTTCATCTTGGCCAGCTTTTCCCTGGCAGTTTCCTCAAAGGGTGTTTGAACATAAGTTGTGGAAACAGACGATGTCTCCGCAAGTTCATACAGTCCGTATTTGGCCTTGCTCTCTTCATCATCCAAGTGGATAGACTTCTTATCCTTTTCAGTCGCCCCGTTGCTGGTAATGTGCATCCGGTTGGCGATCGTGCCCTGTTCAACCAGGACGCTCCCCTGGGCTTCGATGTTGAGTCCTTCCATCAGCACAGTTTGCGAAGTTCCCTCAGGTTGCTTGTACCAGTTACCTTTGAAAATGAGAGCTCGCCCTTCGTCAAACGATGGCGAGAATTCCAGCAGATATCCCCTGAATTCATCGATCATGGCCGTGATGAAGTCATACATCTTTGTTTCCCGCTGCACCTGGATGATATTCGCAACGCCGTACCTGGATAGTTCACCCACTCTCATGCGGGTATCATCGATCTCATTTGCTTTATTGATGAAGTTCTCCAGCGCGTACCCTGGGGATCCGGCAAAGTTACACACACCCACGCCCCACCTGTCGGCAAAGCGCCCCATGATCCCCCTGGCATTCACCTTCACAAGCCCATTTTCCCATTCCCTGTTTGTGGTGATATATCCGCCCCACGCTGGCAGTTTGTCGTGTTCCACGAGTACCAGGTTTCCATAACGCAAGTATTCTTCCCTGCATTTCTCATTCAAGGTGGACGTGGAGAAACTGGCCACGCCGGCCCTGTTCTTTATCCAGGAGCGCTTCACAGACGCATCAAGTTCAGCGATCAACCGCCCGTTGCGATCATAGATCGTCAATCGGCTCGCCATTAGTTATTCCGATCTTCCCATGAAATAGCCACTGTCACCGCGTTGGTGCCGGTATCATCAAATTTCAAAGTATTGTTGCCCGGAGCCAGGTCGAGCCATGTTTGCCTTACACTGGAGAGCTGTAATCCGCTGACCATGTTGGTGTTATCGTCGTAATAGATCACCTTCCTGGCACAATCGATCGTCAATACCCGGTTCAAACCCATCATCAAAGCCAGTGTCAGATATTCCCCGCTGGTTGAATTGGTCAGTTTCAGATCCAGCCAGTAATTATCAGCTTCCGCACTCGCGCTGATCGTTGGCCGCTTGGTGCTGTCGATCGTAAGGGTGACATTCCCCACTTCCATATCCGCTTCTGCGTTGGCCACCGCCCCTACGCTCCCCCAGAATACGAACCCGATATAGTTATAAGTCGCTCCCAACGCCTCTGCATTCTTTGTCCATGCGGTCCATGTAGAAATGCTGGCCGGGGTGGTCAGCGTCCATTGATTCAGGTACAGGCTGGCGTTTGGACCTTTCTTCAAAGATGCAAACAGCGGCCAGCTGACAGAATTACGGTAGCTTTCCCCGTCACTGCTCACATGAGTAATTCCAGCAGGATGGAAAAGCGTCCACCTTAAATATCCCGTCTCACCCACCCAGCGCCCGCTGGATTGATAAGCCTTGATGCTCATCCCCATTTCAGTGGCAGGATCCACCAGCGCGTTGTGATTATCGGTATATACCGCGCTTTGCTTTCCAACGCTGGAAACAATCTGCCTGTTCCAACGGCCGGTGCGCAAATTGGCATCGTCTCCGAATAAAGCATAAACCCAGCTGTTATTGGTGCTGGTGGCCAGATCGATGATCGGCTTCTTGGTCTCATCCTGTACAGGTGCATCCGCGGCCGCGTTGCCGTACATCATCCAAACATCATGCTCGATGAAAGTAACAGCGTCCCCAACGGCATGTGCTCCCATGCTGGTCTGTTTGGCCGCCCTGGTGATCGTCCCTGTGAGCTGCGAGGTGGTCAAGCTCAGAGTGGTATAAGTGAAGATCTCCGTCCCGATCTGTACCATGCCGCTGGCACCGATCGCGCGCAGGAAGAGGTAAGTTGTCGTATTTACAACCAGGTCAATGCTCGTGATGGACCCGCTTGCCGCAATCGCTGTTTTGAGGGTGGTCGTGGCTTTTGGCTTCAGATCGATGTTGATCCAGATCTTGGTAGCCGCATTGTTCCAGTTATCCGACCATCTGCTCACTTCCTTCCCGTCCATGTAAATGCGCAGGTCGTCCCCATCCGCCTGTACATTGGATTGATAGATGATTACATCATTGGCATGTGCAGCTGCGGTTGTCCCGTTGATTCCCCGCGTCACTCCGGTAAGATTTCCGCCCGACTTCCCGGTGTAACTGATCTGTTCTTTGGTTGCCCCATCAATCCAGGCAATACCCGCTGTCGGGAACGTCCCGGCTTCACCATCATACGGGATGGTGGTGGCAACGTCTGTAATGCCCGCCCCATCATTGATGGCCACATGCACGGCTGCCACTTTCACCATCGCGGCATGATCCAATCCCCCGTCGGTCAAATCGTATGGATAATTGCTGAAAGCATTGGTATGCACGTTCTTTAGGTTGAGGAACTTCTTATAGGCATACCCGCCGGTCTTTGCGCTGGTGGGTGTGATGGTGAAAACAGGCCTTGCTTTCACGTTCCCAACTGGAGTGACGACTTTCGTTTGTCCGGTGGCAGTCACGCTCCATGAAACGGTCGAGGCAGTGTTCCCAAGTAGTGTCGGGTCGTTGGCATACATGAGCAACTTGATCGATCCGGTTGACCGCTCCGGGTTTGCGACGCAGGTACACATGACATACCATTCTTTGGTAGTGTCCGAGTCCTTCACTACCAGTTTTTTCTTATCGCGCACGGCAGTGTCAAAATAACCCTTCAATAGCTCAAAATAAGTGGAATAATCCGCTCCGGGTTTTATATCCACCTGGATCATGAAGTTTTTGCTGAGCAGGATCTTCCCGCCGTAATCCGGAAAATTATTAATGCGCGGGATCTCGATCGGATCGACCGATGGCAGGTTATTGAAATTACCGCCCTCCAGTGGAATGTAGGCGGATACATTACTGTCGTTGATGTCGTGACCATCAAAGGATTCAACTGTAAGTCTCATAGCTGGCCCATCTCTTTCATCATGCTGGAAAGCGATTGTTCATTCCTGGCAATGAATTCCTGGCGTCCATAGTTATAGACATTGATGATGGTGTCCCCGCCGCCCTTTTTGGGGTCATTTGCATTCTTCACATCGTATTCCTCTCCGCTTTTCATCGGCACATAATAGGTATCATTCGAGTATCCCGGTGGCACGGTCTTATAGCCGCCAGTTCCAGAGGCTTGTGGTGTCGCTGTCGTCGGTGTGCCCTGATTACCTCCAGCACCGCCGTAAGGCAGGGTAATATTTCCTGGTATGCCTATCCCACCGGATGTCACATAATGCACATAAACAGTAATGTTGTAGGCTTGCTCAATATCCGTTATGCTATCCCCATTCTTTTTTGCATTCTCCAACAATTTATTCGCATCTTTTAGTGGTATGCCTAAATCATTAGATAATTGCTCACCGGCTTTTTTCCAATCATTACTTACTTTGCCCGCCGCGATTGCACTTTGTACAGCTAATTGGCTGAATAATTGTTGCCCAATAGTGTTTCCAACTGTCCCGGCATCCACGCCATTTTCAATTAATTTACCTATCCGCTGAATATCAATTCCCCCCGCCGCTTCCCATTTCAATTTTTCGATATCCGAACCAAATTGACTGCCGATGCTCGGGTTGATATTAGCAAGCTTATTCAGGTTTTCCAGTTCATTCTGTAGCGCCAGCGCTGCCTGTTGTGCTTCGGTAGCCAAACCGCTTGTTGCTTTCGCCAATCTTTCAGTCGGTGGTACGGCGTCACCTGTTGCTCTGCCAACGTCTTTAAAATCGTTAGCCCAACTTTCAGGAATAGGCGTATATCCATTTAATTCGTCCCACGCAGCTACAATTTGCTGAGATTGTTGCAGCAAATATTGAGAGTATCCACCTTTTGGTGTTATGCCCTCATATTTATTTACGATCGCAAGTGCATTTTGATATTGTTGCTCTGCTACATCATTCATCATGTCGGTTAATGATGGAGCGGTACCATTTACGGCTTCCAATAAATCATTCAATGCTGGAATAAACACATTTCCAACATTATGAGAAAAAGAAGTCCATCTGTCATTTAAGATGTCTGTATTCTGGTAATATAATTTTGTTGCTGCAGCCGCTTCTTCTGTTACTATCAGGCTGTCTTCGACGTTTGCCGCGTAGTTCAGAATGGCCTGTCCGCCCAGCTCTAGCAATTTCTGCATTTCCGGGCCAGCGCGCCGCCCGAACATATCCACCGCAAACTGGTTCTTTTCAACCGGATCGATGAGTGCAACGTATTCGTTCGCCAATCTTACCAGGCTAGCTATATTGGGCTGGATGCCTTGTTCGTTAGCAAACTTCATAGCCTGCGTAAGTGTTTCCTGGGATACGCGTACATCATCCCCGATCTGGTATAACCGGCTGGCTTCTTCCACGTCGGCACCCATCAGCCTGGCATTATCAATTATGGTAAGGTTGTAGGCTTGTGTCTTCTCGGTGGCAACAATAACAAAATCAGTGGCCTTTTTTATGGCCAGTCCGGCTATCGCGTAAGCTGAAGCCGAGCCCAGCGAAATACCCGTGGCGCTCTTGAATACTTCGTTCAATTTTGAGGCCGAGGATCCCAGCTTATCGGACTCTCCGGCCACTTTTTTAATATCCGGACTGGCGTGGTCTATGGCCCGCATGATGATGTCGATAAGATTTGCACTTGGCATTATTAAGTCCTTTCCGGTTCGTCTTGCATCGCGAGGTATCGATCAACGATCGCGAAATACTCCGGATGATCATTTGCAAAATCTGCCTTCTTGTCCACCGGTACCGCCCGCCATGCCCGCCAGGCATCATGAATAAATTGAGCTATCCTCATCCTCATCATTAGCCTGGCTGGTTGATCCTGCATACCGCCCGCGCATGGTAAGCAGTGAAACTCCAGGCACTCCCAGCGCAATTGAAGTTCATAAGGCAGTGGCGCGTTTCCGTCCACATACTCCACCACTGCCTTGATCAGTTTGGGTCGTCGATCGGCTTCAGCTCCGCGGCAAAGGCTTTTGCTGCCATTGTTCCAAGAGCGACGATCCGGCCTGTTTTCATTTCGTCATTGATCTCTTCCGGGCTTGCACCCAGTAGAATGCCTGTTTCCAATGCCGCTTTCACGATCAGTTGATTGCTTTCAGGCATGACGACCTCGCCGCTGATCTCTCTTCGACGGATCTCGTCAAATTTCTTGCCAAAAGCCTTGGTCTGTTTGAAGCTGATATCCGGGTTCACGGTGATCTTGTTCATGCCAGTGCCGCCAGTTCTGCGGTCATCAGGAACTTGCCAGCCGCGGCCGCGGTCGCGTTGTATCTCACCCGGAATTTTCCGCTCACCAGGCTGTTGCCGTTGCTGGCGCTTCTCTCACTGAAGGTATCCCACTTCCCAACGAACTGCATCAGGAAAGTAAGCTTGCTGTAAGTAGTTCCCGCTGTTGCGGTGGCAGCGCCTTCCCATAACAGCTTCAAAGATGTCGGGGTCTGCGCGCGCCATCCAGCGATCTGTGCGATCGCGATCGCGTTATGGTAAAAGCTCACGTCGATCAGGATCTCATAATCCTGCTGGTTGATGCTGTCGAAGCTGAGCAGGGTGTTGGCTGTGGGCACCTGGGTGACGCCGGTCTTGCAATCCAACGATAAACCGAGCACAGAGCTCGCTTTGATCGTTGTGGCCGGGTAAGTCCCCACCCCATCAATGTATAACTTGGGTGAGGTGACGATCTCGTTTATGGCGGGTGCGGATAATCCAGCGGTGAATGCCTGAGGAGCGATCCCGCGCCCTTTCCACATGGCCGAATATTTCATGGCGGTCTTGGGTTCCCAGCCGATGTTGAAGCTCTCGATATAGCCGTAAGCCATAACTTCAGCTCCGGCATCGTCCCCGCCTTCCAGCGTGGCTGTCTTGACTGTGTTGGGTGTTGTGGTGGGCAGCGGATATTCATAGATCTTGCCCGTGCCAGCGCCATCCGCTGCGCCTGTGGTCACATTCTTGAGGCCGCACGCCAGGATCCCAGGGAACTGCTCAAAGGTTACGTTACCCTGCTCATTGCAGGAGCCTTCCTCCCAGGTGATGATCGATCGGTCAGTACCGCCCGCAATGCCCAGATCCTCGGGAGGAAATTCAACCTTGCGCTCATCCTTTGGCACTCCAGTGCCGCGCACGATCGTTGTTGCTGGCACCGCTGTTCCAGGAGTGGCTTCGAAGCCTCTTTGTAACTTACTCCATACTTTTGATCCCATAATTATTTCTCCTTTTCAACCTTAAGGTTGATCTCATCCGCTTTCGCGCGGCTTTCTTCTTTCACACGAATGTACAATCCAGTCTTTACCAGGTACTCTTCACCGAATTTCTTTACCTCTTCATCGGTCAAGTCCCTGGCTGGAATATTCGGGATCCAACTTTTACCAACAAATTTAAGCAGCAAGTGTCACCTCCATGTGTTCTTCGATCGGGAGCTCAAACTTCAAAACCCAGTAAAGCTCCTTCTTATCGCCGGTCCAATCGATCGGCGCGTGCTGATATTTGAATAAATGTTCATCGTTGCCAATGAATGTGCACGACCCATTCAGCGTCAGATCGCCATACAACGCGGTCGCCATTGCTGCAGCCCAGGGTTCGCACCGGCTGTACACTTCCGGAAGCGGGGTGATGGTGCTTGCCACGAAAACATAGATCACGGCCGTCCAGCGGTGATAGATAAAACCCCCGCCTGCGAGTTCCCCGATCTCATTGTCAATCCCCTGCCCGAACGCGCACACGATCATCGGGAAGTCGCTAATGTTGATCGCTTCCCTGGGCGTGCTCACGATCCGCACGGGCACCGGTTGCGGAGTGGGGTTCACATTTGCCAGCACAACCGCCAGTTGAGTCAAAACGGTCGTGACGCTCATATCAACCCCCGCCCGCAGAACCCAAGTTCCAGAAGCTGACTGCGCAGATATTTGGTTACATCTCGCGGTGTGGTGTAGGTGATCCCATCGGAGACAATTGTCTCTCCCAACGGGTTGCTGCGAAGCTTGTTATAGGCAATAACAGCCCGTCTGCACAGGCTTTGGATGGTGGGGGGAACTTTCCATCGGCTGATGGCTGTACTGATGTTGTGAGCCACCGCTGTTGATCCATTCACGCCCCGGGTGATGGTTAGCGTATCGGCTGTGCTGACTGTTACCGCGCTCACATATATCCACTCGCTTTCGATTTGTAGCAGATCGCCCGCTTTCACTTTTCCGGTGGTGCAAGTACAGCTCGTTGCAGTTGAGCTGGAGATCGCCGCGCTGAGTGTTGCCCCAGTGCTCTCAAATCCATTGGCATAGTCTTCCACGTAGCCAAACACGCCCGCGAGTTCGATCGCGCCATATCTCTGTCCCAGGGAATTCAACAACCAACCAATAGTGCCAGTGTGAACGATCTTGTACTTGGGCGATTTATTAAGTGGATACAGTTTGTAGTCATCACTACTGATCGTGGATCCGTCCCCATTCTTTAGCGTTGTGATGCTGACCAGATCATCTGGGATGATCAGTGTATCGTCCTCTGGGGTGTCATAATTCCTGGTCCCGATGTACGGATAGAACAACCTTCGACTGATCAGTTCGATCTCACGGCTCACCTGTTGAATGAAAAGCAGATACTGCGCGTCATCAGCGTTGGAAGTTGCATCCGCGAGTGTCCGTACTGATTCAACTGTGGCGTAATCACAAATATTCATGCTCACTCCCGGAAGAACAAGATACAGCCGCCGCTTTTGCTGTCCCCGCCGCTGGTGATCGCAAGCTGGGGAATTCCATCCATGATTGGAAATACACGGTCCCCGCCTGAAGTTGCAGTCAGCGCGGCGCCATCCTCGGTTTTATGAGGAATTTCTTTTGGGTAGTACATCTTGTCGCTGTTGGCGTTTGCCACAACGAGAAGGTTGTTGGCAGCCTCTGTGTTGATGGTCGACAAAGTAAATCCAACACCATCCGCCAGGTCGCCGTCTATCCATTGCACAGCCACCAGCTCACCCAGGACAGATCGCGTCCCTTTGATGGTGACAGCGCCTTCTGCCGATGTGGTGCCGTATAACCGCATGGTTTTTATTTCGTCCATTTGGGTACTCCTTTTCCATGATCCTTCATCTTGCTGTTGCTTTTCGAGGATGTGGCCGCCCGAGAAGCTACGCCGTCATCAACTTTAGCGGCTTGGGTTTTGGGCGCCTCAGCCACCTGCATTTTTGGAGTTTCAGTGATCGCCTTGGCTCTACCATCTGCGATCAAGCGTGAAGCCGCTTCATTCTCAAACTCGACCACTTCCCCTTTGAGATAGAAGTTTTCCCGTGTTTCCACTCCGCGAAAATCTTGTAATAAAACTATTTTCATGCCTTCTCCTTCCCTCTTCTTGTACCCTCTCCAAATATCCGTGCCCTGAGCTTGTAGAATGGTGGTATTTGGAGAGGGTTAGGGTGGGGCCTAATGGGGCGGGTATTCCTTTTATGAATTGACCACAAACAATCCCGCATTTGTTCCGCCGGTTATTACACCGGTGTTCAAATAAACCATGGCCGCGATGCTGGACCAATCTGTTGCGCCGACCAAAGCGCAGTCCTTCATCAGGAAGCGTTTGTTGTCGCCATTGTTTCCACCTTCAATGATCATTGCCACGGTCATTGCTGTGGTGGATAGATTGATGAACAGGCAATTCTTGAAGATTGTGTACCGGTCGATCATGTTCTGCCCGACCATCTCGATAAACGAGATCCCTGCAGCTCCGGCATGCAGTGTGAAATTGCAGTCCTCGAACACATTCCTGGTTGAGGCTGCACCGGCAAACAATAGTGCAGTTACTCCTGCGGCCGCGTCAACCGTATCCACACCAAAGGTACAGTGGACGAATAGGTTTTCAGCAGCTCCGTTCATCTTCACAGAGCATGCACCGTCGATTGCATTGGACGCATGCCCGGCACCGGCAAAGTGAACGTTTTCAAAGTAATTTCTGTCACCGGTGATCTCGACATCGATCAACGCCTGGGCATCGTCAACACCTGAGAAGATATACAGGTTAGCCAGTACGCATCCGGATCCGGAAACCAGGAACAACGGGCTGGCATCCAGGTCTCCAGCGGCCAAAAAGATCCTTGCCCTTTCTGCGGCATGTACTGGTGCGCACACCCCGATAAAATGGGTATATGATTTTGCCCATTCAAACTCTGCGCTGAGGGAAATGCTTGATGTTCCTGCAATGTAATACAGAATATCGTTTTCACCGTCCGCGAGAGCTGCGTAAGCTACCGGGAGGGTTTTGAATGCAGCCTGTGGTGTGAGGCCGTTATTGGTATCCAGACCGTCTGTCGGATCCAGGTAATAAACAGCTCCGCCGCCTTGTTTCAACAAATTACCGGCTGATACACCGTCTGCTAGATCGCTCAGGGTTGAAACCCCTTTTTTCATGATATATAGCTTGCTCATTTTAGTAGTCTCCTTGGGCGGCTTTCACCGCCCTTATCCAACTGATTTACTCCCTCTCCAAATATTCCACAGGTTTATCGTGGATATTTGGAGAGGGTTAGGGGTGGGGCTAAATTCCCACGTTGTAGCTGATGGCGCTCGCCTCGGTGTCCCGGTATCCCAAACCCACACGCATGAGCGCGGTGATCTCCCAGGAGTCTGAGTTGGCGAACCTGGTGGTCTCCATCGTCAGTTTGCGTTTGTAGGCCAGTTTCCACTGATCAAAGCGCACGCCCAGGATGGCTCCTGTGGTGTTGTTGGTCTGGGTATCCTGGTCAACCTTGCCCGCCGTGTTGGCTTTGCGCGGGTAAGTGGTGGACTTGTAGTGCATGAACCAGCTCGGCAGCACTTCCACGCTCCAGATCCGTTTCAGCCAGCCGTTTTCCAGGGTGGCTACGCCGTTCACATCCCGGGTCAATACCTCAGGCAGCTTGGAAGCGGCCTTGAGCACATTCGGGTCGATGATGAAAGCGCATTTTGTCGGATCGGAAACAGCCAATCCTGCTGTTCCCATCAACCACAGGGTTTCAATGAAGTCGTCCACGGTCAGTGATCCGGCAGCCGATCGGCTGTTTGCTGTATTGGTAACCAGCGCCAGTTTCCGGAATCCGTCCATCACCAGATGAAGATTGGTGGCGGTCTGGGTGGAACTGTTGCCGATATCATTGATGTTGGTACTGCCGGTTGTGGTGGTATCGCCGTCGATAACCACATGTTCCAGCATTTCTCCGCCGGATTGCTGCAGTTGTTCCTGAAGCTGAGCGGCGAAGGGCAGCAAGCTGTCTTCGACCATCTCGCCTGAGTACATTGCCCGGGCGCCCATCTTTGCAACAGTGATCTGCTTTCTGGCGGTGGCTGCCTGGCTGGCTGTTACTGAGGCAGTTGGGAACTTCATCGTGCTGTCCGCGGCTGATGTCTCAGCCACTTTGTACCAGGTCGGGTCAGCCCCTTCCAGAGGGAAGTATTCCGAGCTATACCCATCCGGAATAACAACAGAAGGGATTTTGGGGACGATCTGCCGGGCTGCGCGGATGGCACCCCAGATCTGCATTGCATAAGCGGCACCGACCCAATCGGAACCAATCAGGGACCCGCCGGTGTACATCGGGTCTGTGGCAGCTTTGATGGCTTCCACGGTCGGTTCCAATCCGGCTTTCTTCATGGCCGATTTAACATACACGCTCTCTTCGCTGTCCTTCAGCTCTGAGCATTTCAAGGCCAACGCCTTGATCATTGCCGGGGATACCGGTTCTTTGTTGGAGCGTAAGATATCCACCGCCAAGCCAATTTCAGCAGGTGAATAGTTGTCGTACTTCCAGGTATCAGCGAACTGAGCCTGGTGAGGCGCTCCGGCATTCAAACGGGATTTGGTAGCCGCTTCGGCTTCCCATTTCTCTTTTTCTGCCTTCACGGCCGCATCGATCTTTTCTTTCTCAGCCAGTTGCGCTTTGAGCGCGTCAGCTTGAGCAAGATCGTGCGCAGCAATTGCCTTGTCGAACAAGGCTTGAATTTCTTCGGGTGTCATTTTAGTCTCCTTGTTTCTGGTTCCCTCTCCAAATGTTGTTTTTATTTGAGGAGGGTTAGGGTGGGTCCCTTCTTTATGTAGGGGTGGACCTGTGTGTCCACCCTCTGGGGAGGGGGGTTGATTTGATTTTTTAGAAACAGCCGCCTGTTCACCTTGAGACGTGCTTTGTGCGGGTTGCGCACCTATCGCGTCTTCCTCAGTTTCCAGTAAGGCTGATATTCCCTCGTAATGCGCTTTCATGACTGGCAGCGCCACCGCAAAAGCATTGGCCGGGAAGCGGTTCTTGCCGGTATCGATCAACGAGATCTCTGCCAGCGGCCAGTTGAGAATTTCTCCATCCTTTGCAATTCGCACCAGGTGCGAAAGGCTGCCTGAGCTGGCTTTCGCTGTACCTTCCTTTGCGGCCGCCCATGCCCGTTTGGCAAATGCGTTCACCTTGTCAAGTTTGATCCTGTACCATAATCCCTTGGCATCTTTCCATAATTTCAGCGCTGATCCGATGATCTCCGGCATCCCCATCGGTTTTCCTTCCGGAGACCAGCCATGAAAATACACAATCAACGGACTTTTTAGTGTTTCTTCGTGAAACTTCGTGTTCGGGCTGAAATATTGCTTATCGATATCTTTTCCATTGTTTGGACCATAATAGGGAGCTGCCAGGATATCCAATTCCCAGGTATCGTCATCATCATTCTTGCCTTTGACCGCCACCACTTCCCCGGCCATCACCTGGTAGACAGAAACCTCATCCTCCCCCTTTTTCCCGGATTTCTGCGCCGCTTCCTGTAGGGGTGGACCTGCGTGTCCACCTTCATCCCCTGAGCTTGTCGAAGGGGCATCACCCGGTTCCATCTCGTCGGTCAACCCCTGGATAGCTATCGCCATCTCCCGGATCTTCAGTACCCGCGCCTTATCCCCGCTGTTATTCCGCGCCCCAAGCTTCAAAGCTCCTTCTCCAAATACATCCGTAGGATTATTTGGGGAAGGTTGGGATGGGGCCGATATCCGCATCGCCTCAACTTCTTCGTTTGACGAATCAATATTTTCTATTAAAGAGATCTCTTTCATTTCTCACATTCCTTTCTTACCGCCTCATCTATCTGGCGGACAATCACCGGTCCTTCTTCCTCTGCCACCGTGGACGCTGGTCTCCATCCGACCGCGGCCAGGTATCGGCTTTGTTCTCCAACTTCACCATGCACCAGCGCGCCATAGCCCGCATTATTTCCCACAGTCACCGTCATGCCGCCGTCAGATGCCTTCACGGTCCATCGTTTGGTAAGGCCTTGGCTCCCGGCGCTTTGATTTCGGACATAAGGCACATCGATGATCCCGGCCATCAGCGCTCCAAAGAAAAATCTGCGTTGGGCTCCACCCTTCCAGGTATCACCATAGACTTCAGCCCTGGATAACCGGTTTACTCCTGGGGGAATGGATATTTTGCCTTTCAAATAGACCCCACCTGCCTTAAGCGCAGCTTTGAAGAAAGTCAACCCCGCCATCTTCCCGAGTTTGGCGACTAATTCCTTCGCTCCGGTTACCTCGATATTAATCATGGCTGCCCTCGAATTCATAGCGCGTACTGCATCTGCAGCCTGGATGAAGCGGGGCATACTGGCTGTCGTCAGTGATCTCCTGCCCATCCATCGGGCCGCATTCATCGCAAACCGTTTCATCTTTCATGGTCACAAAAAATGGCTTCATCTGGATCCCGCTGTCCTGTTTGATCAGCTCAACGGTTTGCTTTTCACCTTCTGTGCTGGCTCTGGTGGTCTCTGTCACGGCGATCAAGGCCGCCCGGTATTCCCCGAACATGCCTTCCACGTTGGCTTCCAGCTCTCCCAGCGTGGTTTGCTTCTCAAAAAACCCGCTTATTAGCTCTTGCAGCGCATCCCTGCTGTTCTTGTTAATATCTTTCACCAGCTCGAATGTGTACGTGCTTGCCCACTCGCTTGCCGCATGGTTGACTAGCGCCCAGTCCACACCGACAACTTTACTGACGATCAGTTCCTCCGCCGCCGTCTCAAAGACCTTCTTCAACTCAGGTTTGATCGCGCTGGTCAAGTCAACACCCAGTTCTTCCCAGAAGGACGCGGGTACCCGGCTCAACTCAGGCGGATCGCCCAATAGCTTCATCAACTGCTGGGTTTTCCCGCTCAGCTTGCCGCCTATCGCCTTCGCGATTGCTTTTTCCAGCTCTGATCGGTTCTTCAGTTCAGGCATTATGGATATCCTCTCCAGTCTGAAGGAATGAGCGTGGTCAGCAGCTCTGCCTTTTGGGCAGGGGTTGCCTGGCTGAACGCACTCTCTATCGCCTGGTAAACCGCTTTATTGCCGGTGATCGAATCAAATACTGCCTTCACGCTTTCAACATCCTGGCAGTCCTTCAACGCAGAGTGGATCACCTCCTTCATGCTTTCCGGTATCGCGTCGCTGATAAACTCAGCATCCGCGCTCTTTCCTCGTTTCATGCGGTTGGTGGCTTGCTTCCTCCACTTCCCCAGATCCGTATCCCTTTCCCCGTGTTCTTGTAGGGGTGGACCTGTGTGTCCACCCTCTGTGCTGGCCTTCATCGTCCCCTCCTCCGGAATATCTAATTGTGAAGGGACCGGTTCCTTGTTCTGCAGCTTGCCTGGGTCTTCCGGTAACTTTCCGCTCGAGTGTTCTGTCACAGGCACCGGGCCTGGTGTGGATATTGGAACAAGCTCCACTGGTAATAGATCTCCGCGCTTGGGTAATGGTTTATCCCCGTAATATTTCTTGCGGATCTCATCCAGGGTATGCGTTTTGGCATATTCACGCTGTTCGTCGAGATTCAGCACTCGGTCAGTGATGCGGATATCTTCGTGCGCAACTCGCAAATTATCTCCATAGAACGGGAGTAGATCCGCCGATACCTTTTCCCCGACAGACGACAACATCGGCCAGATCGCCATGGAATTGAATGTAGCCAATCCGGTTTTTGCGTTCGCTTCGGTTGCGTTCACAGCCAAAACAGAGCTCAATCCCGGCGCCACAAGTGAGAATATCTCCTCTTTGGAGAAAGTTCTCTGGTTGATGAAATCCATATCCTTTTGGCTCATGGTGTTCTGCAGCCAGTTCACGCCGTTGCCAGCGCCGCGTAAAAGCATCATGGCTCGCCGTTTTGCGTTCGTGTCAACCTCTCGCTTGATCGATTCCCACTCCCTGTCTTCCACATAATCCTTGAAAGCGATGATCCCTGGTAAACGGCCGTTGTTTTCCCCGTAATTTTTGCCATTCCATTGGCTCATCGTCAGCTCTGTGGTGATATCTGTGGAGGCCGCTTTGAATGGGCTGACCCCGGAAAAATCGTTGGTCGGGTTGAAATTCTTGAAATGCACCACCTCGTCAACCGTAAGTTGAATTTCCTGCCCATAATGCGAAGTGAATTTGTACCCCTTGATAAATAGTTTTTCGTCCGGCAGGGGTTCCATCATTCCGGATGGAATGACCCACATCTCAGCGGGTCTTCCGCCCACCAGGTTGAGCCACCAGTAAGCATTTCCGGTCAGCGTGTAATAGGAATATGTTGCTTCCAGAAATTCGAACCGGCTCATATTCGGATTGGGGCTTCTGACTAACCGCAGAAAATCGTGGTTGACAAGTTCTATATCATCTTCGTCCCCGTCGCCTTGGTAAATCTTCATTTCCACTGCCGCGGCCGCTTTTGCCACCCGTGTGACTGCGATATAGATCCACGCAAGTTTGGTGTAAAGATCTGCCTCACCCTGGGTATAGCTGGGGTCCGGAATATTCCATTCCTCAGAATGTGCGTAAGCGGAGATCCAGGGCGCGAGCTTCTTCCGATCTCCGGCCATTGAGGGAGCCTTTGCATAGCCGAGTTTTCCAAATAATTGATTAATAAGTCCCATGTTGCTCCTTATGCAAATCCGATCATCTCAGCTGGTGCTGGAATTCTCGCGTTATCCAGGATAGCCTTCATCCCACCGCTGGCTGTATCGATTTGATCATCTTTCCTGGCATTGGGCCCAAACCGAAAAGCCTCCTGTAGAAAGCCTCTTACCCACGGCGCATCCACCACCATCACAAATCCCTGCCTGCAGCGTGTCTGCAGTGGCCTTGCCCGGGTAACTTTGTCCCCTTCAGGCCGGATCTGGGTGATCGCTGTATTGATCAGATCCTTGTCTTTCATAAAGTCGTTGAAGACGACAGTCTGGAAAGCAACATCTTCCACTGCCCAGATCGTCCCCTTTTCTCCAGGGCTCAGCATCCATTCCTTGACTGTGGCAAGAAATTCATTCAGCTCGCGGATCCGGATCATGTCCCTCAGGTAGATGAAACCGGTGTTGGGGTCATGTGCGATTGCTACGGTCGAATTGAAGTCCGATCGTGAAGTCCTGCCGATCGCCAGATCCATATACCGGTACCACTTCAACCCTTTGGGCGCTTCATCCACCACAATGAAATCCCCGTCCTGGAAGAAGCCGCCGGTGATCGGTTGCGGTAGCTGTTGATAAACAGGCCACCACTCCAGATCTGTCACATTTTCGCGTGTAGCCTTCAGCTGATCAGTGCTGGCTTTATCCGGCCATAAGGCTTCACCAGCTTTGCGTCCCAGCATATCCCCGCCGATCGGAAGGAAGATACCCTTCAGCATCTCTTCTTTTTGCTGCGCTTCATCCCTGGCATACTGGTCTTCATCCAAAGCAATGGCTGGCAGGAATAAGATCTCGTACTTGTCTACTAGTTCTGAATCACTTCCCATCGCCTGCAGTAATTGACCGGCCAGGTCATCCAAACTCCACCTGGTATGGGTGATCACGATCGCCCCACCCTTCTCAAGCCGGGAATAGGCGGTCGATCGATACCAGCTCATTAGAGTCTTGAGGTATGCCTCGCTGTCAGCTTCATCCCGGCTTTTGATGGGGTCGTCAATATTGAGCAGATTGGCGCCTTTACCTGTAATACCGCCTCCTATACCCGCGGCCACCAGCCCGCCCCGATGTGGAGCTGCCAGATCCCAGTGCGCCTGGCTCCGGCTGTCAATGGATATTTCCACCGCACCGTCAACAGAACAGGCATTCTTGCCAAATATATTCATGAACCGCGGGCTGGTAAGATATTCCCTTACCTTGCGGCTGTCATCCTGGGCCAGATCTGCGCCGTAGGATGTCTGAATAACTCTTTTGTCTGGATTTTTACCCAGCACCCAGGACGGGAATAACCGGCTGATCGTTTCGCTCTTTCCATACCTTGGCGGCATGAAAACCATCAATCGCCCGATCCCTTCTTTTCCTTCGGTGCGGATGAACAGCTCAACCTTCTCCAGGTATTGGGCCAATAGCACAATATGCGGAGCTGGGATATACCAGGGTGCCATGTAACAGGCATAATCGATCAAATGCCGTCTGGCCAATGCCCTTTCAGCTTTCTCGCCGTCCGCTAATAATGCTTCTCTTTCAGTCTGATTCATTTGCCTCACCCGTTTCAGGCTGGCGTTTTACTTCATTTGCTTTGATGTGTTTGGCCGCAAGCACTTTCTCGGTCAATTCATCGTCGCTAATTTCAGAATAATCTTCCTGCCCCGATCCCTTGCGCTCATCCTCTATCTTGATCTTGGGGCTGTAGTCTCCCAGCATTTCCAACGCAAGCTTGCGGTCTTGGTGATTTTTATAATTGGGGTTCGAAGCACTCTCGATCAAAGCGTCGAAGATATCCGCCCTGTGTGCGAAGAGCGGTTGGGACTGTAACTGCCCGATGGTGGAATCAATGGATGGGTTTTTCTGACGCCAGGTGATGATCACCCGATCGGAAGTCAAACCGAGTATCTGTGTTGCAAATTGGTTCTGGGTCTTTGGCCAACGGTCGATCTTTGGGCTGGATGCCCAGGCAATATAGGCCGCCACTCGCCACTTGAACCCCGCCTTCGCCAGCTCTAGGTACTGCGAGAACCATTCCTCAGGATTTGCTCCCTCTCCAAATACATCCGAAGGATTATTTGGGGGAGGCTGGGGGGAGGCCAGCACTCCAGCCACCATCTGCTCAAACCGCTCTCTGGCAGCATCGCTGATCTCCCGTGGATCATCCTCGGGAGTTTCAAGCTGGGATGCGATCCCTTCCAGTTCCAATTGCTTCAACTTTTCGACGGTCATTTGAATATTCCTATAAGACCAATTACCAGCCCGACAATTGAGATCGCGTATGCAATAAACACCTGGTTCTGCGACGCCTTGCCTTCGAGCTTATCCTTGGATGACCGAAGTATCTTGATCTCCTCGGTCATCAAGTTCACGCGTATTTCGATTGAGCGTGCGGCTAAGGCAGAGGCTTTCTTCGCGCCGTGGATCTTTGCATCCACATACTTTTCGAGTGAAACCTGCGAGGCTGATTTCATTTCAGTACCAATTTGATCAAGTAAGAAACGATCGCCAACGAAAGCGCGCTTGCAAAGAAAGTGAGGATCTTGTTATAGATCGTCTGCGAATTGAGTAACAGGTTGATCTTCTCAATGGCTTTCTGGATATCCACAACATCACTTACAACGCCAGGACAATCCTTGATCCCATACAGTAATTGATCATGCTCCTGTAATTTGGAGTTGTGTCGGAGCAATTGCTCGTCGTGATCTTTTACGGTTGTTTCCAGTGCGACGACCCGGGGTGCGATGACGGATCCCATGGCTTACTTCTTGGTTGGATCATTAAGTTGTTTGATGGTGGATGCCTTGCTTATCGCTCCATCAGCACCAAATAACTTATTCCAAACTTGTGAAGACATCCATATACCCATGCCGCCCACCAGTGTTGGCCACCATGTTTCAACGAACACCACAACTTGACCAGGTAAATAAATGATCAGTAACCGGCTGATGATCGGCAGCCCCAAACTGATGGCACCGACGATCCAGAACTTGGCCTTTGTTTGAAGGTTGACGAACCAGGCCCAGCGTATAAGCAGTACGCTGATGATCACCCCGATGAAAATGGGGCTTCCTAACAGGGTAAGAAAAGCTTGAAAAGTGGTTGGTAGTTCCATGGCATTCTCCTTCTTTCTCTTGTAGGGGTGGACCTATGTGTCCACCCTCTTGGGGTTTAAACGCGAAACGCCCACCACGGGCCTCTTTTGAGGTACGTGGTGGGCGCTCAACTCCACCGATATCTGAACAACTAATCAGACTTGCGCTGTATTCAAAAATAATTACTTATTTATGAATACTCTTAAATTTTAACAACATCTTTGGAAATGTCAAGCTTTTGCTCTGCTGTAGATTTCTCATAATCTGTTATGAATTCTTCATCGGCAGGGGATGTGCTTATGCCCAACGTCTTATAGTTTTTCAGCATCATATATAAAGTCTCTCTGGCCAAGAATATCAGCGAAGCTGCGTTGGCATCCATCCTTCGTTTAGTATCTTCGCTCAATTGTTCTATAGCACCAAAGTACTTTGACCGTGCTTCAACATCCTCGCTCATTTGCGCCACTCCTCATACTCCTTCATCGCCTTTTCCTCCGAAGGCAGGATGCTCATTCCAGCCTCTTTGCGCCGCACCAGGCAATCGTAAAAGGTGGCCGCGGCAGCTTTTATGTTTTTTGTGTCCTCATACATTAGCCTTTTCGCCTCATCGTTCATTAACATCGGTCTGCGAAAATGTTTTATTAAGAATTCATCGAGCTCATTCAGTTTCCCCTTCCTAAGTTCCCAGATAATGTAATGCGGCATCAATTGCCGGGTGTGGTGTAATTCATCTATGAATTTTTCCGCATCATCCAATGACTTAAATAATCGGCGTGACCATTGATGGCCATACGGGCTTTGCATAAATACCGCATGGGTTATCCTTTCATCACATTCAAACTCCACTTCCGTATTCTCGTCAAGCCTAACATTATGAATTACCTTTTTCATTCTTCCTCTGTTTCCATAGTGCTGTGAACAACGCATTGTTCTAAACCATGCTCTCTGACCCAGCCTACAGTAACCCTCTCAATGATCAATCCATCTTTCACGAATTCTAAGAGTCCTTCCTTTGTCCTTTGTGGATGATCAGGATCATCAACAACCGCACCAACAACGCACCCGCATTTTTCGCGGGCTATATATGATGGAATCATTTCCCTACCGTCGCTCATTTCCCCGCCTCAGGCGTAAACATGATAAAAGCCTTGCGTTCATCAGTCCATTTTGCTAAACCATACTCAATCAAACACTCGAATACATATTGTGGTGTGCTCTTAAAATCATGGGAATAGATGTACGGTTCGGATATTGATGAAAGGCAAAACTCCCGCACCATATCTATTGCTATTCCCTCCAATTCGACAAGGCGCTTTCTGGCTTGCAGGAGTTCAGCGGCAATGTCGTTTACAACTTGGTGGTGAACTTTGCTTTGTATAACCGATAATGTTTTTAGCTGTTCGTCTGTCAGTTTGAGTTTCATTTCTCACCTCTTTCTTCATCCGGTTCCCAATTATCAAAAGAGTAATACTCCGTCCATCCCGCTTTGCATTGGGTACAAAAATTATCTACGGCAATCATGTTGTGATTAGTTTCATCCCTTTGAGCAATGAACTTCGGGTCTCCATATCCCAATAAATGATTACCGTTCCCATCGTTTCCGCACTTCGGGCATTCTCCGATAAGTTTTAGTTTATTCATTTCTCACCTCGTTTCACTGTTCACTTTTCATGGTTCTATACTGTGCTCGTACTTGCGCTGCTGCCAAAAATGAAAATATTTGCCGTACTTGAAGCTGCGTTGTAAGAAGTGGTGATCTGCCAGCTGTTTACTTTTATGGTTTGAATTGAATTTCTCTGATCCCATCGATCCCCAGTGATCATTCCGTTTTCAACAACTCGGCAATGCTCATGCCCACAAGTAGGGCATTTAAGCACATGGTTGCCATTCATAGATAGATCTATTGGGAAGCGGACATACATACCGCAATTATGGCAATACAACTCTTGCATCTCAACACGACTATCCATTTTTTCCCACCTTATGTCGTTTCTTTCCTTCAGGGATGTTCCTTCGCTTATTTTCAACCCCCTCCTTCTGAAATGCGCCATCCACCAACTTGATCACCAGGCTGTTATGGTTGATCAACGCCAACTTGAACGGCACACCCTTCCATACCAGCTCTTCCCCAACATGGAATTGTGGTTTAGGCAGAGCAATAGGGATATCCTTCTTTTCTGCCGGTGGATTTGTATCCTGATCCAATATCATTTCCTCATTCATCCTCTCATCTCCTCTCTATGATCCAGTGCCCAGCGCAGCTCATTGACACTCATATCATCCAACTGCCTGGGCGTTCGTTTTACCCGCAGATCCTTGGGTACAATCACCTTTCCCGTCTTCGGGTTCACTTCCACTTCCACGGTTACCGGCAGCCCTAATACCTGGCAGATCGCGGGCTCCGAAGGCATATACCCTTCCTCCCCGATCCTGAAAGCCATCCCTCCGGATATACGAAATGCCGCTCCAACGGCCCGCCACCCCCCTTGCCGTCTTAGTTGTCGGTAGCTCCGCTTTATCTCTTTTCTGACTTTGTTATATGCTCTAACATATAGCTGTGATTTCATTCTTCCTCTGGATAATTAGCAATTGAGGATATTATGTTGATCTCGCAGCCAGGCGTTGCTGTTTTCTCACAAAATTCTTCTGAATCTATTAGATCATGCACTTGTCTCAGTACGTCTTTGATGAATTTCTTATTACCTTTCATTTGAATTTCAATTATTTCGGTTTTCATTTGACCTTCTTTCCCCCTCTCACATGGGAGAGGGTAGGGTGAGGGGCCTAACTGATCCTGTTCTTTGGATCCAAATAGAAAGTGCTGATCCCCAGCGTCTTAAGTAAGCCCAGCTCAGTCCCGTCGTCCAATTGCTCGCCAGTGAGCGGTTTGAAGATCCCGTACCCTGCCCGATAGATCAGCCCTTTTTGCCTCGCCTGCATGGCCAGCCGAATATTGAACGCCGCGGACCCGGTCCGCATCTGCATCATGGCGCCATAGTTATGGCCGTCTGGTTCCACCAGGTAGATCTCCGCCGGAAAACCATCAAACGTAAAAGTGATGATCTTTGGCCCAATGGAAATATCCTCAGCCCAGGAGCTGCTCAGCAAGAACTCCCTGATCCTGATCGGCTCCAGGGCTGGTGCCTGGTCAAATAAGGTGATCTGACCGGTCTCCTGGTAGTATGGCCATGCGACCAGGTCAATGTCATGCACTTGCTTGACCCCTCTCCTGATGGATCCGGCCGTCTCGATCATCTGGCAGTAAGGCTCCAACCGTTTGAGCAGCTCATCTGCAGCAAACTTGGCTTCCAGTAAATGGAAAGTCCTATTTTTGAGAAGCATTGCCTGCATCTTTCATCCTTTCTCTTGAATAAAGTTTGATGATCCTTTGAATAGCTTCTTCACCTGGTACCCACGTGCGCATATCGCCGCAAATGGAGCACCTGACATCCATAACCAGCCCCTCAGCCACTAGCAGCACGTCTGGGGCGTCACCCAATTCATCCGGGTCGATCGCCTCCCGGTAGATGATCACTTGCCGGATCCCGTGCCCGTTGCGCCCGGATTGCCCCAGGACATGACCAGCTTTACACTTCCACGCCGTTAATTCGTTCATCTTCCTCCTTTCACCAGACAGCCACAAAGCTTTTTGGAACCCACGGCATTTCAATGAACTCAATGTTTTGAAATGGTTCGTCCAATTTCTTATTCTCAATACCCTTGGGTAGATTGCTGAGCGCGGCCTTGGTTGGCATCCAGGGATACATGGCTGAGAAAAAACAGGCCGCGTCATCCGCCGCCGTCCGGATCGTATCCCCGGCTTTCACATCGATCCACCACATCACCACTACCAGTTCCTTATCTCCTGAGCCTGTCGAAGGATCAAATATTTTCACAACCTCCCTGGCCTTCCAGTAGATCTGGAGGTGGTGCATCCCAACCGGTTTTTCCACCCAGGCAACGGACGAGCAGGTATGGATGCTGGACATTGGCACATGCTGCGTCCAGTTCTCGATCTTCACCGGCTCACCCAGGCAAATCACATGCAGCCGTCGTAAACCGAACCGGGACATGTCGTTTTCCAGGCAAACTTCTTCACTCATGCTCAATCTCCATTTCAGCGTGTACTTGCGTGTACTTCATGATTTTGAAGTACACAAAATTCAACAGTTGAATTATGACTAAATAGCAAAGGAAAACCGGTTGTGCCATAGTAAGTACACACAAGTACACAAGTACATCAAAAAGGGGGTGAAATGGGGTGTATTTCATAAGTTTGCTCATAATTATTGAATAGCGCCTCCTAACCATTTTTACTGCTGTGTACTTTGTGTACTTTGTGTACTTGTATGGGTCGGTTAACTTTGTTTTGTCGTGTCTAACTATACGCAGTGCCTTTTTGGCGTATAAAATTGGCTGAATCATTTGACCAAATAGATCGCTTTTTGTGGATTTGACTCCCATAAAATTTCTAAAATTCAATGACTGAATTTTGTGTACTTCAAAAAGGGCAAGTACACACAAGTACACAAAAAGGCTAAAAACAGCCCGAAAATGGGTAATATTTATGAGTTTATTCATAAATATTGTGACCAAATTACCTGAAATTATCCTTAATGCATCCATGTTTGTGCTCAAGGCAGATAAACCAGGCGACAAAACAAAGTAACCGTAGCTGGGGAAGTACACAAAGTACACAAAGTACACGGAGTTCACACGCCCTCAATTAAGCTGGTTTGAGTGGGTGTTTGATCAGCTGTTTTTCCAGCAGATTTGAATAAATTAGAATCGGTCGCTGTGGGTCCAATCTGATCAATATTCAGGCCGTATCGTTTTGCCAGGGCGGTCATTCTGTCTTCATCCCACAGCATCCAGAACCCCAGCCGCGTCCTTTCCCCGATCTTTATTTGTAATTCTTCCCTTAAGAGCCGCCCAATCCTTTGTGGAGAGAGTTCATCCTTCTTTCGCTTGGTGTGTTCCTCTTCCTCTTTCTTATCATCCCCGGCATTCATCGTATCCATGATCTGATTGGCGATCGTGGTAACAGATCCCACCATCATCTTCTCAACACCGTCTTCCGCGACAACGACATACTGTTTTCGCAGGTCCGGAAATTTGTGGATCTGCCAGATCGCTTCAATGACCCGGGCGGTGATGGTCATACTCTTGGTCTGGATCATCTCGGCATAATACTCTCGCAGGAATTGCCGCATTTCTTTTTGCAGGGCAGGGTCATCCTTGGCCACGGCCATCAAAGGTCCTGTTACCTGGTTCAACCTGGAGCTGATATCCAGGTCATAGAAAGTAGGATCCACTGGGATCTCCGCTTGCCAGTGATCCATTTTCCACCTCAGCAGTAGGTTGCGTATAGCCAGTGCGGATGCTCTCATATCGTTATTGATTTCAAGCGGGATGTGGTATTTGATCAGCTCAAAGGTTTCCCTGGGCTGGATCTTGAAGGTAAGGCACCGGCTGCCAACCGCGTCATCCTTATAGTCACGGCGCATGGCAATCAATTTCGGGCAGAAGGTCCGGTACATTTTTTCTTCATAGCTTTTCTTGCCTTCCTCATCCCTGATCTCCTCCAATCTGGTGATTGGGTTGCCTTTCATGGCTCCCAGGTTGAGAAATTTCACGATCTCGCTGGTGGTATCCGAAACCTGAAGATCTGCCTCATCGATGAACACGGTTCCCTGGTATCTCTCCACTGATCGGAAGAGCGTAGCAATCGTCCCGCAGCCATTTGCACTGATGGTCCGGTAGCAGATCAACCCAACCCGCCGCATCAGCTCGGATTTACCCGCCCCGGCTTCACCCATCGCTCTCAAGTAGGGAATGGTATTGAAACTGTCATAGATCCAGGTGAGCAGCACATAGTAGCTCATGATCTTTGTATCCAGATCCTGGGCCATCAAATAGCTGTGCTTGATGAACAGCTCGACATACTTCACCATTTCTCCGGTTGGTTTTGGTTCCCCTATCTTCGATGGAAAGAGCACGCCGCCCATCCGGAACGTCTCAGTAGCAGGGAGCGCCTCATAAACTTCATGGTTGATTTCCACCGTCCGGCCGCTACCCAATTTCCCTTCCGGATCCCGCCATGCCAGGCTGGAGGTATGGTCTTCCGGATCATAAAGATATTCCACCAGCCAACCATCGATCACACCGCCCAGTGTGAAGGTGGTTTCACCGGTCCGCTCCGCTTTTTTGGTTTCATTCAGCATGGTCTTGATGATCCGCGAGAACTCCCTTTGATTGACCTTCATCACCCTGGAGAGATCGCCCTGGTAGGTTGCCCGTTCGAATTCAGGCATTTGCATGACCACTTCAAACGCATCCTTAAGAGCAGCGTCCCTGGCATTCCCCTTCATCTCTCCAGCCCAGGTGCATATATCCTCAGCGAAAGTTGAGCTATTCTCCAGAATTAATATGACTGCTCGAGCTTGCTGCTCTACATCTGCGCCCTCGTTCGTCAAGCGCTTTAAGAGATCGTTGGCATCCTTTACGTTATCTCCAGGCCAGTGGATCACGCGCGTCATGGGACCAAGCAACCGTGCGTTCTTCCATCCCCCTGCCTTGCCCGCCTTATCAGCATCCAGCCCCAGGTAGATGTGCCTGCCCTCCACCTTGAGCTGCGTGATCAATCCCTCACCAATGGATGTGCCAGCCAGGGCAACCGCCGCCACTCCCCACTGTGCAAGGGAGATGGCATCTGCCTGCCCTTCCACCACGACCACAGTGGATTGATCAGCGCTGAATAGATGGTTGAAGTATGGCTGCCTATCTCCTACCAGTTCCTTGGGCAGGTTGTAATGCCGCTTCTCTTCTATCCCTCTAAGGCTCATGTACTTGACCTTGCCCCCGCGCACGTGTGGATACACCAGGCTCCGCTGTCCCAACAGCCCAGGGATGGATCCACGCTCCACCCAGTTGTCATGCGGCTTCACCTCATGCGCATTCGACCATGCCTTCACGTCCCCCGTGTATCCAAGTATGGCGATGGCTGCCGGCCCCTTCAGATCCACGCCTGCCATGCTCAGCTCACCCGTCAGATCCTTGCGCTCCTCAGCTGATCCGCTGCCTGAGTACCCCAGCCTGGCTGCCTTGATGATCTCCTCAGTCCATCCCCTTGACCTGGCATATTCAATGGCCATGGGTGTGGACCATAGCCACTTCTCAAACACGCGGGCAGCCACATCAAAAGCATCTTCCCTTGCCCGCACAGCAATGCGCACCTGGGCATCTTGCTTACCCCACTCTGGCGCAGGAAAGCCACCCCGCCTGCATAGCTCCTCACATGCGCTCTTGAAGTCCAACCCGCGCCGCTTCTGTACCCAGTTGATCACGTCTCCATGCTCACCTGAGCTGTTCCAGAAGTAACCCTGCTCTTCCACGTCGATTACCAGGCTGTCATGCTGGGTAGCCTTGCGATATCGCCCATGGTTGACCAGCGGGAAGCCGTCCTGTTCAACGATCTGCTCTATTCTTAACTTTGCTTTTATCTTCTCAACGATGTCTTCCTGCATTGTCACGCTCCTACGCATGGGTTATGTGCACAAAATAAAAGGGGATATCCCCCCATAAACGACAGCAAACCAGCCATATAACGGGTAACATTCGTAACATAATATGATTTATGTGCACAATAAAAAGCGCCTGGCACCCGATCTTTTATTCCACACAGCCTCGCCCGGAAAGCCAAAAGCCTGTAAAATGTGAATTTTGGGAAATTCTCTACTACTGTATTAAGTGTTTGCTCGCCTGTATCGGTACTGGATGTGGATGAAGCCTGCGCATGGCTGCATCCGATGGCACGGTGGGCGCCGCTATAACCATCAGACACAGCAAGGCGAAGGCTTCTCTGCTCAGCAATCATGATTCTCTCTTGGGTAATGCCTGCCCCGCTTTCCAACAGGGCAGGCGCTGTTCGATTATTCAAATGATCAGTAGATCACGACCCGCCCTAAAACATCCCGGACGACTTTCATTTCCTGCTTCCAGGCTTTCATCCTCAGCTCATACAACCTGGAGATCAGGAACTCCGTCACCCGCCGTTGGACTTTCGTCCGCGGGACCGGCAAAGCGCGAATAATCTGTATGACATGGTTCTCAAAATCAAGGTATTCCATCGGTCTTTGTTTATCAATCTGCGATTTAGACAACCACCAAATAAAGATCACCATCCAAAGCGGTAGCTTCAATAGACACTTGTTCATGATTTTTCCTTTCAACCAATTCATGAGGTTTAGCTTTCATCAATCGCCTGGGACTCCAGGAAATTACCAGAAGGATCACTATCGTTATTTCGCACAGAAGAAAGATATTCATTCGTCAATTCCAGCAGGTACTCCATGGCCTCTTTTGCCCTGAGAACCATTTCCGGTGTCATCTCCACCTCGTGGACCGTGAGGTTGAATACCAAACGGCTGCCACGCATTCTTGCGCCGCCTTAGATATGTTTCATCTTTTTTTCAACCGCCTGTTCTATGAGAGAATTCAGCGCCTCCAAGGCTTGCTGATCCGTTGGAACTGGCGGATCCACCGGCAGATAGGCTAGCTCCTTCTTTTGCTGTTTACGGGACTCTATCAAAAGCTTCAATTGATGACTTGCCTCCTGAAATTTGCTGTATTCTTCTTTGGCTGCCACCAACGCTAATTCCAGATCAGGCCCGCAGTACACCGCGTTCCAATCCTCATAATCAACGATCTCGGCCTCCGCATCCAGGACAACCCCGCACACCAGGTAAGTCTCGATATCATGATGCTTCAGGCTGCGGTTGGTCAACCGCCATTTACCATCCTCTTTCACCAGGTTGATCAGGAATGGCGCGAACTCCGGGATCCTGCACACCCGGGTGAATTTATCCAGCATCGGCAGCATGTCAAGATTTACCCCCGTAGGTTCCAGAAAAGCGCGCAGCGCTGCCGGGATTACAGCAGCAGTCTCAAAATCCCGTGCGCGCCAGGCGGAAGTCATGATGACCTCATGTTCCACCCGCCTGTTTCGCTCTATTTCAGCCGCCCGGCGTTTGCGCTCCAAACCTTTGTAATACAGGTCATTCAGCGTCCCATTTTCATTGACAAAATCCATGGTCATATCCGACATTTTTTCCTCCTCTTGAGTTGATTGAACTAAATCTTTTCGACGGCCTGTTCCAGCTCGTCCCAGCCCGGCTTCGTGTACCGGATGGTTGTATTCAAATCCGAATGGCCCAGCAAACTGGCGATCTTCTCCAGCCCGGTCCCGCTGTTCAGCATCCGCTTGGCAAAGGTGTGCCTCAGCATGTGCGGTGTGACTTTGAAACCGCACATGACCCCGATCAACCCGACCCGCCGCTGCAGCCCGTGGGCAGTGATCTGCTCTCCCTGCTTGCTGCTGAAAAATGGGGATTTGGGATCCGCGTCTTTGTTCAGCTCGATCCAGCAACTGAGAGCTTCCCTCAGCTCAGTGTTGAGCGGTACAAAACGGGTTTTCTCACGCTTGCCAAATACACGCACTTTGCCGGATCTCTCCCCCAGGGTGATATCTTCGCCTTTCAACCCGACCACTTCGCTTTCGCGCAGCCCGGCCTCCAGCATCAACAGGATCATGGCTTTATCCCGGATCGCCTGCCTGCGGCCTGCCGTAGAATGGCTTGAGTTAACCAATTGCTCCAGTTTTCGGCTGTAAGCGCGGTATTCTTTCTCCACCAGCCAATGCAGAGGCTGCTCAATTTCATCCGCTTCTTTCAAACCCCTGGCAACGTCCACCTGAACCAGCTCGGCATCAAAAGCCCACTTGCTGATGGCTTTCAAAGAGACACGCCGCCGGTTCCAGGTGGATGGCCTGCATTTTTGCACTGTCAAAGACCAGGTACGAAAAGCGCGCAGATCCACGGCGGTCAATTGATCTGGAGAGAACTCCATTTCGTTTTCCTCAGCGAACCAGCGCGCGTACACGCCCAGGTCAAAGAAATAGCACAGCACGGTGCTTTCGGACCGGCTGCCATCATACAGCCAGGCGGCAAATACTTTGTGCCACTCGGCCAACTTCGAGTATTCTATTAATTGAGTTGTGGAATTGTTTTTCACGGCGCCCTCCGCTTTTCACCCTCGCCCTCTGGGAGAGGGTTGGGTGAGGGTTTTGCTTCACCCGCTCTGATTACTCAGCCGTTGGTGAAACGTTTGTTACTTCCTTGGTTTCAGTTGGTTCCTCAGAAAACATCTTTTTGTAAGCCTCAGAGACGATCCAATCGATCAGATCGCTTTCAGAGCGGAAGGTCATGTCCGCCATTTTACGCACCCGATCTCTGGTTTCTGGAAGGATCCTGAAGTTCTTCTGCCCTTTATAGTCCATAAGCACCTCTTATAATTTGTGATTACCAATTCTACTTGGTATTATACAAGCGCAATTGCAGATTGTCAATAGCAAATAGTATTATTCAATAGCATTTGCTATAATGAAATCATGAAATTTGAACCCCTTTTGTTTAAAGAGTTCGTTGAACAGAAGTTTTCGGATTGGCGGGGGAAAAGATTATCTTCTTTAAATGAATTCGGTAAGTTTTTGGGAGTTTCATCTCAGGTTATTTCAAACTGGTATAACGGCAAATTAAAACAGCCCCCCGCGTTTGATCAATGTAAACTATTAATTGAAAAATACGGCTTCGAAGCTTATGAAGTTTTAGGATTACCAGTGCCTGGGTTATCCCCCGAGAATTCAAGTTTGCTCCTTGCGGCTTCCAGGGAGCTTAATCGGTCTTCAAAGGAACTGGGGATCGATATCGATGACCCCGAGTTCGTGAAGGTTTTCACCGAGGTTTTCTCACGGTTCGGCCTCAAGGTGAATATTATGGATTGACCATCTGGAAATGTGATTTTTGCTCGCATAATATTATAATAGCACTAACGTTCTAAGAGTCAAGCTGTCATAAGTGACAGGTAAAATCAGAAAGGGGCTGTATGAAAAAGATTGTAATTTCCGCGTTGATCACAGTGGCAATTTGCTCAGGTTGGATATTCAGCTACCGTTTGAATTTATCGAGTAAGGACGCGATCGCAAAATGGAGCGATCTCACAGATATTCTTCGTGGCAATATTTCAGATCTGGAAGGGAAGAACCTGGAGCTCGTAAACTCCTCTAAAACAATAGAGGATGAGCTTACAAAAGAAATAGACCTGAATAAAACATTGACTGCAGATAAAACCAAGATCGCTGGTGATTTGGGTATCGCTAAGGCAGATTTGGCTATATCTAAATCCGCATATACCACCTTGAAAGATTCGATCATGTGCAAAGATGCAGCGGATTACACCTTTAACATGAAATCGAATTCGTCCGTCATGGAATCTCTGAAAGAATATGCTGGCGATAAAGCGGGCACTATTGTTTCTTCGGATTGGAAGACGATCTGGAGTGATTCGAAAGCGGCGATCCATTACTTGCGCGGGGAATTTATGATGGTCTTCGCTGTTTCCTTCAAGGATAAATACATGGCGGATTATATTTATGATCTCCAGTACCATTGCTTCCTGATTGCTCCATGACCCCAACTCCTCTTCATAGGAACACCCTTTTCTATGGCGATAACCTACCCATTCTGCGGGATCATATTCCCGATGAAAGCGTGGATCTGATCTACCTGGACCCGCCTTTCAACAGCAATCGTAGTTATAACGTCCTGTTCAAAAGCGAGAGCGGAAACGACCCGGACTCACAGATCCAGGCATTTGATGATACCTGGCACTGGGGAGAATCTGCTGAAGCCATGTATGATGAACTGACCCATGGCCAGAACCAGGATGTGGCGGGGATGATCAGCGCATTGCGGCAATTCATTCACGAAAACCAGATGATGGCTTACCTGGTGATGATGGCCGCGCGGTTAATCGAGTTGCATCGGGTGTTAAAACCTACCGGGAGCCTGTACTTACATTGTGATCCAACGGCCAGCCACTATTTGAAGGTTGTGCTGGATACGATATTTGGGGTGGAGAATTTTCGGAATGAGATTGTTTGGTGCTACACTCGTCCATCATCTCCCGTTAAGCAATTCCCCAGGACCCATGATGATTTATTTTTCTACACCAAAACAGATAGGCACACTTTTAATAGAGATGATGTCCGCATTCCTTATGACGAAGAAACAATTGCAAGATCTAATAGAAACCCCGGAAACAAAAGCGTAATGGGCGGTAAAGGAACTGATAGGTTGAACCCGTTAGGTAAAATTCCGGAAAGTTGGTGGCCAATTCCAATGCTACAAGGAAACTCTAACGAGAGGCTTGGATATCCAACACAAAAGCCATTGGCGTTACTCGAAAGAATTATTCAAGCCAGCTCCAACCCCGGCGATATTGTCCTGGATCCATTCAGCGGCTGCGGCACATCCATTGCTGCTGCTCAAAAACTGGGTCGGCGCTGGATCGGGATCGATATCACTCACCTGGCCATTGAAGCCCACAAACGCCGCCTGAGGGAGCATTACACGATCGAGCCCGGCAAGGATTACGACGTGATCGGAGAGCCTGAAGATCTGACCAGTGCCAGGCAATTAGCCCGGGATGATCGTTATCAATTCCAGTGGTGGGCGCTCTCATTGATCAAAGCGCGGCCTTTGGGTGGATCAGAAGGATCCAAGGTTGGGAAGAAGGGCAGCGACAAGGGAATAGATGGATTGATCCCCTTTATAGATGATGCCAGTAAAAAACTTAAGCACGTGATCGTCTCCGTAAAAAGCGGACACGTGAATTCTCCAATGCTGCGGGATCTGCATGGTGTGATCGATCGTGAAGTGGATGCACCGATCGGTGTTTTTATCACCCTGGAAGAGCCAACATCGGATATGAAGAAGGAAGCCGTCTCCGCCGGGTTCTATAAATCCGACCTCTGGCAAAAGCAATACCCCCGTCTGCAGATCCTCACCATCGAACAGTTATTGGCCGGTGAAGAAGTAAAAATGCCGCCTCAGTATGGCACCTTCAAAAAAGCTGAAAAGGTTCGGTTTGAGGATGGCACTCAATCTGAGCTAGGCCTATAAATGCAGCTCTCCCCCTTTCCGCCAGGTTCCCTGGTCGTTGCCTATCTCCGCGATAGCGGTGGCGACAAACAGGATCTCTCCGTCACCCATCAGCAAGCCGCCCTGCAGAAATTTGCCCAGGAAAACAATCTGATCATTACCCACGTCTTTGCGGACCTTGCCAGGACGGGCACCACCACGGTTGGCCGTGAAAAGTTCCTCGAAATGATCAGCTATTTTCAACAGAAGGCTCCACAGCCGCCTGAAAAAGGCCTGATTTTGTGGTCCTTCAGCCGTTTTGCCAGGAACGTCAACGACAGCGATTATTACAAGGCGCTCATTCGAAAAGCGGGTTATCAGGTCTTTTCCCTATCCGATTATATTCCCCAGGGACTGGATGAAGCCGATCAGTACCTGATGGAAAGCGTCCACACGTACACCAACGCCAAGTTCATTGTCACCTTGAGAGCCAACGTATTAAGCGGGGTGCATGATAACTTCGAAAGAAATGGCACCCTGGGTGGAGTACCGCCCCGCGGCTTCAAACGTGAGATTATCGACTTGGGGCGCCGCAAGAATGGCGAAAAACGGCAGGGAGCGCGCTGGGTGCCGGATCCGGATCTGTGGGAAGTCTGCAAAAGAGCCTGGCAAATGCGGGCAGCAGGCCGTACGTATGGCGAGATCCACGAAACCACCCATCTCTATAATTCCATTGCCTCCTACAAAACCTTTTTCGAGAACCGCATTTACCTGGGAGAAATGCACTTCGGCTACTCGGTCGATCTCAATTACGCCCCAGCCATGGTTGATCAAACCACTTGGGAGATCGTCCAGAAGTTCAACTCCAGGAATAAATCCATTCGGGACCCGCGCACCAATGCCAACCCGGACCATTCCAGCCGCTTGAATTCATCTTACTTGCTTAGCGGTATTGCCTTCTGTTGCTGCGGATCACCGCTCAATTCCCATACCATCAAATTCAAAAGAGGCGGCCGCGTAATGGAATATTATCGCTGCAGCACCTGGTGGAAGAAACATAAATCCCACGTAGGCAGCATTCCCCGCCAGTCATTTGAGGACAGCATCCTTGATTATATTAAGACCAAAGTTATTAACGAGCGCAACCTGGTGTTATTGAACGCAGCCCTGGAACGCCAATTGGCTGAGCGCAAGAAAATGTACCTGGCTCAGCGGAACCGTTACCGGGGTCTGCTCACTGTGGCCAGGCGTGAGCTGAAGAACCTCACCCGGCTAATCAAAATCAATGGGTACATTTCATCCATCGCGGATGATATTACCCGGCTTGATAAAGACGTCGTTGATTACCAGGAAAAACTCGATCGGATGGAAAGAGACAACGCGCAAGTGTTCCGAAAAATGACCGAGAAAGAGATCAAAGGCCTGCACAAATACTTATCGAATGTTCTGGAGCATGGGACTACGACCGAAAAGCGCCGCCTGTTGAGGGCATTCATCGTCCGCATTGATGTTCAACGGGATGGGAAAAATATTTCAATTGATATGGATATCACAAATCCTGTGCTTATCTTTAGTGTTGGAGAGCAGTGCCCCCAGGGGAATTCGAATCCCCGTTTTGGCCTTGAGAGGGCCACGTCCTGGGCCACTAGACGATGGGGG
>PNON01000010.1 GCA_013824865.1 Anaerolinea sp. | reverse complement strand
GTCCAGCATCTCAGGTGGGTAACCCGTCTTTTCGCTGACAACCGAAAGCACATGGGCTTTGATCTCGTCCTGGCTTGCTGAGCCAGTTGGCGTATTCATTGGTATATCAGCGGATGCTGTCTGGGGTGTGGCAGTTGTTGGAGTTGTTGTTTCAGCCGTTGGATTGAGATTCTCAACAACGAAACCGATTACCTTGGTCAAAGTATTGTAATCAGCCAGCCGTAGATCTTCCCGGCGTGGTATGTTGTGATGGGTGCGAATGGCAGCGAACAACTCCGCCTGCTTGACAGTGTCAATACCCAGATCAGCTTCGAGGTCCAGTTCCAGGTCCAGCATCTCAATTGGATACCCTGTCTTTTCGCTTACAACTGACAGCACGAAGGTTTTGATCTCGTCCTGATTTATCGAGCTTGAATTAGTCGCCAGGTGTTCAGGCACTTGGGTTGTCTGGATAATAGATACTCCCTGGTTTATTGGTTCTCCAGTTGGATTGAGATTTTCCACCACGAAACCAATCACCTTGGTCAGGGTATTGTATTCCGCCAACCGCAGATCTTCACGCCGCGGAATATCATAATGGGTTCGGATGGCAGCGAACAGCTCCGCCTGTTTGACGGTGTCAATGCCCAGATCAGCTTCCAGGTCCAATTCCAGGTCGAGCATTTCCGGCGGGTAACCTGTCTTTTCGCTTACAGCTGAAAGTACATACGTCTGGATATCAGCGGCTTGTGCGCCTGCAACAGCTTGTTTGGCTATGGTTGTTTGCTTCACCGTATTTACAGTAGGCGCAGCCAAAGAAACAGCCTCCAGTTTCACGGGCGCAACCAGCTTCTCCGAAGCAGCTTTTTCAGGTTGAGTCGCCCACAGGGTCGGACCCTGCCCATATTCCCAAGTGGAAACTGCCGGGCTTACGACTGGTTCACCCTGATTTTTGACCCGCAAGGTTCGTTTTTCAACTTCGAGCTCCGTACTGATGTAACCTGCAACTGCTGTCAACCACTGGCTGTGTTGTGTTGAATTTATCCTCTGTCCAATTCCATCGATTTTGCGGTATAAGGTCATCGCAATTTGTGAGCCAAAACCTGCCCCCAACCTTAAAGCAAACTGCGGGTTATATTCACCACCTTTGGAAAGATTCAGGTCTCCTAATTCCGGGTCTGGTTCAAAATTGTCATGTATATGTGCAATCGGAGGAACAATCCCAGTTTCCAGGATTTTTACGGCCACCACATCTTCAATACCAACACCCATTGAGTGCCCGGTGAAACCCTTAGTGTTAGCAATAATGACTTTATTCGCTTCGCTCGCGAAATTGTTGCGCAAGGCGTGAATCTCAGCTGACGCACTTCCGCCACGCGCAGGTGTATAGGTCTCATGGGAAATGAATGCAGTATTTGGAGCGAAATCCTTTCGGTCTATACCGAAGCGATTCTCAGCAACCAATAGAAGCCTTTCCATCACCTGGCTGACATGTTTCACATCCAACCGGGTGCCATGAAATGCTGAATTGGCGATTACACTGGATACGATCTCACAAATTCCTCTTACACCACGCTCACGGGCGGCATCTTCACTTTCGACCACCAGTGCTGCCGCACCCATGCCCATGATCATGCCATTCCGACGCTTGTCAAAAGGCAGTGCAGCCATTGTTAAATCACCTTCAGTTGTAGCTGCGCCACTTGCAAACATACTGGTGCCGATCCATTGCACCAGATTGGGATTGGTCACATCATCACCTGCAATGATGATCACCCGCCGGCAGCGACCAGCCCGAATCCAGTCTTCAGCTATGGACACTGCATGCGTAGTGGTTGCACAGGCAGCATTCACGTGTGTGTTCGGCCCCCGGGCGCCGATATACTCAGCAAACTGGGAATGTCCCATGGAGAGAACTCGAAAGATAAAACGGCGATCGAATTGATAATTTAGCTTTGCAATCTCGGATTTCAACTCGATGGCGCGCTGCTCAAGGGCAGAGATTACCTGGGGAGATCCGGATAAACTGAATTGGTGGATTAGCGTATATAGCTCGTCCAATTGACCAGAGAGAACCTGATGCTGACCAAATCGATCGCTCTCTTCAGCCATCCTATCCAGGCCAGGGAAAGCGGAACAGAAGATGACACCTGTCTCGTCTTGCATTGATTCTGGAAGCTTCCAGCGGTCGGGTAGGTAGGTACCCCTGCTAGTGCGTTTATAATTCATCACCAGCGGAATACCAGCATCACGCATGGCTTCGATGCCAGCCCCAATGGCCAACTGTGAAGAGATATCCAAAGATCCAATCCGTTCCTCCGGAACGCCAAAGTCATTCAAGAGATCAAAAGAACCTCTTTGACCTGCAAATTTGATCGTCTGGTCAATGTTGTTTATTTCCTCCATCACTGCCCCGGCTTCGCTCTTGACGAGACGGGTCACCTTCATGTTGACCATCGCTTTGCGGTCCTTATCTGAAAAAGCTTCAATGCGCATATCGCCACGCAGAATGCTTTCAATATTCCGGTCATCAAAGACACTGCCGCCTTTCCCAGGCAAGCCAAGCCCGACACCAGTCACCACTACTGACCCCGTTAAAGGTAAACGGCCATCCACCACCTGAAATTCATTCTTATTTGTGAAAACTGGTGAACTGTCGGAAATTGGTTCCACAATGTCTACAGGTATAGTTGGTGGAGTGGCAACCACGCCACCAATTCCACTGGCAAATAATCCACATAAAGCTTCATTGAAGCTGGCTTTCCCGCCTTTTCGGGGATGGTTGGTGGAGAGCAGGGAAACACCCGGTTTGTCCTTCTGATTGTCTGCAGCCAAGGCATTCAGCACGCGCTTCGGACCTACTTCAACGAAGGCTCGCGCACCCAGTTCGTAGAGGGTTTTCATGCTTTTCACAAACTGGACAGGGGAAGCAACCTGCGCGCCTAGAATGTTGATGATCTCCTCGCGGGAGTCCGGGTACACCTCGCCGGTTACATTCGCAATAATCGGTAGTTTGGGCTTCTGGATATTCATGCGTGCAATGACGTTCATCAGCGGTTCG
This sequence comes from Anaerolinea sp., assembly GCA_013824865.1. GTDB lineage: Bacteria > Chloroflexota > Anaerolineae > Anaerolineales > Anaerolineaceae > PNON01. The sequence goes on along the minus strand of PNON01000010.1, from coordinate 48,890 downwards.
CTGGCAGGTGCAACAATCTTTGTATGAAAAGCATGAGAGACGGGGATTTTGACTGCCTGGAATCCTTCAGCAGTAAACTTTGCCACCGCTTCATCAATGGCTGATGTTGCACCACCGATAACTGACTGCACCGGGCTGTTGATATTGGCAATGACCACGTAGCCGTTGATGGATTTCACCACAGCTTCCACTTTTTCCAATGGGGCAGACACAGCAGCCATGCAGCCATTATCTTCCATTTTCAAGCGGGTCATTTCCTGGCCGCGCGCGCTCACTACTTCCAGGGCTTCAGGAAAGCTAAGCACACCCGCTGCCACCAGGGCAGCATACTCACCCAGACTATGCCCTATAACCATATCCGGTACGAAACCATATTTCTCCATTACCCGCAATAACGCAACATTTGCTGTCAGCATGGCTGGCTGGGTGATGGCAGTATTTTTTAGGTCTTTTTCTGCCTGCGCCAGGGCAGCTTCATCGCCATCCACATAGATAAAGGAAGTCAATGATCTGCCTAGTATGGGTGTCATTACCCGATCAGCTTCATCAAAAGTAGCCTTAACCACGGATTCGGTTGCATAGAGGTCTTTGAGCATATTGACATATTGTGAGCCTTGCCCTGGGAACATAAAGACCACTTTGCCAGCCTGTCCACTGCCTCTGTAAATGCCCTGCCCCTGTAAAGCCTGCCAGGCGTTTTGAGCATCCGCATCTAACGCAGACAGGGCTTTCTCGCAGCGTTTGGTTAATTCCACCATATCCACATAATCGATTGCCAGGCGTTCGTTTTTCGCTACCTGGTCAACTGATGGACAGACAGAAGGTGGTGTGTTGCCAGCTTTGATCCGGGTTATGGCTTCTGCCAACTCTGCTTTCAACCCTTCACGTGTGTCCGCTGAGGCAAAGAACAATCCCTGGTAGGGCGCAGGTCCTGATTGCAAAAGTACAGGTTGTGAAGTAGCAACAGTCAGTGGAACAACACTGACCGCTATTTTTTCAGATGCAGCAATAGGCACACCCACACCGTCGGAAAGTGCGTCTGCCATAAAGCCAATCACTTTTGTCAGAGTGTTGTAATCAGATAGGCGAAGATCTTCCCGCCTGGCAATTCCATAGTGGGAACGGATGGTGGCAAATAACTCAGCCTGCTTTACAGTATCCACCCCCAGGTCAGCTTCCAGATCCAACTCCAGGTCCAACATTTCTGGCGGGTATCCGGTTTTCTCACTCACTGCAGAAAGGACAAATTTTTGAATCTCTGCCAAATTCATGCTTGCCGGGGCGGAAACATTGATATCCGAAGTGGAAGGCACTGACGATTCGACCCGAATCGTTGCTGAAGTAGCTAGCTCCGAGTTCACCTGTGCTGCAGCCGGTTGAGGCATGGAGAATATCGCGTTTTTCTGTTCAAGCATCCCGGGGCGGTATTCTTCCATTACCGCATGGAAATTGGTACCGCCGAAACCAAATGAACTGATTCCAGCGCGCCGAACTTCACCCTGGTTCACTTCCCAAGGCTGGGTTTGCGTGTTCACGTAAAATGGCATGTTGTTAAAATCAATATTGGGATTGGGACGTTCAAAATTTACGCTTGCCGGGAGGGTTTTATGATGCAGCGCCAGGGTGGTTTTTAATACCCCGGCTGCACCAGCAGCGCTTTTTAAATGGCCGATGTTGGATTTTACCGAACCCAGAGCGACTGTCCCCTGTTTTAGCCCGTAAGGTGAAAAGACAGCATTGAGACTGGAGACTTCAGTAACATCACCCACCCTGGTGGAGGTTCCATGCCCCTCGATTAAGCCAGCAGTGGCGGGTGATAACCCGGCATCTTTCCAGGCTCTTTCGATGGCCCGCTGCTGACCCAGGGGATTGGGTGCGGTGATGCCTTTACCTTTGCCATCTGAACTTCCACCAATCCCGCGAACCACCGCGTAGATATTATCGCCTGCGGATTCTGCGTCTTCCAACCGCTTGAGTAGATAGACCACTGCACCCTCTCCCATGACAAAGCCATTTGCGCCATCCGCGTAAGGCCGCGAACCATCAACCGAAAGCGCTCCAATCTTGCAGAACTTGACATAAGACTCTGGTCCCATGCTGTGATCGATGCCACCAGTCAAGACAGCATCGAATTTATGGTTTTCCAATCCATCCACAGCAGCCTGCAAGGCTGCCAATGATGAAGCACAGGCAGCATCCGTGATGAAATTGGGACCGGTAAAGTTGAACACATTTGCCACGCGCCCGGCGATGATATTGGAAAGCTCGCCCGGCATGGTATCTTCCGTAATGTTGGGTATTTTGGCGCGGATACCGGATATCAATCCATCCAGAAGCGATTTTTGAATCTCCTGCGGGAGCTGCTGAAAATTTGGAATGGACTTCAATATATCCAGGTATTCAGGTGCGTGGATGCGTAGCGTGGATATATAGTGACTCTCACCTGCATTCGAATTACCAAAGATCACCGCCACCCGCTCAGGATCCAATGGCCGACCGGGGTATCCATAATCTACCAAAGCCTGACTGCTGGCCGCGATGGCCCACTGCTGGGTAAAATCCATCATCACCATCACTTTTGGCGGAATCGGTAATCCCAGCTTGAAAGCGTCCAGTTGATAGCCTTTGACATACGCACCAATCTTGGTGTATGTCTTATCTAGAACAGCGGGATCAGGGTCAAAGTAATTTGCCACATTCCAGCGATCAGCGGGTACATCTGTGATCGAATATTTTTTGTTTGAAATATTCTCCCAAAATGCCGGCACATTGAATGCATCCGGAAGGATTGCCCCCATACCTACAATTGCTATAGCTCTATTTGCGGTCATGTTAGTGGTCCCTTCATCCTAAAAATTATCAAAAATGTTTGCTTAATAAATTTCCGTTTTTACGTATAATGTTTTTCGGAAATGTGAATATTTTTATGAAATAAATAGTCCCATTAAATGGGGAATCTTTTGCCTGTCTATTTCTTACAAACCCCCCAGGTTAACATTAGTTGCGTTAGAGTTTTGAATACCCACCCAAGTATTATTTTTTGAGGGTGTTGAAAAAGTCAGAATTTCAAGATCATTTCGCGCATTTATTATCGAAAACTACCATATGTGGTGGCTAGATATGATTTTCTTCTCGCGAAACTCGTTTTTCAACACCCTCTATTTTTATGAGTGCATAGTTTAGGAAAATGGAAAATAATACCAAAATATATAATAAGCGGGATGGCAATCTTTTTCGTTGCCATCCCGCTTAATTGGATAACCAGTATTCTTATTTACTGGAAGCAAACAGCATATCAATCATAGGGAAGTCCGCTATAGTGAGTTGCCCCACCGGCTGTTGAGAAGCTGGGTAGGTGGAAAGCAGCGCTTCCTGGGTGCCCGCCTGATCCACCGGCCAGAAAAGGTCGATGATGCGGGTATGGTTGGTATCTGGTGGCGCTCCGCCAAACCGCCACTGAGCCGATGTAGCTTCGATGTCTCTGACCCGCCAGACGCCGTTAGCCGGGTAGCCATCCTGCGAGAGCATCAACACTGCAAAGCTCCAGGTGGATGGATCGGTATCGGCAAACAGCCCACGCGGAACCCTCAAGGTAATGGTGGAGTTTGCTGAGTCTGTGATGATCTTATAGCTGCTGGCAGAGACCTGCTTGGGTTCTTTTGTTTCCATATCTGGCTTGACCACTTGCGGAGTCCAGCTTTCCGCCCAAACAGCCACATCCCAACCATATCCTTCTTTCAGAGCAGCATTCCTGCCAGGCAATAGCAGGCTGGCCCCCGTACCGGCTCCGGGATCCTGATCAACATACACATCAATGGTTTGAAGTGATATACCCGCCCCCCCGCTCCAGGGATTGTTGATCTTCCCAGCAATTCCGATCTGGAACACAACATTCTTCTTGTCGTATCCAATCTTAAGTGAAGTCATATCAAAAGCCGCATCCACAAACACACCATCAGTTGGATATGTGTAACTGCCAGGACCGTAATCGTCCCCGGCAGGATCCTCAATCTCCAGGATGGTGGTCAGGGTGGAAATATCTGGCATAGCTACTTTTCCCGGCCCGTCTGCCGGAACCACCTGCAGGTCACGTTGTGCAGAGCTGGCAACCACGCGGAAACGGATGTCATCACCAGTCTCCACTTCACCCAACAGCGATAGTGGGAAAGATATTTCAGTTACATTCCCGGCTGATTTGACTGTTTCCAGTTCGCCAGTCGGCTTCCAAATGTTACCCGCGGGGGTGCAATGGACAGTTTTTCCAGTTGCCAGGTCCACCTCAACAAGCAATACCGCGCCAAAGCCCAGAATAGTTGGTTCACTTTTGCCTTCGCTATTTATGGTCACACCCGAACTGGCTTGCAACCGTGGAGAAGATAGATATATCCCCAACTTGCCATCCGCAAGTGCTGTCACATCGTCTTTCAGATCCACCCTGATATAACCATTAGTTTTATCCATACCGAAGTATATGGCTGAGGTAACATCCTCCGAACGGGCTTGTGATCCACCCTGTACAAGGAAAGAGCTGGCATTGTCCCATTCTCCTTCAGCAAGAGTACCATCAATAACTGGTGTGAATACGCCTTTGAACGGTGTACTGGCAGCAGTATCTTTGGCTGGGATAATGGGGACTTTCACAAATTCTGGCACCGGTTCACCCAAAGCTTCATATACTTTGGCAAGCAAAGCCCTGAATCCCTGGTCAAAATAGGCATCGTTACCGGAATCTTGATCCGCGCCATACCACCAGAACCAATCTGAACCTTCTGCCAGGTACATATAATCGAGGGCCTCTGCAAGAGCTTCTGGGGAGGAGGTTGTTTTCTTTTTATAGAAGTCATACTGAGCCAGGTCTTTACGCACCCGGCGCAGATATTCCCAACCCAGGGTCTCTTCATGCTCGCCAATCCAGGTGTCATAATTGGCACTGAACCAGGCTCCTGGGAAGAGCGTATCCAGTGTGTTCTGTTCCGGGAATTTTTGCATGTATTCTGTGACGGTGATGGTTTTTACTGTTTTGCTTTCGTTTAGCTTACGATAAAGCGCATTCAGAAATTCCTTGCCATCATTGTCATAATACTCCCATGCATTCTCCCCATCCAGGATAATACTGACCAGGTGGGGACCGGTTGCTCCTTCTTTCTTCAGTTCAGCACGGATATTTTCCATCCGCTCCATAAAATTGGCAGCAGCTTCCTCACCCGGCGTGCCTGAATAGGTAAAGCCCAGCTTATCCGAAATGAGCAGGTCTCGAAAGACCATTACCACGGGTTCTCCCTGAACCGGACCATCCGCCGGTCCTGAGACAACATATGGACGATAGAGCGCGTCCGCTTCGAGTACAGTGTCATTGCTATCGCGGGTGAATGCGCCAATACCCAAGGAGTTGGCTAGCACCTGTTCACCAGAAGCCATCCATTGATATCCGGCTTTGGAAACAAAGGGGACAATCTCCTGTGCCACCGCACCTTCGCCAGGCCACATGCCTGTGGGTGCTTTGCCAAAATGATCCCGATATACCTCAACGCTGCGATCCAAGTGCGTCATTACATCCTGAACATAGCTGAAACGCTCGGGCATTTCTGCATCTGGGTTGCCAATCTTTGCCAGGTTTGTATCATATATCAATGGCAGGATGGGATGAGCATAAGGTGTGGTGATCACTTCGATCTGTCCGGATTCCAGCATTCGTCTATGTACCGGGATGACTTCCGCCATAATCCGCTTGACCTCCTTAAAAAGTATTACTTTATCAGCCTCAGCAAACCCATGGTCTTTTTCCACCAGTGCTAATAGTGGATCGACGCTCAATAGGTCAGGATCCATCCAAGCCAGGTTAAACCAGATCTGCAGGTCACGGAAATCCTGTTCAGTAAATGATGAAAGGGCTGCTTGTATGTTTTCTTCAGTTATCCCAGCGCGTTTGTTGAGCAGTGCTGCATACCCAGGATGTTGTTTGATTACATGATCCCAATTGGCATCAAAAAAACGACGTAATATAAAATCCTTTTCCTCAAAGGTGAGTTCTGACACCGATTTTTCTGATAGAACCCAGTAGTAATCTCTGGCGCTGTTGATTGTAAAATCATCCAGTTGGCGGATGAGGACGGGGGTCAGGTTGAATGTTACATGCACATTCGGGTACTTTTCCACAGTAGCTGCCATGTCATAATAATCCTTGGTGGCATGTACACGTACCCATGGGCGGGTATACACACCCATATCATCCTTGTAATATAAAGGTTGATGCTGGTGCCAGGTCAAGTTAAGATACAGGACATCTTCCTCATCAACTTCCCGTGCAGGTACCTGGCTATTCGTAGCAGGTGTTTCAATGTTAACTTCAGATTGCGATATAGGTATTGACGGGGTGCAGGCAGACAGCAGCAATGCCAGCATAATTATGATATTGCTGACGAAATGATGCTTCATCATTATTCCTCCTATTTTGACATAGCAAAACCCCGTTTGTACGGGGTTTTAAATATTCTATAGATAGGGTTCTAACCTTTGACACTGCCAAGTGTCAAACCGGAGATCAGCCATTTAGCTGAATACAGGAATAACGCCATGACAGGGATAGCCACCAGGATGGATGCTGCCGAGAACTGGCCCCATTGGGTTTGGAACTGACCTACCATCCGTTGTAAGCCTAGAGGCCATACCAGCAATTGCTCCTGTGACCCCAACATCACCCTGGCAAGCAGGTAGTCATTCCATGCAAATGTAAAATTGAAGAGGAATACGATCGCTAGCGATGGGGTGGAAAGTGGCAGCAGGATACGCCAGAAGGCTTGCAGCTGGCTACAACCATCGATGCGTGCCGCTTCCTCCAGGTCAATGGGTATCGTGTCATAGTAACCTTTTAAGATCCAGATACTGAATGGAACAGACGTTACACAATATGCGATAACCAACCCTCGGAATGTGCCAACCAATCCCAGCTTGATGGCCAGTATGTATATGGGGATCATGAGCATGGCAGCAGGGATCATTTGAGTGCCGAGAAGGAAGATCAAACCCAGGGAGCGGCCGGGAAACTTCCACCTGGAGAATGCGTAGGCAGATGTGGCTGCCAGAATCACGCCAATGAGGGCAGTAGACATCGTAATGGCGAGGCTGTTCCATATCCACTGTAAAAAAGGCTTGTCAAAAAGCACAATCCTGAATGCCTCCAGCGTGGCATCTGGTGGGATAAGTGCAAGATTAGTCGAGAGAAGCCTGTCACCAGGTCGCAGTGCCACGCTGAGGATCCGTAGAATGGGGTAGACTGTGAATATGCAGGCTATGATCAGACCCACATGTATCCAGAACCGCTTGAAAGGTGAATCTTCCCTGGCACTTCCCTGGAAGATGGTTTTTTTCTTTGGAGTTTTTTCAACTTTGGTAGGTTGATTAAGTGCAGCCATTACACAGCTCCTTTCAACGTTCCGGATCGTTTCAGATAGAAGATGGTATAGACGAGCAACAGGATAAAGATGACAAATGCAAATGCAGCAGAGAAACCATAGCGGTTATACTGGAAACTTGCTCTGAATAATGCAGTTACCAGGATATCCGAGCTTTCAATCTCATTTTGATTAATAAAGAAAGGGATATTAAAGTTATTAAATGTCCAAACTGTGCCGAGTATGATGGCGGGGGTCATCACTGGAGCGATTAATGGCATGGTAATGGATTTGAACTGCTGCCAAGCATTGGCGCCATCCATCTGGGCGGCTTCATAATATTCATCATTGATGCTTTGCAGTCCCCCCAGTAAGATGATCATCATGAAGGGGATACCCAGCCAGATATTGGTGATACACATGGCAATAAAGTTGGGTACAGGTGTAGTGAGCCAGGCAATTGGTGCGATTCCCAGATCACGGAGCATCAGGTTGATGAAACCAAACTCATAATGAAACTCATTCCGCCAGGCAAGCACAGCGATAACCTGTGGGACAGCCCACGGCAACACTAGAAGGGTGCGATAGATGGCTCGACCGCGCATTTTCCGGTTTAGCAATAGAGCCAACCCAAGTCCCCCTAACACATGGAAGGAGATGTTTACAAAAGTCCAGAGAATTGTTCTCAGAAATAATGGCAGAAATGTTACACTTTTTAATACTGGCTGAGTAAAGACCTTGACATAGTTCGTTAAGCCTATGAACTCAGGTACTTTGAAGTGCTTCAAGCTCATGTTTGTCATGGATATCCACAATTCCCACGCTAGTGGAATGACAACAAGTGCAACCAGTCCCAGTACCGCGGGGGCAATTAACATGAATGGCAACGCAAATCGATAATGCAGAGCACGGACAAGAATCAGATATAAAATGGTTTCCAGAATTGCAGTTCCGATGAAGATCACCAAAACCGTCATTCCCACTTCTTGTAAACTTTTTAAGACAGTCGGTCCATCTATCATTGGTTCTCCTCCTTACTCACAGTAAATGGAGACTAGCCAGGATATTTTCATATCCTGGCCAGTTGTTCGTTGATCTTACTCGAGAGTTAGCATGCAGGCGTCAGCAGCTTCTTGCATCTTAACTGCTGCATCTTCTGCAGTCTTCTGATCTGCTAAAACAGCTATCATTTCGGGTTTCATAGAATCCCAGTTGCAGCGCATCTCAAGGACGATTGGCATCGGGGTTCCATAGGACATCTGGGCAGCAGAGCCGGCTAGGATGGGATCACCAGTGATGAGCTCGCTGGCCAGCGCTGTTTTCAGTGCGGGCAGGCGGTTCAGCTTGGCTACCATATCCAGTTGGTTGGTATCGTTGGTAGCAAATTCCATAAAGGATTTGACCATGGCCAATTTATCGGCAGCCAGATCTTTGGGGACCATGAAGAATACACCAGAGGTGTAAGGGGCAGGGTACTTGCCAGTGGCTTTGACCATGGGTAATGCTGCGACCCCTAATTTATCACCAAGGGCTTCTTTGTACCCAGAGAGTGACCAGTCACCATTGACGATCATGGCAGCTTTGCCTTCTTTGAAGAGGGCATCAGCGCCATTGTAATCGCTTTCAGTGGGGGTGATGGCATCCACAAACTTGATGTCATGCAGGAACTTAAGGGTGGCAACCATTTCCGGGGTATTCAGGGTGGGAGTAACACCATCTTCAGCAAAGACGGAGCCGCCGAAACCACCCAACCAGGGAACGAGCCAGAAGGGTTCAGTCTGATTGTAGGCGAAACCATAGACATCACCAGCAGTGACGGCTTTGGCGGCGGCAACGAAGGCGTCAGTGTCAGCTGGGGCTTCAGCAATGAGGCTCTTATTGAAGAGCAGCATCAGGTGGTTACCATTGGAGATTGGTACACCCCAGGTGCCTTCAACACCAGGCAGTTTGACAGCTTCGACTGCGGAGTCAACATACATGCTGGTGTCTACAAGACCATCAACAGGTTGGATCAAGTCAGCGGTCTGGAATGGACCTACGTGATCGCTCACGGTCCACAGCAGATCGGGGGCAGCGCCGGCCAGGCTGGCGGTCTGGAAGTCTTCGCGCAAGGTTTCGACATCCTTGTTGATGACTTCAAAGGTTACGCCAGGGTTGGCAGCAGAGAATGCGTCAGCAAGAGCCTGAACATATGGCAAACCGCCACCTTCTTCGGCTTCCTTGGTCCACACGGTTAGCTTGACTTCAGCTGGTGCGACGGGCTCAGCAGGAGCTTCGACTACAGGTGCTTCTGCAACCGGAGCTTCAGCGGCAGGAGCTTCAGCAGCGGGCGCTTCAGCGACAGGAGCAGCAGGAGCACAGGCGGCCAATAGCATGGTCGCCAATACGATTAATGCAGTTATTTTCCACAACGATTTCATTTCTTCCTCCAGAATATGTTTTTAACAAACCGAATATATATAACAGCCACAACTAATTTTTCTGCAATCACCTCCTATCGTTATGTATTTATTATTATACAGTCTCTCTTTCAACTATGGTTAATGGTAATTCAATATGTTGGATCGTTTGTGATGGGTCAGATATACGAGAGACGAGCAAGCTGGCGGCTATTCTGCCAGATTCATCCAATGGCTGATGCACTGTGGTCAATCCAAAATAATGTGCCATATCAATATCATCAAAACCGATGATAGCGATATCCTGTGGAATACGAAGACCCATGGAGCGAGCTTCTTTTATTATTGCGATCGCTTGAAGATCGGTCGCAGCAAAGATGGCCAGAGGAAACCCACCAGCAGCCAACTGCCTGAGGACAGCTCCAGGCTCCAGCGCATATTCATAGATCAGCTCTTCGCGAATTGGCAACCCGGTCGCTTGCAAAGTATTTCGATAGCCTCTCAGCCGTTTCATGATTGGATCCAGGCCAAAGGTGGGGTTCGCCCGGCCGCCAATGAACGCAATGCGGCGGTAGCCCTTATTCACCAGGAAGCGGGTTGCCAATGAGCCACCATTAACATCATCTATTTCCAATGTACTGAAGCGGGGATCGTAAAATTCAATAACCACAACTTCCATTTTATTGCCCAGCAACCGTCTGGCAATTTCATCATCAAAAGCCTGCGAGACAATAATTAACCCATCCACTGATCGACGGAGGGGTAGTGTTTGCAGGTAACTTTGCTCTCTATCTTTCGAATCAACAGGGAAGATAACCAGTTCATAGTTATTTTGGTTGAGAACGCCAGCTATACCGCGCAACCTCTGGGTGAAAGAAGGTTCTGTAAAAAAGGGGATCAATACTCCTATACGACGAGCGGACTTGGCTAATTTTGCCTGTGATTGAGCCATCGAAACATAAGCCAGCTTGTCGATAACACTGACGACATGGGTGAGTGTGGCGGAGTTTACTGTGTGGGGGTTATTTAATACTCGAGAGACGGTCGCAATACTTACGCCCGCTTCCCTGGCTACATCATAAATTGTCGGCGAATTTTTCATCAATTCTGCTTTATGAATGTAACTGCTTTCTTGTAAGTGCTTACATTATAGTATGTATCTGGTCAGAATACAATATATTGCCGCGGTGAAATGTCGTTCCATAATACCTTTCAAAAGTGCCTTCGAAAAACTTCAGCTGGCAAGTATCTATTTTTTATTATGAGCAATCAGAAGGGTGCGAGTTTCCGAGGGAATGGTTTCACGGGTCCAATAAAATTTTCACCAGATTGGTAAGATTGCCACTATAATAATCACAGTAAGGAACACAAAAGTTGCAGAAATGGTATCTTACCTGTCTATGGTGAACCGGCTGGATGGATGCAAAATTGAAGTCCAGATGTCCGATATGGCATTGGTTTTCCAGTTATTTCAGGTAATGGATAATCTGACAGGCGTTTGACAAATTCAACTGCAAATTTTTCGCGGAAAGGATATCGCATGAAATTACTTTTTATCGGCGGAACCGGGATCATCAGTTCAGCATGCAGTAAGCTGGCAGTTGAGCAGGGCATTGAACTTTACCTGCTTAACCGCAGTCAATCCATTCGGCCTCCAGCCATAGGCGCGCACCTCCTCAAAGGCGATATCCGCCAGCCGGATAGCGTAACTCAGGCCATCCACGGATTACACTTTGACGCCGTGGTGGATTGGGTGGCATATACCCCCGCTCAAGTGCAGATCGATTTGGATCTGTTCCACGGCCGCACTAATCAGTATGTCTTCATCAGCTCTGCTTCAGCATACCAGAAACCACCCTCCCGCCTGCCCGTTTCCGAATCCACACTTCTGGATAATCCATTCTGGCAGTATTCACGTGATAAGATCGCCTGTGAAAACCTGCTCGTGGAGGCTTTCCGCGCGGAAAAATACCCCATCACCATTGTTCGGCCTTCTCACACCTATGACCCGGCTTACATACCCATTCATGGCGGCTGGACAGTGATCGACCGCATGCAGCGCGGCGAAGAGATAATCGTCCACGGAGATGGCACTTCACTATGGACACTTACCCATCACGCGGATTTTGCTTTGGGATTCAATGGTCTGCTGGGTAATTCCCGCGCCATTGGTGAAGCAGTACACATCACCTCAGACGAGTGGCTGACCTGGGACAAAATCCACCACATCCTTGCTGAAGCAGCCGGCGTAAAAGCCAGGATCGTGCATGTGCCTTCGGATGTCATCAACCGTTATGATCCGGAATGGGGCGCCAGCATGCTTGGAGATAAAGCCCACAGCGCTGTCTTTGACAACAGCAAGATCAAGCAGTTAGTCCCAGGTTACCACGCCTCCATCCCCTTTTCGCGTGGCGCGGAAGAGATCCTCGCCTGGTATCGTGCCAATCCCAACCAGCAAGTCGTAGATGCCAGGTTCAATGATCTTTGTGACAGGATCATCTCAGCACAAAAGAAGGCTTACCCACAAGCCTAAGATGTTTTTTGTATATTTCGAATGAAACGAAAAAGGGCTCCCAAGAAGCCCTTTTTTATCTGTTGTATCTATTTATTTCTTCTGTTCTATCTTCGCCCAGCTATCACGCAGTGATACAGTCTGATTAAAGACTGGATGTCCAGGCTTTGAATCTACATCCATACAATAAAAGCCTTTGCGTTCAAACTGGAATTTATCGCCTACTTGAGCATCTGCCAGGCTGGGTTCCAGCTTGCAGTCTTTGAGGACCTTCAATGCATCTGGATTCAGATAATCCTTGAAGGTGGTGCCTTCCTCCACTTTGTTCGGGTTGATCTCCGTGAACAGGCGGTCATACATCCGCACTTCAGCGTCGATAGCATGCGCGGCTGACACCCAGTGAATGGTGCCCTGTACTTTGCGGCCATCCGGCGCATATCCACCCCGAGTCTCGGGGTCGTAGCTGCAGTGGATCTCCATCACCTCTCCGCTTTGCGGGTCTTTCATGTAATCCACACACTTGATGATATAGCCATAACGCAGGCGAACCTCTTTCCCAGGCGCCAATCGGAAATATTTGGGAGGTGGTTCCTCCCGAAAATCATCTACGTCAATATAGATCTCACGCGAGAATGGCACCTTACGTGTCCCGGCAGATGCATCCTCGGGATTATTGATGGCTTCCATCTCCTCCACCTGACCTTCAGGATAGTTGGTAATGGTCACTTTGACCGGGTTGATGACACCCATCACCCTATCAGCGCTTTGATTCAATTCATCCCGAACCAGATGTTCGAGCAGCTCGATCTCGATCAGGTTTTCCTTCTTGGCTACTCCGATGGTATCAATGAAGCGGCGAACAGCTTTGGCTGGATACCCGCGACGACGCATTCCACACAGGGTAGGCATGCGTGGATCATCCCAGCCACGCACATGCCCGCCATCCACCAGCTGTTTCAGAAAACGCTTGCTAAGGATGGTGTAAGTCATGTTCAGGCGGGCAAATTCGATCTGCCGGGTTTTGAACAAGCCCAGTTCCTCGAGAAACCATTCGTAAAGTGGCCGGTGGTCCTCATAGGCCAGATCGCAGAGCGAATGTGTGACCCCTTCCACCGAATCCGATTGGCCGTGTGCAAAATCGTACATGGGATAGATTGGCCATTCTGCGCCGGTGCGGTGATGCGTGGCTTTGATGATGCGGTACATGGTTGGATCGCGCATGTTGATATTGCTGGAGGCCATATCGATCCTGGCGCGCAGAACCCGTGATCCTTCGTCAAATTCCCCTGCACGCATACGTTTGAACAGGTCCATGTTTTCTTCTACAGAGCGATTGCGGAACGGGCTTTCCCTGCCAGGCTCGGTAAGAGTGCCACGGTACTCTCGGATCTCATCCGCAGTAAGATCATCCACATAAGCCTTGCCCTTCAAGATGAGTTGCAGAGCCATATGGTATAGCTGCTCGAAGTAATCGGATGCATACAAAGGTCCCTGTTTGCCCCATTTGTAGCCCAGCCATTGGATGTCTTCCTGGATGGCATCCACGAATTCCACATCTTCCTTCACGGGATTGGTATCATCGTACCGCAGGTTGCATACCCCGCCAAAGGCTTCCGCCATGCCAAAGTCAATGCACAGCGCCTTGGCGTGCCCAATGTGCAGATACCCATTCGGTTCCGGGGGGAAGCGGGTTTGCACATAGGCAAACCGCCCGGTTCGCAGGTCCTCTTCTATGGCTTCGCGGATAAAGTTACTGCTTTCAGTGGAATGAAGGTCAGTTGTCATGGTGAGTCTCCTGATATTTGTGTAAGAAACAGCGCCCTGATATGCTGGTCAGGGCGCTACTTCGACAGGCTGAGGGCAAAGGATTCGAACCTCTATTGACAGATCCAGAGTCTGCAGTCCTACCATTGGACGAGCCCCCAGTGCATCAGCGGACAAATTTTACCACCAAACCAGGCATTTGTGCATTGAGTTCTGGTTGTGGCACCTCCGCAGGTAATGCAGTAGGATATGGGCAGGTGACAATGAAAGTGCAAGGACAAAAGAAAAACTGAAACAAGTTCTTCAACCATTCATCGAAAAGCTTGTGGATATCCGTTAGTTCCAAATTTTCTAGCTATTCAAGTCCCGCTTGCTTGCGTGCTTTTTGTTCCCCATTTTTTCAAATATAGAGTAAAATATATTCAGGTTATTGAATATGATCAAAAATCAAGGAAATGAAAATAACCCAAATATTTTCAAAGTTTTATCCCACCCATCCCGGTCTGCAATTCTTTTGGCATTAAAGGACGGAGAGCATTGCGTTTGCCACCTTGAAGCCCACCTGGGTTATAAGCAAGCCTACATTTCGCAGCAACTCTCCGTTCTGCGGTCTGCAAGCCTGGTGGAAGATCGTCGTGAGGGTTGGAATATTTATTATCACGTCACCAAACCTGAAATCTTCGAATTGATCAATATCGCCCTTCAGATCGATCATATTGACATTCGGAAAATTGCGCCAGTGGATTGTCCTTGTCCTCACTGCCAAAATATTCATAAATAAGGAGAAATTATGATACGCATTAAAGTTTTGGGTTCCGGTTGTACGAATTGCAAACGTTTGGAAGCTTCCACCCGAAAGGTGGTCGAAACTCTTGGCATCGAAGCTGAGATCGAAAAAATCACTGATTATGCTGAGATCATGAAATATCCCATATTAAACACACCTGGCCTGGTTATCAACGAGAAACTTGTCTCCGCCGGCCGAATCCCAGCTGAAGATGAAATTGCAGGTTGGCTAAAAATCTGACCCCGTTATCAATATAATACCCAGATATATTCATTAATCATCCAATTATGATATGAACTCTTTTCCCAAAGATTTGAAAAATAATCATTCGAGGCAAATAATCGCCTTATTATTTGTGGCGATCTTGCTCTGGTTGCTTGCATATAATGCAATCCAGCCAGTGGCGAATTATATTTCTTACAATTTACTCAGGCTTACTCCCGGTTCGCATTTGGGGGACGCAATCGCATTTTTTCTCTATGATGTTCCCAAAATATTACTGCTGCTTTCCGGAATGATATTTATCATCTCGATCTTCCGGACATTCTTCAGCCCCGAACGCACCCGGGCACTTTTGAGTGGTAAACGGCAGGGTATTGGCAATATTCTGGCTGCGTTACTCGGGATTGTTACACCCTTCTGCTCCTGCTCAGCCGTCCCTCTATTTATAGGCTTTGTGGAAAGCGGTATCCCCCTTGGAGTAACATTCTCCTTCCTGATTTCTGCCCCCATCATCAATGAAGTTGCCATCATTTTACTTTACGGATTGTTTGGATGGAAAATAGCCGCCATTTATATCCTTTCCGGTTTGACCATTGCCATCCTTTCAGGTTTGATGATCGGGAGATTGAATCTCGAACGCCACGTGGAAGATTTCGTTTGGAAAGTACAGTCTACTGGTGCGCTTCTGGAGGAAAAACTGGCCTGGACTGACCGAATTCTCCGGGCATGGGAATCAGTGAAGGAAATTGTCGGAAAAGTCTGGTCGTATGTGATAGCCGGGATCGCTGTCGGGGCGATTATCCATGGTTATGTGCCTGAAAGCGCACTTGCCGGAATCATGGGTAAACAAGCCTGGTGGTCTGTACCTGCTGCGGTACTATTGGGTGTTCCGCTGTATTCCAATGCCGCGGGTGTCATTCCCATTGTCAGCACGCTAATTGAAAAGGGGGCTTCCCTGGGTACAGCATTGGCTTTCATGATGTCGGTTGTCGGATTAAGCCTCCCCGAAATCATCATTTTGAGGCGGGTACTCAAACCTCCATTGATTGCGGTATTTGTTTGCACAGTCGCTCTGGCGATTATCATTACTGGTTACTTGTTCAATATCATTATTTGAAAGAACATTAAGAAGTAAGAAAGTGGCGCCTGAGTTTATCATCCACTCCATATTTTAATATTATTAAGCATATAGCTTGAAATTAAGGGGTACTGGATGGGATTAGGGACTAGAATGATAAATTCAGAGGTCCAACCAGCGTAGAATTGCAAATAGCAATGAACAACCTAATCGAACGTGCTACAGCCCTGCCGTCGGGGCGGACACATGGGTCCGCCCTTTATTCTCTGGCCAATCGGGCCGACACACAGGTCGACCCCTACCGGGTCAATTAATCGATATTTTCAAACCATGCCAACCCCGACATTGGGGTATATGCAAAATATTCTCGGTTCGGGACGCTGGGATGATAAACTCACCCAGGAAAGCTTACCAGGGTGAGTTTTTTATTGTCCTGTTCAGGAATTCTATAACGTTACATAACAAAGATAATATTAATATTATTTCAAGCTTCTATGAAGTAAACCCTTACTATCCAACCTGGAACAATTTACGTTTTAACCAAAATGCCACATTCACCAAACCGATCATCACGGGCACTTCCACGAGTGGACCAACCACCGCGGCAAACGCTTGCCCGGATCCCAACCCGAACACAGCCACAGCAACGGCGATTGCCAGCTCAAAGTTGTTGGAAGCGGCAGTGAAGGCTAGGGTCGTGGTTTGTTTGTAATCTGCGCCGATCGCCTTGCCCATGAGGAAACTGACCAGGAACATGGTTACGAAGTAGATCAGCAGTGGAATGGCAATGCGGACTACATCCATTGGGATGGTCACAATCAGGTTGCCCTTCAAGGAAAACATGGCCAGAATGGTGAACAGTAGCGCGATCAAAGTGACTGGACTGATTCGCGGGATGAATTTATGGTAATACCATTCTTTGTCTTTTATTTTAATCAGAATTCGGTTGGTGATAAATCCAGCAATAAATGGGATGCCCAGATAGATGAACACCGATTTGGCAATCTCGCCAATGGTGACCTGCACGGCAACACCTTCCATGCCAAACCAGGTTGGAAGCACGGTGATGAACACATAAGCATAAACACTGTAGAACAGTACCTGGAAGATGCTGTTAAATGCCACCAGCCCGGCAGCGTAATCAGTATCACCTTTGGCCAGCTCATTCCACACAATGACCATTGCAATGCAGCGCGCCAGGCCGATCATGATCACACCCGCCATGTATTCCGGGTAACCGCGCAGGAAAATGATCGCCAACAGGAACATCAGGATCGGGCCGATGACCCAGTTCTGGATTAACGACAGGCCCAGCACCTTCCAGTTGCGGAACACTTTGCCAAGTTCATCATAATGAACCTTGGCCAGAGGCGGATACATCATCAGGATCAGTCCAATGGCAATGGGAATGTTGGTGGTGCCTACGGAGACATTCTTGTTGAGCGCATCCACCTGTGCCGGGAATAAATACCCCAACCCCACCCCGATAGCCATTCCCAGGAAGATCCACAGGGTCAGGTAACGATCCAGAAAAGTTAATTTTTTGCCTACACTCTTGTTATCCATTCATTTACTCCAACATAGGTTATAAGTTATGATTTTTTATTATACAATCTCTGGAGAGCTGCAGAGGATATGGCCTTGATACTGGCATGCAGGTTGTTTCCATGTGCGTCCATGGTAACAATCACTGGAAAGTCTTTTACTTCCAGAACCCACAGGGCTTCAGGCATGCCAAACTCAAGCTGGTATACCCCCAGCACCCGTCTCACGCTGGTAGCCAGCAGGGAGGCAGCGCCGCCTACGGCGTGAAAATAGACAGCCCGCTCATCCTGGCAGGCTTGCAAGGTGCGTTCGCCCATGCCGCCCTTGCCAATCACCCCCTTTAAATGAAAGAAATGCATCACTTCCGCCGTATACAACTCCTGCCGAAGGCTGGTGGTTGGCCCGGCAGCGGTGACCTTGTAGCTGCCATCCGGATAGGTCCGTACCACGGGTCCGCAGTGGTAGATTACGCCGTGATCCAGGTAAGACTTCAAATGATCCAAAGCTGCCAGATCTGCCTGGTCTGGAATCGTTATCGGTTGGATGAATGAATCCATCAACCACTGATGCGCCCGATCACGGGCAGTAACTATCGTCCCAGTCAGCAAGACCGCATCCCCGGCCTGCAAGCCCAGGATGTCATGGTCAGTTAGCGGCAGTGTTAATCTTTTCTCCATGTGCTACTCGTACGAAACCTGTCCGTTTTCAATCACCATGCGCCGGTGGCGAAAAGCCCAGCACATGTAAGAGACGGATACAAAGTAGGAAGCCGGCAGCCTGGCAGCGGCGCGGATTCGCGTTCCTAATAGGGTGGTCTTCCCGCCAAACCCCATCGGCCCGATACCCAGATCATTCGCTTCACCAGTGATGCCGTCTTCCAATGCTGCCAGCTCAGTATTCGGGTTCACAACATCCGGCCAGTCCAGCAGGGCTTGTTTGGCGATTGCGTAAGACCCAGCCCGGTCACCCCCGATGGCCACCCCCAGAAAACCGGGTGCGCACCCCTGCCCCTGCGCCTGAAAGACTGCATCCAGCACCACCCGGCGCACTCCCTCCAAATCCCTTTTTGCACCTAACCGGGTGTCCGGCAGGGAATACTGCGCGCTGACATTCTCGCATCCGCCGCCTTTTAAGAGCAGGTCAATCACCAGACGGCTGCCATCCGCCTGCCTGAAATGCAGCTCCGGAAAGGTCTCGCCTCCCTGGTTATCGCCGCTGTTTACCCCTGTTAGCGGATCAATAGCGTTGGGGCGCAAATAACCCAGATGGGTAGCTTGTGTCACTGCTGCTCGTACCTGTTGGGTCAACCCAGCCTGCGGCCAGTCGACTGGTTGCTGGATATAAAAGGAAGGCGTGCCGGTATCCTGGCAGATGGGCGTGCTATTTTGGCGGCTGAGTCCCACATTGCGTGAGATGGCATCCAGCGCATTCCAAGCTGGCGACCCGGGAAGCTCGGTTTCCCGTGCGGCTCGCAGCCGGTTTTCCACCCAGTCCGGCAGGCTGGTGGACGCCAGGCGGATAAGTTCGACAAGTTTTTGCGTAATATCCAGCATATCTCACCTGCCAAAACGCGCCGCCAACCTATCGCGGTAGGCAGCCAGATCAAGCGCCAGCCGGGCAGCGCCGCTGGTGATGGCTGCTTCTGCCACTGCCGGCGCCACCCGTGAACAAACCCGTCTATCCAGCGGCTTTGGCACAACGTAATCCGTGCCAAACTCCAGATGGCCCAGCCCGTAAGCCTGCAACACCTGTGGGGTGACTGGCTCACGAGCCAAGGCGGCGATCGCACGGCTGGCTGCCATCTTCATCTCATCATTTATCAACCGGGCACGGGTATCCATCGCCCCGCGGAAAATGAACGGGAAACCCAACAGATTGTTCACCTGGTTGGGATAGTCTGATCGCCCGGTGCCAACGATCGCGTCCGGGCGGGCGGACCTGGCCAGCTCATAGCTGATTTCCGGGTCGGGATTGGCCATGGCGAAAATGACCGGCTTTGAGCGCATTCGCTTAAGCATATCAACGGTGACAATATTAGCCGCAGAAAGTCCGATAAGGATATCCGCGCCTTCTAGTACTTCCGCAAGGCTTCCCGGTTTATCTCCTTGCGTAAAAAGCTCTTTTTCTGGAAACATTTCTGCTTTGCGGCCTTGGTATACCAATCCATACAGGTCACACATCCAGATATTCTCACGCGGTACGCCCATTTTCACCAGGTGTCCGGCGGAAGCGAGCGCTGCTGCCCCTGCCCCGGAAAACACCACCTTGATCTCGTCCAGTTTTTTGCCGGTGATCTCCAGCGCGTTGATCAAAGCCGCACCCAGGATGATGGCCGTGCCATGCTGGTCATCATGAAAGACGGGGATATCCAGCAGCTCGATCAGCTTACGCTCGATGTAGAAACACTCGGGTGAGCGGATATCTTCCAGGTTGATGCCGCCAAAAGAAGGGGAAATGGCAGCCACGATCTTCACCATCTCTTCCGGGTCAAGGGTATCCACTTCAATGTCAATGCTATCCAGTCCGGCAAATTGCTTGAAAAGCACGGCTTTGCCTTCCATAACCGGCTTGCTGGCGAGGGCGCCGCGGTTACCCAGCCCCAGGATGGCGGTGCCATTCGTGATGACTGCCACCAGGTTGCCTTTGCTGGTGTATTCATAAGCCATCTCCGGGTTCTGCTCGATCTCCAGCACCGGGTAGGCCACACCAGGTGTGTAAGCCAACCCAAGCTGCTCCTGCGTTTCCAGTGGCTTGCTGGACTGGATGGTCAGCTTGCCGGGGATGCCGTTCAGCTTGTGGTAGGCGAGAGCCGTTTCTTTGGTGATGGACATGGGCGCTCCTGGGTAACGGGTATATGAATATTATAAGCGTAATATGTGCAGAGGTTTCCCGCCTTTATCTTAGTTCTCAGCGGGGACGCTGAGAACCGACAATGATTATTTCCTTCTCTGACGAATCATCTGTCGTCCTGAGTGCAGCGAAAGGCCTCTGTGTAATTCCCTGCAATCTGATCGCCGCCCGCTCAAATATCGAGCAAATCCCCCCCATCCTTCGCTCTTCTGAATTGGGTGTGATAAAGTTGCGCATACAGCCCTTTTTGCGCTACCAATTCCGCGTGCACACCCCTTTCCACGATCATGCCGTGATCGATCACCAGTATCTGGTCTGCGGCCAGGATGGTGCTCAACCGGTGCGCGATGACAATACTGGTCCGCTGAGCCATCACCCGCTTCAATGCCTCCTGGATGAGCTTTTCGGATTCGCTATCCAGGCTGCTGGTGGCTTCATCCAACACCAGGATCTTCGGGTCTTTAAGAATGACCCGCGCGAGCGCTATACGCTGCTTTTCCCCGCCGCTTAACCGGTAACCGCGTTCACCCACCACGGTATCATAACCATCTGGCAGCTCGCTAATAAAATGGTGGATATTGGCTACCCGGCAGGCTCCTTCCATTTCTGATCGAGTTGCAACTAGATTCGCATATTGAAGATTGGTGCGAATCGTGTCGTGGAACAAATAAGTTTCCTGGGTGACCATGCCGATCTGCCTGGATAGGGATGTGAGGGTCACATCCTTCAGATCATGACCGTCGATGCGTATGATTCCACTCGTAGGATCATACAGGCGCGGAATCAGATAGGTGAGGGTGGTTTTTCCGGCGCCGCTTGGGCCAACCAACGCAACGAGCTGCCCGGGTTCCACCCGGAAAGTGACCTGCTCCAACGCATTGCCGCGTGCCTGGCTGCGGACTGCCACGTCTTCCACATCCGCTGAATCCCGGGGACCTGAGAGTACATTCGTAACATTCTCGATGCTTCCATACCGGCGAACATCGCTCAACAGGACTTCATCGCCGGTTTCATAGACAAACGTGACATCCTCAAAACTGATCTCCCCTTTGATATCTTTTAGTTCAACAGCCAATTCTTTTTCAGGGATATCCACGGGCAGATCGATGACTTCAAATACCCGTTCAAAGCTAACCATGGATGTGGCAAATTCGACCGGGGCATTGGCAAGTCCCTGCAGCGCACCATAGAGCGTTCCCAGGTAAGCGCCTAATGCGACAATGGTACCAATGGTGAACTGGCCTTGGATCACATAATAACCACCGAGTCCATACACGATTGCAGTACCCACCGCAGTGAGCAGGCCGACAATGGTGATAAAAATTGAGCCCATGAAAGCCCGCTGGACACCCAGGCCGCGGACAGATGCTGCCCGCTGGCTAAAGCGGTCCAACTCAAAGGCTGTCCGCCCGAACAATTTGACCAGCAGCGCTCCACCGATATTCAGCGTCTCACCCATCAGGGCGTTGATGTGCGCGTTGGCTTGCATCTGCTTGCGGGCAATATCCCGTAAACGGGTGCCCATCAGCCGGGCAGCGATGACAAAGAGCGGCAGGATGACAATGCTGATCAGGGTCAGGCGCCATTCCAGGCTGAGCATGACCATCAGGATTACGACCCCCTGGACGATATTCGTGATGATGCCGACAATGGTATTGCTGATCGCATTTTGCGCACCGATGACGTCATTGTTCAGGCGGCTCATCAACTCGCCGACCTTTGTATTCGTAAAGAAACGCAGGGACATGCGCTGCAAAGCGGCATACAACGAAACCCGCAGGTCATAAATGACACCCTCGCCCACCCTGGCAGTGAGCCGCCGCAGCAGAACATTGAAGCCGCCATTTATTACGGGTATGAGCAGCAAGGCGAAAGCTAACAGTATCAGGCGTTGAATGTTCTTCTGGGGAACGGTTTGATCTATCAGGTCGCGCATGATGAGCGGATTGATCACTGTGACAGCCGTCTGCGCCAGGATCAACACCAGCGTTGCAACAATCAGAATCCGGTAAGGCAGGGCATACTTCAATACCCGTTTCAGCAGCGGAAGCGTCACCTTCGGTTTTTCATCCGTAGCCGCGATCAAGCTTTTCATTCCGCCTTTACCTCTACCATGCATGGGTTGCCTCTTCTGTGAATGTTTTCTTCCATTATAGCAGTAGGGCGGGATCGAACCGAACCCCCGTTTTAGGAAGTTGACTTCACCTGGTTGTAGAATGAAAAATCCTAAAGGTTTTCGAAACCTTTAGGATTTTATTTTTGTCGGGGCGGAGGGATTTGAACCCTCGATCTCGCGGACTAATATAAAAATCCTAAGAATCACACAGTTATAACGGTCAATCAGGGCATAGAATCATGTACACTAATGTTAACTTCTTGTTTGGCTACAATTTTCCTTATAGTTCAATAGAAAAAGAACCTGGAACCTAATGGAGATAACAACAACTCCGAATGATATACAGATTTAATAACTCAACTGTGACCAAACGAAATATAGTATGCATCCAATCAGGCTAAGCTTTTATCAATTTCTTGAAGGGCTTTAGTAATACTTTCAAGCGCATTAGGATCGCTTTTTACCAAATACCCCCGAATATTGTCCACTATTTTTCCTTGAATTCTTAGTCCTGGATAATGTACCGAGTCAAAATATTTCTCTTCAAGGAAGATTATTATTCGAATGTAATAATATGCTGTAGATAAAACATCTAGCAATTGTAAATCATTAATCCATTGCAATTCACCACCATCCGAGAAAGCGTTCCATAACTCATCTTTCAATCTATTGACGAAAACTTCCCTCTGGAGTTCACCATCTTTTTCTGATTGTCGTTCTAATAAAGCAGAATGATTATATTCCAATTCTTTTTTTAATAACCTAAGAATTTTGACCTTGTGTTCCATTTCATTCTTTTCTCGAACTTTTCTTTCATTTTCCTCCTGATTTTCTTGTTGCAATCTGTTAATTTCCATAGCGATTAAAATTCCAATCAGTACTCCAATCATAGTGGCAAACCAATTTCCCATAGCATTTTCTATAAATACTGGGTTGCCCAAATGGTAAAGGAAAAAGAATATGGGAATAACAGCCACTATACTGATAATGATTACACCAATAATTGACCTATATTTTCGGGGATTAGGATATTTCATATTGATACCTTTTTCAAGACAGAAAAATAGTTGCTTTTGTTAACATCATTTATGACAATCAAATGGAATATTTCATAGATCATTTATGCTTAAATATATTTTTATATTCTTTTGTGTATTCCTATGTAATTACATCTTCTTTGAAAAATATTTCTCCATAAATAGATTCATATTCAATTTTTATCTTAGTGCCATTAAGAACTGAATGAAAGGCAATAATTCTATTAATATCTTTACTATCATTAATATTCAAATAAATAAATGGAAGAATTTCACCTGCTGATAATGTTTCGTTAAAATCAGGGGTACAAAAAATAAACTCCTTAATCCCTGCATCTTCGCATTTAATATTTATGGTACTTATTAAATCTTGAAAGTTTTGTGTATTCTTGTATATTAGATTGTCATACACAATTTCAATATATTTTATAATTGCTGGACCTATACCTCTATTCCTTATAGATATCCCAGGTGTTTCGGAAACTGATGTCCAATTTACATCAAATGATATTTTTGGTGTAACGGATAATCGATAATTATTTCTTGTTTCAATTCCCAGCCAAACTGAAACTCCCAAAGCCATTAGACCAATAATAATTGCCACTATACTTCCTACTGTATTAAAGTCCATTTCTTCCTTTCTCATCGACAAATAATATTTATTTTATATTTGGTTTATAAATAACTACTTTTGGAATTATATAAATGGTTTTGAATCACCGATTTCGCGGACTTATGCAATAATTCTTATATAAACAAACCATAGATCATCGTGCTTATTCAAAATTCTGCTGGATCTCAAAACTTGATCATAGTTAATATTTATATTAATGAAACTTTCTATTCTATTTGCTTCATCACTTTTTGTATTTCGCTGAATGTTTTGTCCAACATTTTAGGAATTTCTTCGATAATTGGTGTAGCAGAATTATATAAATCTAAATTCAGGGTATCTACAAACTTCGTATATATTTCTGCAAAAGAATTAGTTAGACCTTCAAGTTGCATTATACGAAAGAGGATAGCAGAAGATCCGGGCATCTCATCTGGCTCAGTTATATCAACAAGTAATGATAACCACTCTTGTAATAAAGACAAATTCTTCTTAATATTTAATGAGAATTCGGAATAGACTTCGGAATCTTTTTTTACATATCCCTGAAGATTTGTATGTAGTTCTGGTATGAGGTCAAACAGAGTTTTATAACTATTAAGAATTTTTAAACAATTATTACAATAATCCGTCATGGTAGCTCTTCCCGAAGGTGAAAAATCCAATATGGAGTCATTATAATTAATTACATCTTTCAGAACTTTTTGTACTTGACCATCAGATTCTTTACTATCATTTGGCTCCTCAGGTAAAACACTTGATTTTGAATAATTATTCTTTAGAAAATTATCAGTGAGTTGGTTAAATATTCCTTGAGAAAGATTTTTAATTTCATTATTAATTAGATTTAACATTGTAAATCCATTTACCTGGTTTTCTTTTTTAATCAACTCTTTATCTGTTTTCCATTTATCAATAGTTTCTTTTGCTAATAATAGATACTTATATCCATAAATATCAGGAAAAGCAGTGGCGAGTGAATAATATGCATTAGCTAATAAAATATACTGATCTCCCCAACCAGGCGACTTTATTATTCCACTTTTACATAATTCAATGACTTCTAATGATACTGAGATGTACTTGTCCTGGTTTTCTGAAAGCTTTAATGATTTCAAGCTGCGCCATTTATCCATGGCTTTATTATATGGGTCATTTTTCGCAATGTTGAAGAAATCTTTAAGTGGCATATTAACCTTTCTTTTATTCGAAACTTTTCACTGCAAAATTAATTCGAAATTTAGAAAGTCTATTTTCTATGTCTTTTATCACAGGTTTTACATCAAAGGAATTATCAACCCAATCTTCCCTTATCCAATATCCCCATAACATTGTACGATATTTTTGATAACTTTTTGATACAGCGTTTTGAATATTTATATCGGGCCAGGAATTTTCCGAATAATTTTCGCTATCAATTACTGCAAAGTATGTAAATATTAAATAAAGAATACTAGTTCTTATTCTTTCATGATAAATCGATAAGTCCTTGTTTAGTATTGTGAATGAATAATTGGTTGTGAAATGAGAAAGGGCTATGTCACCATTATTTCCCAAAAATTTGAGTTTTGGAAATAATTGTGCATAAATATAATGTTTATCTTTAATTACCTCTTCAATCTTTATTAGAACAGATGATAAATCTGGGTGAATTTTAAGGAATGAGTACTGTCCTTTATATATAAGGAAAAGGTTATGACAAGTATTAATAGCTATTGGAATTGATTGAGAACATAATTGTTGAGCTATCATAGCTGGGCAACTAATCGCGGATGCTGCATCGGTGAGATCGACTTTTGCATTTTGTTGAATATATTCAGTCTTAATGTCTAGTGATAATTGATTTACCCATGTGCATTTATACCTTGCTAGCTCAGTCATTAATCCTCCATAATTATTGGGCATCTTAGAAATTCTTTTAGTCGGGGCGGATGGGTGGTTGACGAATGAAGGCGTGTAAAGAATCCCTCGATCTCACGGACTTATATACTAATCCTAATCTTCATACAAATATTATAGGCATCATTTTATTCTGAGAGAAGTAAAATGGTTGTGATAAAACCTAGGGTTTGTTATATGCAAATTGTGTTAATAGTTTCATTGAGAATATCCTCATTATTTTGTCTTTGACCGTTAATTATGTTTTCCAATAGGTTGATAATCACATCATCATCTAATGGAATGATTAATCCTCTCCCATCATTAAAGGTATCACGGCACCTAGAAATGAATAATTTTCGATTGCCGAATGAACGACAGCATATAAAACCAACTTTACCTCTATTTATTGAGAATCTACCTGATAATTGATCAAGTTCTGGATTTGCTATGTCACTTTGATAATTCTTACACTCAAAAGGAACGTAGCTACATGGAATATCTCGAATTTGATGAAAAGTAAAGAAAATACCAGACCTGGCTCCATTCTCCATATGTATGTCTATTCTTTTCCTACCCTCGTGAATTTCCCTTTCTTTTACAGGATGAAGTAGATTCGGGAAAAAAATAAATTCAACGATTCCTAACATTAAATTATGATAATCGGATGCGGTCAAATTTCCCGGGGGTATGCTACGCAGGGCTTCTATAAGTATTCTGCCGATATTGGATTCATCTTCTTCAAGAATGTCGTCATATTTTCCAGAATTTTCCATCCGTTGTAATTCTTGTCGATACCTAGCTAATACATCTGGATGATCCTTACTAAATAAGTAAATATTCTCCTTTGTACAAGGAAAATTAGCTGCTATATCTTTTTTATATACAACAGATCTTCCATTTTTTAATGTATGAACTAAGCTAGAACCAGCGGATAAGTTTTCAGCTTGTAAATAATCTAATATGAAGTTGTGGAAATATTTTTGATGATCATATGATGGGTCGTAACGAACAATAATCTTTGGTACTAAAAGAATTGGATCACCTTCAACTAATGGTAGTGAGTGATATCCATTTACCCAGGATAAACGATCAATAGAAAAATAAGGGTGTAAGGCTACGTTTTGTGTTGGAATGTTAAACAAATCGCATTGCTCATTTGTGTACTCGACTAATAATTTACGGATAATATTTGTAGTTAAATCTGAAATTTTATCTCTATTGATTCCCGGGATCATCAGTTCACATTCTTCTATCGATGTAACAAGTCCAGTCCTAACTGCTGTAGAAGATAATAGCGTTGCAAATAATTGTTCTGCTTGGTAAGATCCAACCCCTGATCCTTTGGGTCTGCCTTTGGAAAAACCTAATCTTGTTTCATTTGGTTCACTTAAGTTTGATAATGAATTTATTGCCCCAGATCTATCTCCTCTTCGAATTCTATCAATTACATGTTGAAAATATGAGACGAGAATTGAGTGACAATTAATACTCCATGGGTCAGTACGTTGTGAAATAGCAAAAGGATCAATGAATAAGTGTATATCTCCATTAATCGGAATATCAACAAAATCCAATTCGGATTGTGTTTTATTTAGGTTGAAATAATTAGAAAATAATATTTCATTATGATCCATGATTCCTCCCAGCAATTTAAGCATAACTTCAAAATTAGAGTAATTTAATTATATATACATTCAGTCCTTAATTAAGGATAACGGGGGAATTTTCATGATGTAAAGGCATATCTTGATTATCAGGAGCGTATCAAGCAATGTAGCAAAGAGACCATTAAGAGGAAGTGGGCATATTTAAGACATCTTCTTGAATGGGCTGGTCCTACTCGTTTTTTTGATGTTGAAAAACTTCTTCTTACATTTCCAAACTATTTAATGAAAGCTAGGAATGACGGGAAGAATAAACCATTATCACCTATTACGAATACTAGGAATTGTCTTGAAGTGCAAGAGTTTTATCGTTGGGCTAAGTTGTACTTAGGACCAGAGTATAAAAAAGCAAGTGACAAATGGATTGATACATTACGCATTTCAAGAGCTCGGAGAAATCTAATCGGACTTGAAGATAGGAAGTATTACTCGCTTGAGGAAGTATTATTACTATGTGATTTCGAGCCTGTAACCTTAATTGATAAAAGAGATCGGGCAGCACTAGCACTGATGTATATCACAGGAATGAGAATTACTGCATTTATGACACTTCCAATAAGTTGCGTTGATATTGCTGGAATGACCGTTTTTCAATTACCTCAAGAAGGAATGAGAACCAAGAATAATAAGTCTGCTGAGACTACTTTACTCCCTATTGAAACATTAGTTGTTATCGTAAAAGATTGGGATCAACTAGTAAGAAAAGAATTAAGACCATCAGATCTTTGGTATCCTAATCTGAGTACTGATGGTTTAAGATGGTCTTCAAATCTCGGACTATCTCAAAGTGAATCAAGAAGAAAAAGCTTTAGAAGGGGATTAAAAAAACTTTGTGAATTGGTGAATATCGAATATAGATCATCACATAAACTAAGACGAGGCCATGGTGTCTACGCGGTAAAACACGCTAAGAATTATGAGGAATTTCAAGCATACTGTCAAAATATGGGGCATGAAGATCCTGGAACGACATTCAAGTACTATAGTAAATTATCACAAAATAACGTTAGAAATATTATTTTAGGAACCAAGCAATAATCCGGGGTCTATTTTTAAACCGGAAGCATTTATTTCATTTGTTAGTTTATGCTTCCAACCATCAGCCACGTCAAAATCTATCCAAATCAATCCATGTAAATCAGATGGAAGATCAAGTTCACCTTTTTTAAGAACACATATTTTTTTTCTGCCAAGTTTACCGATAAATAAACCAAGTTCAATTAATACATTTTGTCGAACACGATATGTACTATCTGATTCAAGTCTGTCGTCTGGAGAAAATAATACTACTGCATAAACCACTTCTGAGTATCTTTCAATTTTTTCAATTATTGTTTGACTTTCACTAACCTGCTCATGCAAAATAATTGGTTGCATGCCAAGGGATTCAATAAACCTTGCAACAGTATTTTTCATACCATCATCATGTCCGTGGACAATAAATACTTTAGATAAATCTCGTTCTTCCTGTTTTGGTTTCAAGTCCTTTGGTGATAGGCTATTTTCGGTAAATAAATCTAACATTGGTAAAAATGATTCTAAACTTACTATACAAGCAGAAAACTGATCTTTTTTTCTTTTATAGTCATATGTCCAATTAACTAGAACTGTTGCTAATTTTTTATGAGATTGTGGATACATAGTCAATAAATAATCTGTATCAACAATTTTTAGAAGGAGCGCATAATTATAGTCATTCCATTTATTAAACTCGTAAGTGTATTTACGTAATTCTTCTTCGGAATTGACTGGTGTTGAACTGATTTTCTTGCCTATTTCAATTCTTTGTTGAATTGAATTTTCTGCATCTTTTTTAGGGATAGATAAGTTTGGTAATCTTGCGGATTGTGGCATTGAAGGATTTCTAATCATATATCCTCCTCAGAATAAATTAAAGACCAAATTGGAACAATTAATTGTAACAATTTGATCCTTAAAAAACAATAAAATTGTCGGGGCGGAGGGATTTGAACCCTCGATCTCGCGGTCCCGAACCGCGTGCTCTAGCCGGACTGAGCCACACCCCGAGCGAACAAAATTATACCATGCCTTGACATCTCCCCAATACCAGGTACGGATAGGGTAAAATGAACCTATGCAGGATAAACTCACCCGCAGGAACTTCATCAAATGGATCGGCACGGCTGCGGCAGCCAGCGGATTCACTTTCGTGTCTCGGACTTCTGCCCTGGCTGCGCCTACAACTGATAATAAAGCCTCTGCCGCCATGAAAGCCACCCCCACGGTCGTTCCCGCTCCCCGGCCGGTCATCCCGGAGGATGAGCAGCGCTTCCTGGCATCCCACGAGTTGATTGAAGGCGATACCACCCGCAAGGTGGTGATGATGACCTACGATGACATCCTGGATGATGAACGCCTGGCGCACCTGCTGGATGTGTACCGGGAATACAGCCTTAAATGTTCATTCTTCTTTATCGGTATTGACCTGGAGAGTTGCCGTGCCACCCTGCCGCGCCTCATTGCGGAAGGGCATGACCTGGGCTGTCACGGTTGGATCCACGACAGCGCTTATACCTCGCTGACCGATCAGAATATCCACGAGCAGTTTGGAAAGTTTTTTACCAAGGTCGCTGAGATCCTGCCCGGCTACCGGGTGCGCTACTTCCGTGCCCCCTATGGCGACCGCAATCATCGTATCCGCGACCTGGCTGCCGGCTGGGGTATGCAGCATGTGCTCTGGTCGCTGGAATCAGGGGGATCTTATGAAAACGAAGGCTCGCCATTGGTTACCACCCACAACGTTATCGATCGCGTAAAAAATGGCTCCATCGTGCTCAGTCACGCCAACCGGCGTTTCGATGTCTCCGAAGCGGATGTGATCGTTCGGGAGCTCGTTCGCAAAGGCTACAGCCTGGAAAACCTGACCACCGGCATGCACCCGAATGATAAATGGACACAGTAATTGGATAATGAAATCTTTGGAGTGATATGAGAAATACTGTAACTGTAAAAATGGTTCTAATAATATTGATGTCTGCCCTTTCCGGCTGCTCCGGGTTGGCTCCACAACCCACAGCCACGATTGCGCCAACATTGACCAGCACCCTCATTCCACCGACTGCCACCAGCACACCTACGCTGACGCCCACACCCACCCCCATCCGCACGCCGCCTTCCTTGCCGGGCACCTTCCAATCCTCTGTGCTGAACCCGTTGGATACCCCGCACACTTACATTGAAGACACATGCCAGTATCTGAAGCTGAAATGGGATCCCAACAATAGTGCTCCCGGCACTGTGGTGATGGTGATCATGTACCATTCCATCACTGATGACTCAGGTCCCCTGGGATACAGCCAGATAAACCAGGATTACCACCAACTGACCATGCAGCACGCCTCTGAGCTGGGATTCATGACCATCACCCCTGCCCAATTGGCGGATTTCCTGGAGAAGAATGCCAGGATACCCGCGCGGTCCATGCTGCTGCTTTCAGACGACCGTCATCAAGCCGATTTCTTCAAGACCCATTTTGTCCCTCTGTTGAAAAAGTATGAATGGTCCAGCGTAACCATGGCCTGGATCAGCATTGCAACGACACCCCTGGAATATTTCGATCCCCTGCAGAAATTGGTCAATCAGGGTTTCCTGGACATCCAGGCTCATGGCGTGGTGCATAATACTCCTATCACTGAATTTTCGTCCGATGATTACATCCGCAGCGAGCTTGCTGGGTCCATCGCATTCATTCAGGAGCGCTTTGGCGTAACCCCCATTGCCTACATCTGGCCAGGTGGCGGTTTTACAAAACGCGGAGTGGAGATAGCCCGTGAAGTCGGTTACCGCCTGGGTTTCACCGTCAACCCGCGCGGACCTGTCATGTTCAACTGGGTCCCGCTTAGCGACACCAAGGATAATATGCGCCTGCCGGAGGGCGGGATGGGTGATCCACTGCTGGTGCTGCCGCGCTACTGGAGCACGGATGCCGACTACCGCCTGACTGAAGTCATCAGCATTGGTGATGCTGCTGCCGCTGAGGCTGCCGCCAACCGGGATACGGAACTTCTGTATTATGATATCGTCTGTAAGGATACTTACGGACCCATTTCACATCCATGAGGTAAACATGACATCAGACTGCATCTTCTGTAAGATCATCGCGGGTGAAATTCCCGGGCAATTTGTTTACCAGGACGAACAGGTAGTCGCCTTCAGGGATATCCACCCGATTGCTCCGACCCACATCCTGATCGCGCCCCGAAAACATTTTGACTCTGTGCACCATGTGGACGCGTCCGATGAGCCCCTGTTGGGGCACCTGTTCACCGCCGCCCGCCTGATCGCAGAGCAGGAAAAAGTCAGCCAGTCTGGTTACCGCCTGGTGGTGAATACCGGCGCTGGTGCAGGGCAGACTGTGTTCCACATCCATATGCACCTGCTGGCTGGCAAGCCCATGTCTGATAAGCTGGTATAAGAGCCAACCATGCGGGGAAAAGGGTATATCTGGGGTTTGCTTATTCTCGGCGTCACGATACTGGCCTGCTCACGCCAGGGTCCGGCAGCCACCCCCTGGAATCCATCCAACCTGGACAAGATCAAGACCCCCTGCCCTGCTGGTGTAGACCTGACCGGTAGCTGCCTGCTGACCCCCACCCCGACACTGCCCTGGTATATCCCCGCCACCCGCGTTCCGGGGACTCCCATCCTCACCCCCACCCCGGATGCACCCCGCACCGTGCCCACCCTGCGCCAGGACCCGGAGGAATACACCGTCCAGTCTGGCGATACACTGGCCATCATCGGCAATCTTTACTCCGTATCCTACGAAGAGATCGCAAAATTGAACCAGATCACCAATCCAGATAGCGTGGGAGTGGGGCAGAAGCTGCTTATCCCCGCGCCCACACCTGCCGGCAAATCCCCTGCTTTCAAGATCATCCCCGATTCCGAGCTGGTCTATGGTCCTTACAGCATCACCCTGGATCTGCCAGCTTTCATTCAGTCTCACGGTGGCTACCTTGCCACATACAGCGAAAAGGTGGATGGCAAAACCCTGAGCGGTGCGCAGATCATCCAGAAAGTGGCGGAGGATTTCTCTGTCAACCCCCGCCTGCTGCTGTCAGTATTGGAATACACCGGCGGCTGGGTGCGATCCAGGAACATTGATATGGTCCTTCAGCAGTATCCACTGGGCTATTATGACCAGGAACGCAGCGGTTTATACAAACAGCTGACCTTTGCCGCCAACCAGTTGAATCGGGGTTTTTACCTGTGGAAGGTCAACGCGGTGCCAGCCTGGTTGCTGGCGGATGGCGCCATCTTCCCGGTGGAGGGAACGATCAACGCCGGTACAGCCGGTGTGCAGCAATTAATGGCTACTCTTTATACAGAAGATGATTGGCTCATGTCCGTGAGCCAGGCGGGTATCTTTCGAACCTACATGGAGCTATTTGGTTACCCCTTTGATAATACGCTCGAGAATCTTATTCCGCCAGGTTTAGCTCAACCGGAATTTCAACTACCATTCGAGTCCGGTGTGCCCTGGTCCTTCACTGGCGGTCCGCACCCGGGATATGGAGATGGCTCCGCCTGGTCCGCGTTGGATTTTGCCCCGCCTGGCGAGCAGGCTGGCTGTGTGGAAAGCGATGCCTGGGTTACAGCAGTTGCGGGTGGTATTGTAACCAAATCTGAAAATGGAATTGTGGTCGTCGACCTGGAGGGGGATGGGTACGTGCAAACCGGTTGGTCGGTACTATACTTGCATCTATCTTCCAAAGACCGCATACCCGCAGGCAGTATCGTGTCAGCTGGTGAACGGCTTGGCCACCCATCCTGTGAGGGAGATGTCTCGAACGGCACTCACCTTCATCTGGCCAGGCGTTACAACGGGATATGGGTATCAGCTGATGGTATTCTGCCATATGACCTGGATGGATGGATTTCCAGCGGAGACGGGCAAATTTATAACGGTTATTTGGATAAAAATGGCGTATCAATTGAGGCATGGAACGGTAAAAGGGAAGAAAACCAGATCCAGCGCTAACAAAGCGCAGCGGATCACGTTCAGCGCACTTATCGTCATTTTGGTTTTTTCAATCACTGGTTGCAGTAACGATTACGTCGCCCTGAGAGACATTCCCCAACCCGCTTTGAGTGTTGTCGGAGCTCTTCCGGCTTCAGTATTGCCAGTCGTCGTCTCCGCCTCAACTTCAATGGAAACTTCCCGGGGTGTAAAACCTCTACCCATGGTTGATCCTGCCACTGTATCTGATTTTCAAGCAGATGCGCCGGTCTGTGAAACCGGATGTGCTCCAAAGCCCGAAATTGACGGGGAAAAACCCTTAACCCCCCAGGATCTACTGGTGAATTTGTCGTCTGAAAACGCCATTGTTCAGCCGTCCTATACGACTGTGCCGCCTGTGATGTACTACACCCAGGCAGGTGATACCCTATCAGCAGTTGCCACCCGCTTTGATGCTCAGCCGAGCGAGATCGTTTCCGCAACCATGTTGAATCAATCCGGTTTCCTTGATCCCAACCTGCTGTTACTCATCCCACCGGTGAACATGCAAACCGCATCCAACCAGAAGCTGATGCCGGATAGCGAACTCATTTATTCCCCCTCCGCCATTGATTTTGATATCAACGCTTTCGTGGTGAACGCAGGTGGGTACCTGGCCACTTACCGTCAGTATCTGAACAGCTCGGGTTGGTTGAGCGGCGCTGGTATCATTCGCAAAGTTGCCATTGATAATTCTATCAATCCGCGCCTTTTACTCTCTCTGCTGCAATACCAGAGTAACTGGGTTTACGGACAACCAGCAAATCAGACAGCCATAGACTATCCCATGGGACATGTGGAAGAATATAAGAAAGGCTTACATGCACAACTGACCTGGGCAGTCACCCAGATGTCGTATAGCTATTATGCCTGGCGTGAAGGTACGCTGACCACCATCTCCTTCAAAGATGGATCCAACCTGCGGGCAGCCCCGGAGATCAATGCCGGGACATTTGCCCTTGAATACCTGTTCGCGCAGATGTATGACCAGGGTTCCTTTGACGCCTCGCTGTTTGCGGCTTCGGGCTTTCCTGCCATGCATGTGAGCATGTTTGGCGATCCCTGGCTAAAGGCTGTAGTCTATGAACCAATCTTCCCATCCATACTCGCCCAACCCGATTTGATCCTCCCGATTGAGCCGGGTGTTGAGTGGGCATATACCGGGGGGCCACATTCTGCCTGGGGTAAGTTGGGCGCAAGGGCAGCATTGGATTTTGCTCCATCCGGAGCCGGAGGCTGCTCGAAATCGGACGAATGGGTGCTGGCTGCCGCTTCGGGTGTGGTGGCTCGGTCTGGTGGCGGCGTGGTAGTGCTGGATCTGGATGGCGATGGCAACGAGCAAACCGGTTGGAACCTGTTCTACATGCATATTGCCACCGAAGATCGCCCTGTAGTAGGTCAATGGCTGGATCAAGGTGAACGGCTTGGGCATCCCTCCTGCGAAGGCGGTGTTTCCACCGGGACACACTTCCATTTTGCCCGTAAATACAATGGCGAATGGATCCTGGCTGGTGGTCCGCTGCCTTTTGACATGGATGGTTGGATTGCTCATGCAGCAGAAAAAGAATATAAAGGTACGCTTACCAGGGACGATAATACTGTTGACGCCTGCACGTGTGCAACCGCCGACACCTACATATTCAGGGATGAACCAGGGCAGGAATAGGGGAACTCGGTTACAATTATTTCCGATGCTTGGAAATAAACTCAAATTCAAAATATCTTGCGCCAGTTTTAGTCATACCCTGTCTCTCCGCGCCATCTCGCTGACTTTAGCCCTGGCTCTGCTCCTGTCCGCTTGTGCGCCTATCTCGCCCGTGGATGTCGGGCAAGGTACACCAGCCATTGAACCTGTGATACAGGAAAGCCCCACCCCGTTGCCCACCCGCGAATCCTTCGACCCCGGTGAACTGGTG
Organism: Anaerolinea sp.; assembly: GCA_013824865.1. Lineage (GTDB taxonomy): Bacteria > Chloroflexota > Anaerolineae > Anaerolineales > Anaerolineaceae > PNON01. Next base: position 13,093 of record PNON01000010.1, on the reverse strand, counting down.
GATTACACCGCGCAGGATGGCGATACTGTGACCGCCCTGGCAGCCCGGTTCAACACCACCGCAAATGAGATATTGGAAGCCAACCCGGTTCTGCCCCAGGTAACCACCACGCTGCCACCAGGTTTGCCTTTGAAAATTCCCATTTATTTCCTGCCTTTATGGGGATCATCTTATAAAATCCTGCCGGATTACCTGTTTGTTAATGGACCAGCTCAGATCGGCTTTAATGCCAGGGAGTTTGTGGCAGAAAAACCAGGATGGCTGAAATCTTACCGGGTATGGGCTTACGGGGGATGGCGCACCGGCGGTGAACTGGTGGATTACATAGGGATGAGCTATAGTGTCAGTCCGCGGTTGTTGCTGGCTTTGCTGGAATATCAGACCGGTGCGCTCACCAGGCCTTCTGCCCCTGTTGATATAGATAAATATGCATTAGGTTTCAAAGAGTTGTACCAGGAGAACCTATATTTACAATTGCTGATCGCTGCGGATACTTTGAATGCCGGGTATTATGGCTGGCGTTCCGGGAAAGTACTTTCCACTGAATTACAGGATGGCAGCCTCGTGCGCTTTGACCCCTGGCTGAACGCAGGGACGGTGGCGCTCCAGAACTATTTCTCCCTTATTGAAACCCCTGCAAATTACACTGAAGCCATCACCAGCATCGGTCTCATTGCCACGTATGAGTCTCTTTTTAGCGGTATTCCTGTTGAAATGGTTGAACTGATTCCCGGTAGCCTGACCCAACCGGAAATGCAGCTGCCTTTTACCCCCGGGAAAGTATGGTCTTATACCGGGGCACCTCACCCTACCTGGGGCAACAATCAACCCTGGTCCGCCCTGGATTTTGCCCCGCCAGCCGAAAAAGGTGGCTGTGCGCCCTCAATAGAATGGGTGACCGCGGTCGCAGATGGCGTGCTCTCGCGAACGGAGCTCGGGTTGACCATTTTAGACCTGGACGAAGATGGTGATGAGCGCACTGGCTGGGTAGTGCTTTACCTGCATCTCTCCCGATATGATGCTGCTTCCCAGGGGAAACATGTCAAAGCCGGGGATGTGGTTGGGCATCCTTCGTGTGAACGGGGAAATGCCACCGGAACGCATGTCCACATTGCTCGTAAATACAATGGTGAATGGATCGAAGCGGACAGCCCTCTGCCATTCAATCTGGAAGGCTGGATTCCCCATTCAGATGGCATCGCTTACAAAGGCACCCTCACTCGCTTTTCCCGCACAGTAATCGCCAGCACCAGTTCAGATGCCAGAACCCAGTTGGAAACAGGAAGTAAATGACCCGAACCATAGACGCAACCATTCCTAAGGTGGCGTTCCCGAATACCCAAGATAACCTCCGGCTTTCCTTTTTTATACACGGAATCGTACCGGGAGATGTTTTGCTGGTGCATTCCTCTTTGAGTCAACTCGGTTGGGTTTCAGGCGGGGCGGTGGCTGTTGTCCAGGCCCTGATGGATGCGCTTACCCCTGATGGCACCCTGGTTATGCCCACCCATTCTGGCGACCTGACGGATCCCGCTGAATGGCAGAACCCACCAGTACCGGAGAGCTGGTGGCAGATCATCCGTGATACGATGCCGGCATTTAACCCGCAATATACTCCCACCAGTGCGATGGGACAGATTGTAGAAGTATTCAGGAGCATGCCCGGGGTGCTGCGCAGTGAACATCCGGCTCTATCATTTGCTGCCTGGGGAAAGCACGCAGAGTTGGTAATCGCGGGACACCTGCTCGATTATGCCCTGGGTGAAGCATCCCCCCTGGCAAGGGTTTACGACCTGGGTGGGAAAGTGTTGCTTCTAGGGGTTGGATTTGGCAACAATACTTCTTTCCACCTTTCTGAAGCCCGCGCGAACAGTAATAAAATTGTTACCCAAGGGTCTCCGGTATTTATTAATGGAGAACGCAAGTGGGTGGAATACAAGGATATCGATTACGATGCCAGTGATTTTGTGAAGATCGGTGATGATTTCTGTCTTGAGGAGAAGGTAACACCTTTTAAGGTTGGGGCAGCCAACTGTTATCTTTTCTCCCAGCGCGCGGTAGTTGATTTCGCGACAGGATGGATAAAGAAAGAGCGGGGATCAACCGCTCCTGCTATTCAACTTCCGTAATTTCGTATCTAACCGTAATGGGGAAGGACTTGCTCAGCATGGCAAACGCTGGGCAATACTTCGTATTGGAAAGTTCAATTGCCCGCTCCACGGAAGCCGGATTGATACCTGAACCGGTTATATGGTAAAGGATTTCCGCTTGTGTGAAGACCTTGGGGTATTCTTCCTCCCGATCAGCGTGTACAGACACTTCAAATGAAAGGACATTCTCTTTTTTCTTTTGCAGGATCGAGATCACATCCATGGCGGTACAGCCGGCTAGTCCCACTGCCAGCAGTTCCACTGGTCTGAAACCGTCGTTTGGGGTTCCAATCTCGTCATGTCCACCCAGGGCAATGAAATGTCCGCTATCCGCAGTGCCATTAAACGCCAGTCCGGATGATTTCCAGATTACTTTTGCTTCCATAACTCTCCTATTTATAATTAATTATTTGATAAGGCTTGTTTAATGCCAGCAGAAAGTTCATTCGGATGGCTGGCTCCGATGACCGTGGCTGCTCCAGCATTGATGGTTGTCTGCGGGACGCTGTTTACCCGAAACGTGTTAGCCAGGTCGGGGAATTCAATGGCTTCGATCATCTCTGCTTGAATATGCTGGTTTTCGATGGAAAAAGCATGTGCCAGGTTCACGGCTGGCGGGCAATACGGTCAGGTGGGGGTGACAAAGACCTGCAAAATAACATCGCTTTTCACCGTAGAGAGGAACTTCCGGCTGGCCTCATCCAGTCCGCCTGAACGTTGAGATACCATGATGATGGAATTGATGAGTGATGTAAACTCGTGACCGGAAGGCATTCCAGCGAAACGCACCCCGTAATCGGTGATGGTTTCCCCATCACGGGCAGCAAGAACAATACCCGGGGTCTTATCCACCCGGTATTTTTGTGCGGTTATCGGGTCATCTTCCATGTCATGGACGCTGAGAGCCAATTTATCAGACAACGGGACTAATTCCTCCAGCAGCGCAAGGGCGGGTTCGCAAAATTCACATCGGTCCCGGTTGCCAAAAAACAGAATTTTCACAGGATGCAACAAAGCCTCAATGAAAACTTCTTTCACTTGTTGAGCGATGTTGTCATTTAGCAATTTTTCCATTTGTTTCCTCAAATAGATGAGTGGTTACTGGCACGCCAGTAAAATCGTTTTATCAGGTGAATAACCCTGATTCTGTATATCCACAAGTTCCACAAACCAGGTTTGTGTAGCAGTCGAAGTGCATCTCCGTGGATCCGCAAACCGGGCAGTGAAGGCGATAATCCGGATTATCCTCAACGATCCGTGCAGAGATATTGCTCTCCATCAGGTTGTCGTATGCCAGGTTAATTTCCTGATTACTCATTCCTGGCTGCCCCCGGATATGTAATCCTGCAAATCCAGTTCACGGAACAGATGTGCTTTCAATTCCTCAGGCATCGATTCATGCACCGCATCTTCATGATAAAGAGAAATCGTCTTCCGCACGGTGTCTACAACAATCCTGCATTTCTCACAGCCGCGGATATGCTCTTCCAATTGGATACACAACTCCGGCTGGAGATCTCCATCCAGGTAATCACCAATCGATCTTAGCAGATCACTACAATTTGAATGTTCCATAGGACACCTTACCCGGGTTGCCGCTCGTGAAAATAATGGGTGAGTTTTTCGCGGAGGATTAGCCTGGCTCGCAGGAGCCTGGTTTTTACCGCGGACTCTGATAATCCTAGCACTTCAGCCGTTTCGCGAATGGAGAGGTCTTCCATATCCCGAAGTTGGAAGACGATGCGCAGCTTCTGCGGTAGCGATCCTATGGCCCCATCCATCTGCTCACGGAACTCAGCATTCATAAATTCCTTTTCTGGCAGACAGCACCAGTCTTCAATTTCATGCGGTGCTGCGACTCCTTCATCATCCTCCGCATCTTCATCAATCGACACCTGGATACCCTTGCGTTTGCGGATCATCATCAATGCTTCGTTCACCGCAATCCGATAGATCCAGGTGGTAAGGCTGGAGCGCCCTTCAAACGCCTTAATACTATGGAAGACCTTGATGAAGGTCTCCTGGATCACATCCTCAGCATCCTGCTCAGATTTCAGGATGTTCATGGCAATGCGATAAACAGGATTTGAAAACTTGTCCACCAGTTGGGCGAGTTCTGCCCGCTCACCCGCACGCAACTTTTCGATGGATATTTCCTGTTTATCAGAGACACTATTCATTAGATGCAACCTCCCCGGGAAAGTTTCACAGCGAAGAGAGCGGCCAGACCGGACGCGCGTCCATATCCAGCGAACTGGTGTGACCGGCAATGAAGCGGTAATATCCAGCTGCGCCGATCATGCCCGCGTTGTCCGTGCATAATGAGAACTGCGGGATATGCACCTGGAACTCCGCTTGACCGGTAAAAGCCGCTCGTAATGCCCGATTGGCGGAAACACCACCTGCCACCAGGATTTGTCTGGCATTATATTTCCGTGCGGCGGCCAGCGTTTTCGTTAAAAGAGTATCCACAACCGCAGCCTGAAAACTGGCTGCCAGGTCTGCCACCGGAAGCTCCTGGTGATTTTCTTCAATTTTTTTCACCGTTCGCAGCACAGCCGTCTTTATGCCGCTGAAGGAGAAATCCCAGGCGCCTTCGAGCCTGGCGCGCGGGAAAGTGAAGGCCGTCGGGTTCCCACCTTCTGCTGCATGTTGGATGGAAGGCCCGCCCGGGTAAGCTAGACCCAGCAGCCGCGCCACCTTGTCAAATGCCTCCCCAGCAGCATCATCCTGTGTCTTGCCTAGTAATTGATATTGCAAATGATCTTCGATCAGAACCAGCTCAGTATGCCCGCCAGAGACCAACAGCGCCACAAGCGGGAAGGCGGGGGGGTCTGGCGCTTTGCTGCCATCCATATACCGATCCGCATCGTAGACCCAGGCAGAATAGATATGCCCTTCGAGGTGATTCACGCCAACAATCGGGATGTTTCGCGCCAGCGCCAGGGCTTTTGCCATATTCAACCCGACCACCAGCGAACCGGCTAATCCCGGCCCCTGGGTGACTGCCACCACATCAATATCCTGCATGGTCATATGGGCTTGCTTCAAGGCTTGGTCCACCACCCCGTAAATCGTGCGGATATGCTGACGCGAGGCTACTTCAGGAAACACACCACCATACTGCGCATGCAGGTCGATCTGGGTGGCAACCACGTTGGAATGCAGCGCGCGGCCATTTTCCAGTACTGCCGCGGCAGTCTCATCACAGGAAGATTCAATTGCCAAGATTCTAATCCGGGATTCCATGTGACCCTTTCAAGATTTCCTGACCGGCAGCACGAGATCCATGGGGAATTCTGCCAGTTTCTCAAAGCTCCCATTGGTGGTTGACAGATAAGTGTCTTCCAGGCGAACACCCATACCACGCTCCGGGTAATAAAGACCGGGTTCGATGGTGAAAACGCTACCGGGGACAAGATGATCATTCACCTCAACGTTGGTGCTAAACCAGGGGGCTTCGTGCACATCCAACCCGAGGCCATGACCCAGGCTGTGAACATAACCATCCGTTGTGCCAGGGTGGGAGAGGATGGTGGGATGACCCATCTTTTCGAAAAGATCACAGGTGAAGCGCTGGTGATCTTTACACAATTGGCCGGGTTTGAGCTCCTTCACCACCGTGTCATATACCGTTTTTACATCCTGGTAAAGCTGCATCACCTGGTCATCCGCATGGCCGAGGCACCAGGTGCGGGTGAAATCGTAAAAGTAACCACCCTGCTCCTCGCAGGGGAAGATATCAAAAACGATCGTTTTGCCCAGTTCGAGGATATCCTCCGGGTTGCCTGAGCTGTGCGGAATCCCGGCATCGCGCCCGATGGCGAAGATGGTGCCTTCCGGGTTTTCTGCGCCTTCCTCCGCCAGCCATAGATTGATCAGTTTCTTAATATCACCTACGCGCAGCAGAGAATCAGCGCTGTTGATCAGGTGGTTATTTCTAACCCGGCTGGAAGATAATAAATCCGCCACCCGCCCCACCACCCGGGTAGTGATCTGACCCATCTTGCGGATTCGCGCTATTTCACTTTCACCTTTGGTCGCGCGTGTTTCCATCAGGAGATTATCCTGCGGTTCGCTGACGAGGATATACTCAGGCGCGCATTTGCGAAGCTCTTCCAGTATCGCCATGAACTCACCGGCTTCCACGCGGCCATAAAATGCCACCTTGCCATTCGCCAATCCGGCATCTTGCAGCATCCAGCGGATCTCATCCGCCTGCGCTGCTGGGTTTGTTTTCTGGTTGTGGTGCAGTTTCGCAGTTAATCCGGTACGGGCAGCTTCTTCCCGTTCCATTGGATTGCAGTAGATCACCGGTAATAAACCAGCTTTCTTTACCACACTGGCTTTGAAATGCCCGCCGCCAGTCATATAGACCATGGCAGGATTATGATCACCAGTACCTGTAATAATGATGGCATCCAATCCTCTTTTTGCCATCAATTCATCCAGATGTTTCTTCATAGTGTTTTCCTGTGCTCTGGATAGTAGTGTTTTAACAAGTCAATGAGGTCACCCTCATCATCTTCAAATACAGTGCGCGGGTCAATAACCACGTGATCATCCAGGATTCTGGCGATGATAATCGGCTCGGACATACGCAGGTACTTCAGCATTTTCTCTGGTGATTTGACCTTCAGCGCCAGCAGCCAGGTGGGTAGGGTCTCGCCAGGCAGGCTGCCACCGCCAACAGTGGATGCACCTGGGATCACCGCACCGAATCCGAGCTGGTCTTGCCAGCAGAGCGCCCTTTCACGCAAGACCTCCACCGGATGACTGATCATCTTCCAGACTGGAATTTCCTGTGAGGCTTTGCCAATCAGGTAATGCGATAGTGTGGCTGAAAGCCCCGCCAGACACAGTTTATCAGCGCGTATTGCCCTGGCCAGTGGATGCTTCTTGATTTTATCCAGCAAAACTTTTCTGCCCACGATGATCCCGGCTTGGGGGCCACCCAACAGCTTGTCTCCCGAAAATGAGACCACATCCGCGCCGGCTTTGATGGATTCCTGCACCATCGGTTCGTGATTCAATCCATAATCTTTCGTATCCAGGAATGAACCCGAACCCAGGTCATCCACAATCAGCGCGCCGGCTTGATGCGCGATATCCACCATGGATACCAGATCCGGTTCATTGCTGAAGCCGATGATCTTGAAATTGGAGGAATGCACCCTTACCAGTCCCACCGCGCCATCATCCAGTGCATCCACATAATCCTGGTTGTGCGTCTGGTTGGTGGTTCCAACCTCCATTAACCTGGCGCCCGATTGCCGCATCACGTCCGGGATGCGAAAGCTGCCGCCAATTTCCACCAGTTGAGAGCGCGATATGGCGACCTTTTTGTTATGGAACAATGCGGAAAGGATCAACAGGACAGCACCGGCATTGTTGTTGACCACCAGGGCAGCTTCTGCGCCGCTCAAACGGGTAAGCATTTGCTCGCAATGCACATGCCTGGACCCCCGGGTGCCTGACTTGAGGTCATATTCAAGGGTGGAATAGTTTTTTGCAGCAGCTTCCATGGCTGCAATACTAGCATTGGAAAGTGGTGCGCGTCCCAGGTTGGTATGCAGGATCACCCCGGTGGCGTTAATCACTCTCGCCAGGCTGGGTTTGACTGCTTCAGCTAATCTTGCTTCTACTGCATTGAGAATCTGGTCTGCTGCTGGCACGCCCTTGATCTGGTCAGACCGGATGTCCTCCAGGTACTCACGCAAAATTTCCAGCGCCAGGGTATGGCCAAAACGCTGAATCTGCGCTTCGCCAGCTGAAGTGCGCAGCAGCTGATCTATGGATGGGAGGGAGCGCAGATCCTTCATTCCCCGTTTTCCAGGTCGTCTTCCTCATCCATGTGCTGGATGTTTGCCTGCCGACCGGGTTTCCACTTGTTCTTTTCCCGGAAACGGATAAGCCATTCCACCACCAACAACCCGATGGCAATGGCCACCCCCAATCCTGTGGTTAATATCCTCCCTAACTGAAGCCAGGCAATGATTCCCCCATACACGCCGACCCAGCAAGCCTGCCGGATGACTACCGGGATACCGATGGGAGAATAGCTGGGAAAACGAATGTTGAGATAAAAGATGAGCGGCAGGAAAGTCCCCGTCAGCGCCAGGACGATGAAGAAGAAAAACAACCAGCGCGGGCCCAGGGTTGGCAGGGTGGATAGCACCACCAGCACCATTCCCAGCCATCCCGTGACCGCAAGAAAGATGGAAAATGGCAAAATTGAACGGAAAGGAGGTAAACGGGTGGGCGAAATCATGTCTATATCTGATTATATCCCAAGTTGCCGCAAGGAATATTCATCCTCTATAAATAATAAAACCGGCTAAATTGCCGGTTGGTCTGACTATATATACGAACCTGGGAATCGGATTAACTGATCGGCTCAGCGATAATGAACAGCCTGCCCCACGAACTCTCTCTTTCCGCGGCAATACAGGTTTGCAGTGTCAGATGTGTTTTACCAGCATACATGCGTTTAAAAAGGGTGGTGGCAGTGAGTTCCTCGTTCGTTTCAAGATCAATAAAATTAGAGGAAGGACTGGTGGGCTGCAGTGCCTGGAAGCGGTGGATCTCTTTTATCTTAAATGAGTTGAATGATCCATCTCCATACACAATATGGATGATGTCATCAATCTGTAGTTCAACAAACTTTTCGCCCGCCAAATAGTTATGTGCCAGCATGCCGATGCTGCCATAATTGGAAGCCAGACTGAATTGGGTCACAGTTCCCCGAGTGCCAGAGACAAAACCGTTTTGCCCGGATGGCTGCTGGACGACCCGGTAAGCCATGATACCCGGTACGTGGATACCGCGAATGTCTGATCCGCCATTTTTTAAGGAGGAGGCAAAATCAACCAGGGAAAGGACGGTTGAATCGGAGGATGCCTGCTCTACATCTGCGAGTGCAGGTGTGCCATCCGCGGTCACAGGGATTTGTGCATTCACGCTGGCAGACGGTACCAGGCTGGAAACCAGGAGGACCGCGAGAGTTAGAAAATATAGAAAGGGTTGTTTTGGAGCCATTGCTTTTCTCCCCGACAAGGGCTCCGGTTGATCACTGCCAACATCTGGAAATCAGAGGTCAGAAGTTGATTAAGGTTTCGGCAGCCTGGCGATCTTGACCATAATGGTTTTAGACCCGTGGCTTTGCGTCACCGATTTTCACCGGTTTTGCCCTTATCGTTCTTAGATGTTAGAGTACAAAAATGCCCGGGTCTGATGCCCGGGCTATGAGTGCGAGGTGAAACACTTTCGGCAGCCTGGCGATCATTTTCAGCTTATGGCTGAATTTAGACCCATGGTTTTGCGTCACCGGTTTTCGCCGGTTTTGCTATTATCGAGTGGTGATTGTTAAGGTAATGCTGATTAAATCAACTATTACTAACTTTTTACTATATAATTCCTAACCATATTATAACCATTCGTTGGCAATTGTCAAGGGGTTTCTGTTTAATGGGATTTTTCGCAGTGGTGGTTTGAACGTTTTTTCCAACCCACCAGTTATTCACTACTGAAAGAACCAGGGTGTAAGTTCGCGGAGAACGGAGAGGATTTCGCAGGGGCGAGGCGCCGCCTCGCCCTTACGTCCGCGACTTTGAACGAGTGGAAATATTTAGATGTGCCCTCATCTTTTCGCTTCCAGTTCGAGGACTTTCAAAAAGATTTCAACAGCCTTCGGGTCAAAGTGACTGCCTGACTCAGCCCTGATATGTTCGAATACCTTCGCCTCCGGCCAGGCTGCCCGGAAGGGCCGGTCTGACAGGAGCACATCCCACACGTCCACCACCGCAAAGAGGCGCGCTATCAGCGGGATCTGCTCACCTTTCAAACTGCGCGGATAACCCGTGCCATCCCACTTTTCGTGGTGGCAATATGGAATATCCACGGCTGTTTTCAAGTATTTAATAGGTGAAAGCAGCTCGTACGCAAAGGTTGGATGTCTTTTCATCAGCACCCATTCTTCGTCCGTCAATGGGCCGGGTTTGAGCAGAATCACATCCGAGACGCCCATATTGCCTATATCGTGTAGAAGAGCCCCCCAGCGAACATACACCAATTCCTCTGCATCCAAGCCAAGCATACACGCCAATTTTTCTGTCATTTCCGTCACCCGCCGGGTGTGTCCATCGGTCTCTTTATCGCGCAGGTCGAGGGCATGTGACCAACCTTCAATGGTGGCATTGTACGCCAGCCTGAGGTCGATGATTGAATGCTGCAGGCCATAATACATTTTGTCATTATCTATGGCGATTGCAGCTTGACCAGCCAGGTTATCGAGGAAATTGAGCCATTCTTGATCTGGTATCAGCGGGGTGCGTTGGTAGATTTCCAACACCCCATTCACCTGGCCTTTGATGATCAACGGCACAGCGAAGTAAGAGGAAATTTGCTCAGCCTTTATCAGGTCTTGCATAGACAGGTCCGCTTCGCTGAAGACAGCGTTATGGATTTGAACCATGCGCCGCTCGAGGTAAGCCCGGCCAGCCAGACCCTTACCCATTTGTTGCTTCAGGTGTCCATTTACTTGCGAGCGAAATCCGCGCCCGGCAGCAAATTCCAGGGTATGCAGGCTGGTGTTGGCTACCAAAATATCTGCGGCATCCACCTCCAATTGCTCGTTAACATGTTTGAGGATCATATCCAGGATGAGGCGAAGATCAAAAACGGAAGCGATCGTACGGTCGATCTCGCTTAGTGAGGCAAGGTGCTGCAATCGGTGCCTGGCGTGTTCATCCAGTAGCATTCGGCGGATGGCTGTAGCAGCTTGATCGCCAATACTGCGTACCATTCGAACCCTCCCAGGCGTGAAAGGCTCACGTTCTTCCTCCCGTTGTTCGCCCAGGATCAGAAAACCAAGCGCTGGATCTAAGTCCTGAGAGGTATACCCGACACGTAAAGGCACCACGCAGATCGTTTGAGCATGATCCAGTAGGAGGGTAGCACATTCACTGCTGCCAATTTCAGCGCTGTCATGCTGAAGGATGACTGGCTCGTTCTTTTCCAGAATACTCTGGCAGGCAGGCAGAGCATTGATCGGCTGTTTGTCTCTTTCGGTAATGGCATCGCCCAGAATCCCAACTGGATGAATTGCCCGCCTCACCAGCTTACCATTTTCCAATAGCGAAATGCAGCTAAAGGTGATATGAAGGCTTTCCACCGCATGGCGGTTCACCAGCCCAATCACATTTTCGAGATCACCAGCATCCGCAAGAGCGCGGGAAAGCTGATAAAGCTCTGTCAGCTCCCCAGTGCGGGTTTGGAGCTCTGCTTCCCTTTGCTTGCGCTCGGTGACATCCTGTACTGTCCCAAAAAGCTTAACGATCTGACCATTTGCATCTATTACTGGCTGCATTTTGGCTGAGAGATATCGTTGCTTCCCATTCGGTAAGTTCGCTTCCAGATCATATTCAAAACTTTCTCCTTCTTCGATGGCCCGTTTTGAATACTCTCGCAAGATTTGAGCCTGTTCGGGAGAGTAATAGGCGGCCTCTTCATCGGGGGTGAGCGGCCCTAAAATCGGGTCACGCTCATATAACAGATATACCTGCTCAGACCACGAGATAGTTTGTGAACCGATGTCATAACTCCAGTTTCCGAGCAGCCCGAGTGATTGTGCTCTTTTTAGTTCTTTTTCGCTCTCCCGCAAAGCTTCTGCTGACTGCTTTTGTTCAGTAACGACTGCTCCCAACTGCAGACCCAGGATATTATTGACAATCATCAACAATTGTAATTCGCCCATATGTGCCTGATCGAGATGAAAATACAACATGGCTAATGACGCACCGAAATTCAGCGCCACAATTCCCACGGTGGCTCCCTTGAAGCCATGTTGCAGAGCAATCCAGATGAGTGGCAAGATGATAAGATACATGTTGCGAAATTCCACCAGGAAACTGGAAATAAAGACCCAGTAGAATAGAACTGCAATGCTCAATGCTTGCAAAATGACCGTGGGCGTTGGGCGCGGGAATGATCGGTATGAGGGTAACCTGACCGGTTGCTTTTCCACAAACCGACTCAAACCCGGCATGACAAAGTTTAGCAGAAAGGGTGCAATGGTAAGAACGCCAACGGTTTCACCAATCCACCAGATGATCATTGAACGTAAAATTTCGCTTCGCGGAATATCACCACTTGCGGCAGAAGCTGAAACCGCAATTGTGGCAAGAATCCCTGAAACCAATATTGTCGCGCCAATCAGCCAGGAAATGTCCCGCCTTTTTTGCATCCGCCAATTGAAGCGAATCCGGTGGCGCAAGAACCAGGCGGTAGCGCTATAAATGATGGAATTAACGAGTGCCCACAAGAAAATATAGAAAGGGGGTTGAGGGATGCGATAGACGAATAAACTGCTGAGGAATAAGGCCATCGTCACCACAGGAGTGAATCTCACGCCGAACACTAATAGCAGGGTGTACGTGAGACCCGCGGGTGGATACCAGGCGACAATTCCACGGAGTTCTTCAAACTGTTTCGTTATTAAATCGAGAATGATGAATGTACTGAGATATGCAGCAACAACCAGCATGGCGCGCAATACCGAGCGCGGGTTAAGTTGCGATAATGAAGCTCTTGATATCCTTGTGTTTTTCTTAATCAAGGGAGCGTCAAGAATCTTGTGGAATAGGTTTTTCAATTAGGCCGCCTATCTACGAAATGAAAGGCTCCCTGGTTGAGGAGTAATGGCGTGTTCTGGATGGGGACAGTCCATTTCCTGGTGTAGTCCATAATAGTCAGGCAGAGCAATCTATTTACACACTAAACAAATTGGAATGATCGCATGTTTTGGACCACTTTTAGAAATTGGCAATGATAGCTCAACAATCCTGCTGCAAGTTGCTGTATGCAGGCGCAATAAACAGCATTGGAAACACATACACTTATTATCGCTTAATTTTTATACTATTTCAATGAATACGACAATGGGG
>PNON01000009.1 GCA_013824865.1 Anaerolinea sp. | reverse complement strand
AAATACACGCGACCCATGGGAGTCTGCTCGCTTTGCAACCCAACTGGCCGCCCGCTCCGTTTTACGACCCGGAATGCAAGGGGTTCCCACACGCGAAGAAATCAAATCCTGCTTATTGGAGGTCCTTTAAAAGGGAAACCGTATGGCACGCATCTACACTCTCGTCAACCAAAAAGGCGGTGTAGGTAAAACCACGACTGCCATCAACCTGGGTGCGTACCTGGCCATCTACGGGCAAAAGGTACTTCTCGTAGATATAGATCCACAGGCAAATGCTACATCCTGCCTTGGAATTGACAAATACCAGGTGAAATCAGGAACATACCAGTGTCTGGTTGGTCAGATATCTCCATCTACAGCCATCCTTTTCAACCAGAAATTGAAAATCTCTCTGTTACCATCATCCTCTGCACTGGCTGGCGCAGAAATTGAACTGGTGGGTCTGGAGAAGCGAGAGAAACGGTTGACTCAATTGATCCAAAGTATCCAGGATCGCTATGATTACATCCTTGTGGATTGCCCGCCTTCACTGGGTCTATTGACATTAAATGGCTTAATCGCTGCACGCAATGGATTGATCATCCCTGTCCAGTGTGAGTATTTATCACTGGAAGGATTAGGGCAGCTTACGCAAACAATTAGAAAAGTGCAAGCCTCATTATTTCCTGAGCTCACCATTCGGGGGGTAGTGATGACGATGTTTGATAGCCGCACCAAGCTTAGCTCGGATGTTGTGTCTGAGGTTAAGCGGGTCTTCCCAAATAAAGTCTTTGGTTCGATCATTCCCCGAAGTGTACGTCTGGCTGAAGCGCCCTCTTATGGTCTGCCCATTTCAGCGTATGCACCCGACTCGTCATCAGCACGCGCATATTCGTCACTTGTGTTGGAGTTGCTGCAGCAAGACGGCATCCAACCGGTGCTGTCAGCAATTCCAAACCAGGATGGAGGGTGATATGGTTAGACACACCGGCCTCGGAAAAGGCTTATCAGCGCTAATACCCGGGGATGAGTTATTAAATACAACCCAAGGGAATAATTTTATTGATACCAGTTTAATTCTGCCAAACCCTCGCCAGCCGCGCTCCGTTTTCAAACAAGAAGAACTTGGGGAGCTGGCGGATTCAATCCGGGAGAATGGTATCATTCAACCCTTGATCGTCTCACCCGCAGAAACTCCTGGAGAGTATTACCTGGTTGCTGGAGAGCGCCGGTTGATGGCTGCCAAACTACTTGGTTTGGAAACAGTGCCAGTAATCATTCGCGATGTAGATAACCTGCAACAACTAGAGTTGTCGTTGGTTGAAAATGTTCAGCGCGAGGACCTCTCACCACTGGAAACTGCGGAAGCATACAGACAGTTGACGGATGATTTTTCTCTTTCCCATGAAGAAATAGCCAAAAAGGTAGGCAAATCTCGGGTCACAATCACCAATAGTCTCCGGTTATTGAAACTACCCGAAAAAGTGAAGCAATTCTTGCGTGAGGAACATATCAGTGAAGGACACGCCAGGGTTCTGCTCGCTTTGCCAACACCCGAGGCACAAACCGCTGCCGCAGAGATGGTCATTCAAAAAGCTTTGAATGTGAGACAGACTGAACAACTGGTGCAGGGGATGATGGGACGGAAGAAGAAGCCCGCTACGAAATCCGAACATTCCGCACAGGTTCAAGAGATAGAAGACCGCTTAAGAGACTCCCTGGGGACAAAGGTGCGCTTGAATTACACACCCAAAGGGGGCACAGTTATCATCAAATTTTATTCGGATGAAGAATTGGAAGAAATCATCCATAAAATCACAAATCAATGACACGGAGAGTACGCAAGATAAGACTCTTTACCGGCTTCAAGAGCAAAACCATCTCTTCTGAGGTGGCTATATGCAATCGTGAAATTGATCCATTTGCATTAAATGTCAATCTATTGCCCGCTTTGGAATTCACCGCTACAATGGTAGCAGGCAAATGGGTATGGAATGATCATAAAAATGGATGAGCTACCTGTATTAACTCCCGAAGTTCTCGTTCCCCGACTGGGTGATTTTCTGGTTGAAAATAATCTGATCCAATCTGCACAATTAGAACAAGCCCTGGCAATTCAAGGAGACTTGAAAAAAGCGGGAAAGGCGGAGCTTCTCGGGGATATCCTGATCAATCATGGTTATATTGATCGTAAAACACTAGATCAGGCAATTACTACACAAATCCTGCAATTAAGAAATGCGCTTCAGGAAGCAAATCAGTCTCTTGAGCGAAAGGTTCTTTTACGAACTCAGGAGCTACAGGCTGCGCTAAATAAACTCTCCGAATTGGATCAGTTAAAATCCAATTTTATCGCCAATATCTCACATGAACTTAGGACCCCACTGACGCACATCAAAGGATACCAGGAGCTGCTGTTGACCGGGGTGATGGGTACGCTCAACCCCGAGCAGGAGGAAACTATTGGCATCATTAAGAAGGCATCTGAACGCCTTGAGAGATTGATTGATGATTTAATCAATACCACACAGATTTCCAAAGGAAATTCAGCTTTATCACTAGCGCCAGCAAACTTTGCGGAAATTATTCAGGCTGTCATGGCTCAAAATGAATCCAAGGCTCATGAGAATATGATCACTTTAAAGTTTTCTATTGATGAAATTTTACCCGTCGTAAGGATAGACCAACCAAAAATCATGTGGGTTGTCCATCAGCTGGTGGATAATGCACTGAAATTTACACCACAACATGGGGAAGTATTGATAGAGGTAAAATCCTTAGGGGAAAACATCCGGGTGGCTGTGGAAGATACAGGGATTGGTATTCCTGAAGATAAATTCAATGAAATCTTCGAACCATTCCACCAGCTGGATGGCAATGCTGCCCGTAAGTATAGCGGTACTGGTATCGGGTTAACGCTTGCTCGTCAGATAATTCAAGCACACAGGTCAGATTTAATTGTTTCTTCAAAACAAGGAGAAAAAACCAGATTCGAGTTTATACTTAAACCATCTATGGTTTAATTGGAACTGGAAATGAGGAACTATGCTCGATAATTTTCATGAAAAAGGGAAAATATTTACCAACGTTATATCGAAAAATACGATCCCGGTCATCATCCAGACTCTGACCGACAGAATCGAGGGTGAAGTACACGTTAGACCAGATAACCGATTGATTGACGAGTTAAATGGCAGTGAACCATTTCTAGCGATTACCAAAGCGATAGTCCGCAACACACAAGGAGAAACGATTCACCCGAGGGGTGGCTTTATCACGGTGAATAAAAGCCAGGTTGTGTGGATTATTCCTTCGGATGGTCTTTAGGAGGATAATCCCATGAATCAATCTGCGTCTACAACCTCGGAGGGTAATACATTATCCAATCTGGAGAGGTTAAAACGGTACCTTTTTGATTATATATCTTCCCAATTGACCAATATCCCGCCATCCAGCGACCGGAAGCAATTTGTAACTAACTTATTAAACACAGCTTATGATGGTACCAAACTGAACCTACCCCTGCCAACAAAAGAGCAACTCTTCGCTGACCTATTGGATGAATTCCTTGGTTTTGATGTGATCCAACCTCTTCTGGATGATACGACCATCTCGGAAATCATGGTAAATGGCAAGGATAAAGTTTTCATAGAACGCAAAGGGGTCGTCAGTAAAACCAATATAACATTTTCTGATGATGCTCAGATCTTAAGGCTTATTAACAAAATTATTCAACCCCTTGGACGCCGGGTGGATGTTGACAGCCCGATGGTAGATGCCCGTCTGCCAGATGGATCCAGAGTGAATGCCATCATCCCTCCTGTCGCTATCGACGGTCCATCGCTGACCATCAGGAAGTTCCAAAAAGGGAAGCTTCAAATTAATCAGCTCATAGAGCTTGGGTCACTCACCAGATCAATGGCAGATCTTTTCCGAGCGTGTGTCGTATCAAAGCTAAATATCATCATCTCCGGGGGTACTGGATCAGGAAAGACAACTTTGTTAAATGCATTATCCAGTTTTATTCCAGAGAATGAGCGGATCGTAACAATCGAAGACGCAGCAGAAATAGTCCTTCAACAGGATCATGTTGTTCGGTTGGAAACCAAACCTGCTGATGCAAATGGACATGGTGAAGTAACAGTCAGGGAGCTGGTAAGGAATTCATTGAGGATGCGACCTGACAGAATTGTGATTGGTGAGGTCCGTGGTGGCGAAGCGATGGATATGCTGCAAGCGTTAAATACCGGCCATGATGGGTCGCTTACAACCCTTCACGCCAATTCTCCGCGGGATTCGCTCTCGAGATTGGAAACGATGTGCTTAATGTCCGGGCTGGAAATCCCCTTGAAGGTGGTCCGACAGCAAATTGCATCAGCCATCGACCTCGTCATCCAGATCAGCCGCGAGAGGGATGGTTCACGTAAGATTGTATCTGTCACAGAAGTAGTGGGGATGGAGGCTGAAACGGTTGTGTTAACGGATATCTTTAAATATGAGCGGACGGGTGTGACTTCGGAGGGCAAAGTAATTGGGGAGATGAAACCCACAGGTATCCGCCCGCAGTTTTCCGTCCGCTTGGAAGCAAATGGTTTCAAATTAGGACCGGGCATTTTTGGAGGAACAGCTGAGGGAATGCTAAACACCAGACATAGGCGATAATCTTGCAATTCACGTCAGACACCATTTAAGAACTAGATATGCTAATCATCAATTCAGCAAAGGAAACGGAGAGGCAGACCCTCTCTGATTTCTTGGAACAAACCAGGTTTAACAACAAACACCTTGATTGGCAGAGCATTATCTCGTGGTTGGGAACGGATGTATTTTTAACTTGCCGGGATAATGCTGAACTCGTTTCAACACTGGTCTGCCCAATCCTGGAGGCTGATTTTTGCTGGATCAGAGCCTTCCACGCAAATACAGAACTCTCAGCATTTTCCACTTGGCGTCCATTATTGAATGAACTTGAATGTAGGTGCCAGGCACCCGGGATAGGAACGATTTACAGCATCTCATTATCCACATGGTACAGCGAGTTGCTGAAACAGAGCGGTTTTATCACCACCCGTCAAATCATCACCCTACAGAAGGATATTGATCCATCTCATTTAATCAATGATCAACTTTTCCCCCGTATTCGGGCATTAACTCCTGCTGATCTAATAAAAGTAGCTGATATTGACCACGCTGCTTTTCCACCTATGTGGCAGCTTACCAAAGAGGATTTATCAGCCGCTTTGAAAGTATCGGAATATGCGTCAGTGGTCACGGATATGACCGGAGAAATCATTGGCTATATGCTAAGCAGTCAAACTAATAATTCTACTCATATCTCCAGAATTGCTGTTTTACCCACATTTCAAAAGCAGAACGTTGCCAAGGAATTATTAGACCACCTATCTTTATTCCTGACTAAAAATGGTGTGAGGGTTGCATCTGTCAATACCTCCAGCGATAATCCTGGCGCGCTGGCATTATACAAGCACCACGGCTTCAATCTTACCGACGGCAGCTACCCAATTTATGAAAAGAAAATTGGATAGATGTAAAAGCATTTGTCTATCATGTTCTGGATATATTTGTTTGGGTATGGGAGAATCAAGTTCAGGAGACTCCTATGAGCAAAAAAGAAGAAATCCGCAAGAAACGGGAATCGCAAAAACGTAAGAACAAGTTATTGATTGTGATGGGAATTGCAGTATTTGTCTTACTGGTCACAGCCGCAGTGGTACTTCCTTTCTTGAAGGCAAATGCCAGGCCAGTGGGAGAGATCATTGTGCCGGATTCCCGACCACGTCCAAACGCGGATGGAATGGCAATGGGTGATCCAAACGCATCTATTGTCCTTGAAGAGTACTCCGACTTCCAATGCAAGTATTGCAAAATATTCGCAGATGATTCTGAGCAGTCAATAGTAGAGGACTTTGTGTCCACCGGAAAAATATATTTTGTTTATAAGCCTTTCACCGTGATCGGATCTGAATCCGACGCAGCCGCACTGGCAGCATATTGTGCAGCTGACCAGAATAAATTCTGGGAGTATCATGACATCCTTTTTGCCAATATCACTGGTGCACAGGTTGGTGATTTTTTAGATAACCGTCTCTATGCATTCGCCGAGAAAGTTGGACTAAATATGGATGATTTTAAATCCTGTTACAATAGTCAAAATTTCCTCGGCCAACTCAACGCAGACCGTGCCGCTGGTGTGGCAGCCAGGCTGGAAGGTACACCCGCATTCTTCGTGAACGGCGTCAATGTTTCTCTGGGAGATCTCTATTCCACATTAGCTGAGATGGTGAATCAATAAATTTTCAAAATAAGGACTGCCCTCTGGGTCATCCTTATTTTTTTACCATCGTTGGAGAGCTTCTATCGAGCGTTTTGATAGTATATAGCTCGAGCACAAATAAGTAGGAAGATAATCGGTTTATGAAAGGCAGGATGGCAGGATTGGCAGTCTTTTGCATTTCATCCAGCTCAACAATCCGCCTTTCAACCCGGCGAGTGAAAGTCCGTGCATAATCCACCAGTGCAGATTGCATAGAATCTCCCGGAATGATGAATCCTGCGGGTCTTTCCAGACCCGCACTCAAGAGATCCATCCTTTTTTCAAGAAAATGAACAGACTCATCGGTAATCATGGGCACCTCACAAGTGACAGGATCAACCACTGATAGTTGTGCCATCAATCCATAAAGCATACTTTGAATATTCGTGATATCAGACTTGAGGGCTTCATCTGTTAGTGCACTTTTAACCAACCCCAGGATGGCTGACAACTCCTCAATGGATCCCAGCACCTCAAACCGGAAATGCGATTTTAGGAAGCGTCCTTCCCCGAGGAGACCAGATGTGCCTTCATCACCCAGCCCGGTAAATGGCTTACTCTTTTTCATTGTTTTATATCATTCAGAGGGTTGATCTTGGATATTACGCTTTACCAGCAGGAACCAATCTTTAAGGTTGACGAGCCGATCACTTGGGTCATATAAGGGACCCAACTGAACTCCGTTCACATCCCCTTTCATGGCATAAGTATAAACCGGGTAGTATAAAAGGAGTGCAGGCATTTCTTCTCGAAAAACAACCTGGAAATTGTGATACAGGCGGATTCTTTCGTTAAGATCGTTTGTAATCCGAGCCTGTTCTATATATTCACTGGCCACCCGATTATCCCATTGGGAGTAATTCTGGCCGCCAGTCGCCTGAGCTTGATCCCAAAAAGGATAAGGGTCTGGATCAGGATATCGAGATAGAGTAATATCCACAAGGGCAGCCTGGAAATCGCGTTTCACCAATTGCTGATCAATCAAATCCTCATAGGTTAAAGGTTTCAATAGTACTTCAACGCCTATTTTATTCCAGTCTGCCTGGATGGCTTCAGCAATTTTCTTATGAATTTCGTCGTCCGGATAAACCATTGTGAAGCTGAGCACCTTGCCATCTTTGGAACGGACAGATGAGTTTTCTCCCGCAAAAAGGTATCCAGCTTCTTTTAGATGGTTAATGGCAGATTCCGTATCGTAAGCAATCGGAGCATTACTGTAATAAGCCCATGTGCCTGGAAGTATGGGGCTGTCGGCTGCGATAGCCTGCCCTGAAAGATATTGGTTAATAATTACAGAGCGATTGATGCTTTTCATCAGTGCCTGTCGGACATTGACATCCTGCAAGAAATCCACGTTCGGGTCATTATGGTTCAAAAGCACCATGGTTAGCTCTGGTCGGCGTCCGGTATAGATAGACACCTGTGGATCCCGCAAGATATCCATCAAAAAATCTCCGGTCACGCGACTCAACCCCTGGATGTCACCATCCAGGTACGCATTGTACATATCCGTCGAGGTGGGGTAATATTTAAATGAAACTTCCTCGATAAATGGTGCACCATCAAAGTATGCAGTATTCATTTTGAGACTGACACCTGAGATTTTATTATTTTCCACGATAAGGTGATCAAGCTGGTAAGGACCAGTACCCACTGGCTGTAGATTGAAGCCTGATTCTTGAATTTCCAGAAAGGTTTTTCCACCCAGGATGTGCTCAGGTAGCACCCCAAAGGTAAGGTAATCCATGAAAGGGGCGAAGGGTTCGGGAAGAACAAACTGCAGGTTATAGTCATCCAATCGGTTAACTTTAATCTCCTGCCAGAAAGCTTTCAGATCAGCTGGTGTAATAGATTCCGGGTCACGCATTTTTTCAATGGTGAATATCACATCATCAACTGTAAAGACTTGACCATCGTGCCATTTGATGTCTTCTTTTAACGAGAAGTTATAGGTTAATCCATCTTTGGAATAACCCCATGCCATGGCAAGGTCTGGCTGAGGAAAACCAGAGGAGTCAAATTTAACCAATCCATTGAATAATAGACGATTAACATCACGGTCAGTTTGATTGTAATGGTCAAACAGCGGATTGAGCCTTTGAAAGCTTCCGACCAATCCTTCGCTATAACTACCGCCAGTTTGAGGTGCGGCAACATAGGGTGTCTGATCTGGTTGCTGTGTAATGAGTAGTACACCAACCACTATACCAGTCAGCAATATAATGAGGAATTGCCAGCGAAACATTTTCATTTAATTAATGTTGGGCGCCTTAAACCATTGGTGATGGCGCCCATTCATCAGGTTATATTGTGTGAGCTCTCAATTAGAGATATATTATTTACCTGCTGATTACCACAGTGATAAGGGTTAATATGATAAAAAGGATTCCCAAACCAATGGTTACATAAAAAAGAGTTTTTTCTATCCCTCGCCGGGCAGTAAAAACGCCGCCTGTATCACCGCCAGTCAAACCACCCAAGCCAACACCTTTGCTCTGTAATAATATGCTCGCAACCAAAGCGATAGATATAATAATCAGTGCTATACTAAAATACTGTTCCACGAGAATCCTCCTGAGGTATTACAACGAAGGAATTATACCCAAAACATGCGGTATTCGTCAACTATGCAGTGAGATAACTAATGTATGAAGTTATCGTTAATTCTCATGTTCACACATACCTTTCAGATGGACATGCCAGCTACCAGGAAATTGCTGAAGCGGCCATTAAAGCTGGGTTGGATGCAGTCATCCTCACCGACCATAATGTTTTTGTCAGAGGGATGGATAGGTTTTATCATTCTAATGGAAAAAAAGTCTTGCTGCTGGCTGGCCTGGAAGTTCACGATCAACTCCGGTATCCTCAAAAGAATCATCTCCTTGCCTTCTTCCCAACTGCTGATCTATCCAGATTTGCCAGTGAACCGTCACAGCTTATTCAGCATGCAATATCCACGGGGGCGCTCACATTCCTCGCCCATCCGGTAGACCCGGAAATGAGGGCTTTTGGCGAACCCGATATCTCATGGGTTGACTGGGAGATCAAGGGATATACAGGCATCGAGTTATGGAATGGGTTCAGCGAAATCAAGGGGCGCAGCCGCAACATTCTGGATACCATCTTTTATGCTTTTTTCCCGCATTATTTAGCCCACCAACCATTAACAGCAACATTAAAACTCTGGGATGATTTAATAGCCAAAGGAAAGCCCTGTGTTGCGATTGGAGGATCTGACGCGCATGCCTTACAAAAGAAAGCGCTCTGGTTTACAAAGACAATTTTCCCTTATGCCTATCATTTCCGGGCGATTAACAACCACCTGCAAATAGAAAATCCATTATCAGACCACGTGGAGATCGCAAAGATACAGCTTTATGAGGCTTTCTCCCGTGGTAGATCGTTTATCGGCTATGAACTGCCTTTCCCAACGAAGGGGTTCTCGTTCTGCGGTCAAGGAATGAAAGGTACGGTTCAGATGGGAGAGACGAGCGGGATCAAGGGGGGAATCACATTCCACGTCCACCTGCCAGCGCTGGCTGAATGCACCCTGTTGAAAGACGGACATCAAGTGAAAATATGGAAGAATAGTACCAACTGCACTTATATCACCGATAAGCCCGGTGTTTATCGAGTTGAGGTCTATACGCATTATCTTGGTAAAAGAAGAGGCTGGATCTACAGCAATCCCATCTATGCGAGGAATGATGATGGTAAATAATATTACGAGACTACTAGATTCAAAGAAAATTACCTATCAATCCTTTGACTTACCGGTGGAAAAACTGAGAGCTGAGGAAACTGCACAGATGCTCGGTGTTCCTGCGTGGAAGGTTTATAAATCCATCATCTTGAGGCAGGAAAAGACCGGAAAGCCCATCATCGCAGTAATCCCTGGAGACCGTGAAGTGGACTTAAAGCGAGTAGCCAAGGTGATTGGTGAGAAAAAGGTGTTGCTGACATCCCAAGCTGGGGCAGAACGGCTGACAGGGTTGCAGGCTGGTGGGATCTCACCCCTGGCGCTGATCAATCAAGGGTTTACTGTGCTGATAGATGAGTCCGCGTTGCACTGGGAACAGATCCATATCTCAG
This sequence comes from Anaerolinea sp., assembly GCA_013824865.1. Lineage (GTDB taxonomy): Bacteria > Chloroflexota > Anaerolineae > Anaerolineales > Anaerolineaceae > PNON01. The sequence continues at coordinate 47,153 of PNON01000009.1, read as the reverse complement.
GTGGTCAACGGGGATTAATTTTACTACTGGGGACTGCTGATTTAGTGCGCCTGACAAATGCCCGCTTATCTCAAATAACTAATGCAAATAAGCTTGAGAGCATGCCAAAGTACCTGGAATTGGACCTTGATTGAGGATACCTTGAGTATAATCAGTATTATACGAAACATAGAATATTCCATTAGCTATGAACCATCCTTTTGATCAAATTGAGTCAGTGCTGAAAATATTGCTTGAAAAAAAGTTGTTCTTCTGGTTGCCTGCTCCGCTAAAAACAGAAGGATTATTGGAGCAGATATCCAAGACCCTTCAGACAGCATTGACAGTCAACGCTTTGGAATCGCCTCACTACCTGGTCATTGCTGTTTCGAATACTGATTACCAGGTTTGGCAGGAAAACCAGGCAGATCTTCATGCGCTTAGCGGTTTAATCCTACATAAAAAACAAACTGCGGGCGTTGATGGATATCAGCCTGGAGGTTTTCATGTCATTATAGATCCCCGGCTGACCCCTGGCGAAATCAGGATTGAATATGCAAATGAAGATTGCGAGGGAACAACAAAGCACTTAAATCTGGATGCCTCATCCCTAAACATTCAGGAGGCTGAGGTTAACTCTCCCTACCTAATCGATCCCAATGAAAGGGTGGTTTCCATCACAACGAGCATTTTCAATCTGGGACGCCGTGACGACAATGACATGATCATCCAAGATGCGCGTGTTTCCCGGCAACACGCGCAAATCCGCAGTACACCGAATGGTTGCATGCTTTTTGACCTCGGGTCTACAGGCGGAACATACGTAAATGAGCTTCGCATTACCCAACACCAATTACATCAGGGAGATGTGATTTCCCTGGCAGGGTATTTATTAATCTATGGAGACGACGGTCAGGTAGATTTGTCAGCACGAAATGAAATGAAGGACCTTTCTGAAACAAATCCCCCATCGGACAATCCCGGTACACCGCTGGAGTTTATCGGATGAGCATTATTTTGCTTGTAGTGCGTTTCTTACTGATTGCTGCCCTATACTCTTTCATCGGCTGGGTCGTTTATACATTATGGATCGAGTTTTACAGAAAGCCAGACGACAATGATCATCAAAATATACCACCGGTTACCCTTAAATTCGCGGATGAGGCCGGGGAAAAAGCAGTAATGATTACCCGATTGTTGGCTACCATTGGCCGCGATGTTGAATGCGATATCAACATTCAAGACCAGGCCGTTTCCGCCCGGCAGGCACGATTATCTTTCCGACAAAATCAATGGTGGTTAGAGGATTCAAACTCAACAAATGGGACTTACCTAAACAGGGAAAGACTTGAGCAGCCTGCAGTAATTATGAACAATGACTTGATAACATGCGGCAATACCCACTTGGAAGTGATCATTTCATAAGCTTGGAGGAAAAATGACAGAAAATCCAGAATTGGCTGTTATAGGCGGCACCGGGTTATATAATTTGCATGGACTAACGGATATTATCACCACTCATCCTGATACTCCCTTCGGAAAAGCCAGCGCACCTATCACCATTGGAAAATTGGCGGGGAAAACCGTAGCTTTTCTTGCACGGCACGGCGAAGGCCACCAATACAATCCCTCTGAGGTTAATTACCGCGCAAACATCTTCTCGCTAAAAATTCTGGGGGTGCGCAAAGTAATATCCATCAGTGCGTGCGGATCGCTGCGCGAAGATTTCTCTCCCGGACACATCGTGATCCCCGATCAATTATTCGACTTCACCCGTGATCGAAAACGGACTTTTTTCGAGGGAGGATGCGTGGCTCATGTGGGATCCGCCAATCCTTTCTGCGATGAAATGCGTTTAATTGTTCTAGACGCATTGCATTCCACAGAAGCTGTTGTTCACTCAAATGGTACGCTAATCACGATTGAAGGTCCCAGATTCTCCACCCGAGCTGAATCCAACCTTTTCCGGTCATGGGGGATGTCCATCATTGGAATGACCGCCAGTCCGGAGGCTTTCCTGGCTCGCGAGGCAGAAATGTGCTATGTTTCCATCGCGCATGTCACCGATTACGATGTCTGGCATTTCAGCGAGGAACCTGTAAACGTGGAAATGGTGGTCAGAATCCTATTACAAAGTACCAAGATTGCCCAGGAAAGCCTGTTAAGTATCGCGAAAGATCCCAGATTAAGTGGTGTATGTGGATGCGAATCCGCCCTGAAAGATGCAGTGATCACCCACCCGGATGCCATATCCGACCAAGCACATGACAAGTTGAAGCTGTTGTTTCGAAAATATAATTATTAGTGGAAAACCTTTCTACCGTTCAACGCCAACCAGGTTACATTCTTTTCATTCAGCGAAGATTACGCGTCTTAGCCACACTATTCCTATTCCTATATGCTACCGCGCTGACAATCGCGTATTTCATAAAGAATGATACTCTATCCAGCTCTTATGCGTGGCAGCATTTGGTTGGTTTTACTGCCTGGCTGATTTCTTATTATGTTGTCTCCTGGCGTGCATTAAAAAATACACCCGAGCAGGATCCTTACCTGTTGCATCTCATTTTCCTGTCCTGCGGTTGGGGAATGATGATGATCTGGCGTTTATCACCTGCTCTCGGTCTCAAGCAAACCATCTGGTTGATTATTGGAAGTCTGGTGTTTCTATTCATCTTTAGTTTTCCCCGTGTCTTAACATATCTCAAGCAATATACCTATCTGATGTTGACTGCTGTCCTGTTATTAACAGGTTTAACCCTAATTCCCGGCCTGATGAATTCGAGCAGTCAGCCTGCGTTATGGATCAATATCCGAGGGATTACATTTCAGCCATCAGAACCACTTAAGCTGATTTTCATTGTTTATTTAAGTGCCTATTTTTCGGACAGGCATCAACTAAAGATTAATAAACTTGCCATCCTCATCCCCACCTTTGCAGTAGCAATCCTGGCATTCTTGATTCTCCTAGCCCAAAAAGACCTGGGAACCACTACGATTCTAGTACTGATTTATGTCAGTATGGTATTTCTGGCCACTGGCAACAAGAAATGGCTTCTTGGCAGTGCACTACTTTTTATCGCTGCAGCCATTGCCGGGTATTTCTTATTTGATGTTATCCGATTGCGTTTTGAAGCCTGGATAAACCCCTGGTTGGATCCTGAAGGACGATCTTACCAGATCATTCAGGCAATGATTTCACAGGCAGCCGGCGGAATGATAGGCGCTGGACCTGGTATGGGAAGCCCGAACCTGGTACCAGTCGCCTCATCTGATTTTATATACACAGCCATCACTGAAGAGAGCGGTTTGATTGGAGCCGCAGCTGTTATCATGCTCATCATGCTGACTGCATTTCGTGGGTTTACAACAGCCATACAATCCAGCAGTCGATTCCTCTCATTGTTGGCAATGGGTATTTCGACATGGATAGCTGCTCAGAGTCTGCTGATTATTGGAGGGAATATTCGGTTGCTGCCACTCACCGGTGTGACTCTGCCTTTTTTCTCATACGGTGGATCCTCCCTGGTTACAAGCATGCTTGCTGGCGCAATCGTGACACTCATTAGCGGCCAGAGTGAAAGTGCAACCTGGCAAAGACATTACAAAAGTAGACTGCAGAATTTTATTCTCCCATCCTTGCTCATTATTTCCATTGCAGCTCTCCTATTCCTCCCGGTATGGTCTTTTTTCCAGAAAGATAAGCTGCTTTCGCGGAGTGATAACATTCGCAGGGCAATTGATGACTTCTATATTCCTCGTGGTAACCTGGTTGATAAGAACGGGGACATCATCAATGGCAATGCCGGCCCGGTGGGAGAGTATTTCAGGGTCTACCAGTATCCTCCGCTAGCAGCCACAACTGGTTACAGCAATATTAATTATGGCCAGTCTGGATTGGAGTATGTATTAGACCCATATTTGCGTGGACTAAGGTCATATCCAGATATTAGTATCTGGTGGAGTAATTTGTTACTCAGCCATCCACCGCCCGGTAGAGATGTTCGCCTTTCAATTGACCTTGGCATCCAGCAAATCATCGATACATTGATGGCCAACCACACTGGAGCAGCTGTGACCCTCAATGCTCATACGGGAGAGATCCTGGCAATCACATCAACACCATGGTATGACCCTGCTTACCTGGAAAACGAATGGGAGAAATTAATCTCGGATGAAAACACACCATTACTAAACCGTGCGCTGAACGGTTCTTACCCACCCGGCACGGTGCTCGGTCCTTTGCTGCTAGCCAAGAGCTTTGAAGATAATCCTGGTACACTACAAATCCCAGAGGCTGCAATAATCTATAAAGGGCACACAATCCAATGTAGTCTACTCACTGAGTCCGCAGATTCTTACTGGCGTCAAATCCAAAATGGCTGCCCTCGTCCCATGGTAGGGATTGGAAGATCGCTTGGCAGGAAAGGGCTATATGAATTCTTTTCAGCGCTTGGGTTTTATGCCCAACCAGAATTCACGCTCCCAGGTCCACCGCTCAACGATCCAGGTAAGGTTGACAATATCAAAGCTGCGTCCATTGGACAGGAGAATTTGAACCTTACACCCCTCCAGATGGCGCTGGCTGCTGCGGCAATCAACTCTGGCGGAATTATTCCGCAACCCAATATCGCCACTTCATTCCAGCTAGCTGATGACACCTGGGAGCTTATACCTCCTCGTCCTAAAGGACAAGCGGTATTTTCTAAACAAAGCTCCGGTGAAGTCAGCAACCTGCTCGCGTTAGATGGCATCCCTGCTTGGGGAGCTATTGGTCGAGCCTTGAGCAGTGATACAGCCATCGTGACCTGGTTTATTGGAGGAACAAACAAGGGATGGAGTGGTGTGCCCATCACAATCGCAATAGTCATTGAAGATGATGCATCAGAGTCTGCCTGGCAAATCGGAAATGAAATATTATATATAATCACCTCCCTGAGTGGAGGTGATTAATCGGTGAAAGTAATTCTAACGTTATACCAAACGGATAAACCGGCGTTTTCCAGATTGCAGCACTCCGGGGGCAGGCAATACAGCCATTGGATCGGATAAGACAACGCCATCCAGCTTCACCCCTTTTTGCTCGATCAAACGCCTGGCTTCACCTTTGGATTCTGCTAATCCCGCTGCCACCAGCACATCCACCAGCTTTTGGTCTGATAAAAACGGGAATGCTTTCATTTCTGATGGAACTTCCTTTTTCTGGAAGGTATGGATGAAATTCTGCTGGGCATTCTCAGCTTCGGAATCTGTATAAAAACTGCTGGTAATTTCAAATGACAAGCGCATTTTTGCATCCCGCGGATGAATCGTTCCATTGGCCATTCCATCCTCCAATGTTTTAATTTCTGGTGGAGTCCAACGGGTCACCAGGCGCATATAAGAGGGCATTGCGCTATCTGGAATGCTCATCACCTTGCCATACATATCACCTGCGTCGGTATTTATAGGAATATGATTCCCCAGGCTTTTACTCATTTTTTCCACGCCATCCGTTCCTGGCAATAATCCGAGGATAATGGCAACGTTGGGTTTGGATCCCAGGTAGGTCATGATCTTACGGGCGGCCGTTACAATATTAAACAATTGATCTGTTCCACCGATCTGGACATCTGCTTTTAACGCATACGCATCATAACCCTGCATGATGGAGTAGAAGGTTTCATGCAGATAAACAGCATCACCTTTTTCCCAGCGTAATTTAAAGTTTTCACGCGACAACAATTGTTGGATGGTAAAATTACTAGAAATTTTAATTAGCTCCGCAAATGATAACTTTGAAAGCCATTCATTGTTATACCGAATGATGGTTTTCTCAGGATCCAGAATCACAAAAGCTTGTTCCGCATATGTGCGGGCGTTTTCTTCCACCTCAGCCGGAGTCATTTGCGGACGAAGGATATTTTTATCCGATGGATCACCAATGAGAGAGGTAAAATTCCCGATTAAGAAAACCACTTCATGCCCTAGTTCCTGGAACTGGCGCATTTTACGCATGGTGACCGTATGGCCAAGGTGAAGGTCAGCTTTGGTAGGATCATAACCGGTGTAGACCCTAAGCGGCCGTTTTTCGCGATCAGCAATAATCAACCGCTCGCGAAGCTCGGTTTCCATGGATTTTTTCAGATGATCATCACCATAATCAGTGCCTTGCATTAAATATTGGACTTGCTCATCAATGTTCATACTCTCTCCGGGAATGCCTGACCAGTATCTTTAATTAGGCAGATTATACCATCCAAGCGTGATGGTACAAATTTCAGTCTCATATAATCCAGCTTATTGACTGGATTTGCTGATTTATAGGAATACTGATTATGCTATAATTTTCACTGTAGGTGGTTTCCATGCAGGATGCGGTACTGGTGCTTAATGCTAACTTTCAACCCATAAATGTCTGTTCGTCCCACAGGGCGATCAATTTAATCGTCGCGGACAAGGCAACGCTGGTTTTGAATGGAAGGGGTTATATTTATTCTGTCTCGCAGGCATTTCCCAAACCTTCCATCATCCGTCTGGATCGGATGATCACCAGACCAAGGCTGCGGGTTCCCCTCTCACGAAATGAGGTCTTCCGGCGGGATAATAACACCTGCCAGTACTGCGGGAAAAGAAATGCAACCTTCACAATTGACCATGTCCTTCCCCGTAAATCTGGAGGCTTACACAGATGGGATAATGTCGTAACAGCCTGTATAAGCTGCAACCATCATAAAGGCAGCCAAACACCAGAACAAGCGCAGATGCGCCTGATGTCATTCCCGGCAGATCCCCCTGCTTCCGCGCTGTACTATTTTCAAGGGCATATCACTCAAAACGAGGAATGGGAGGAGTATGTCCGGGGTTGGTAACCAATAATCAACCAACGAACCCAGCGCCTGGTTTATTGTGTATAGCGATAATCAGAATTGATTAATTTTTACTCAATGTCAGTATCTTCATAGCTTCTGTTAGCTGATTCTTGTTTATCAGCCACCTCACCAGTGGTTTATGATTTGCGGTGGCGCCAGATGAGTACAGCCAACGAGACAATAGCAATTATGCCCATGGTCGCCTGGTTGATATTCAAGCTGAAGACGCTGGAAGCATCCAGACGTAGGAATTCCAATAAGAACCTGCCTGCAGGATAAATCACAGCATAGGATAAGATGACATCACCGGGTTTCAACTTCCCTTTGAAAGCACGACTGATCCAGATGAGAATGCCCATGTTTGCCAGGTTATAAAGAGATTCATAGAGGAATAAGGGGTGATAGTAAGCAACTTCCGTGAATCCCGCAATGCGGTATGCAGGTTCTATGAATATTTTCCACGGCAAATCTGTCGGAGCGCCATATAACTCTTGATTTATGAAATTGCCCCAACGGCCAATGGCTTGAGCAAGTGCTAATCCAGGGGCTATATAATCCGCCCACTTTCGAAAGTCAAGTTTGCGCTTTTTTGAATAAATTATCAAAGCCGCCAATCCACCAATGACACCACCGGGAATACCCAGTCCGCCATTTTTGATGTTAAGTGCATCCAACGGATGAGTGAGGTAATACGCAGTATCCATCCCGACAGCCACCATTGAATCGGGTGGGGTGAGAATATGCCAGATGCGAGCTCCAATTACACCAGCAGCCAGCAGCCAGGGGAACATGTCCCACAGGTAATCTTCGTTATCATCATTTGCTTTTGCAATCTTGGCTGCCAGATATACAGCCAGGATCGCCCCACTCACAATAATCAGTGCGTAATAATGAATAGAAACCGGTCCTATTAATATCCTATCTCTAAGGAATTGCATCTTTACCTCGTGTAATATAAATTAGTCTGGTTTTTTGGAATATGTAAGGATTTTATTTTGTTCTTTGGCTTGCTGGCGCACAAAGAATATCCGCTGTAGGGCAGTGAAATTGGCAAAAATGGCAATCACCCACAAGGCAATTTCGGGTCGATTGATAAGCAATGCTGGAGCCAGTACGAGGTACCGCTCTACACGGGTGAGAATACCCACTTTAGCGGTAAAACCCAGTGATTCCGCTCTGGCTTTTACATACGATACGAGCACAGAACCAGCTGCGGCAAAATAGACCAACCCTATAGCCAGGTCGTCCTGTTTGGTAATGTAATATATCAATAGCCCGGCCAAGATGATCAATTCTGAGTAGCGGTCTGTAACAGAATCTACAAATGCTCCAAATTCAGTTTGCTCGCCCCGCAGCTTAGCCATTGTACCATCCAGGGCATCAATGGGGCCAGTGATCAAAATTACTAGCCCCCCCCATCTTATATTTTCAGTTGCCAACAGGTAAGCGCCAAATGTGGTGCCTACCAAGCCCAGCAGCGTAACCGTATTCGGAAGGATCCCGGTTTTATTGACAGCAGTGGCGATGGCGTCCAATACACCTTTAAAGGTCTTACGGAGGAACATTTCAATACTAAGAGATTCATTATTTGGCATATCGCTAATTCTTCACCTGTAATTGGATAGTGTATAATCTTACCATATCACTGCATGAAATGGCTAACATGGCTAATCTTTAGACTGGTCGCCTTCTTCCTCATCATCCAAATCTATCAAAACTTCCCGCTCTTTACCGCCACCACGGACAGGTCCAACAATGTGCATTTCTTCCAATTCTTCGATCAATCGTGCAGCACGGGGATAGCCGATGTGTAGCCTTCGTTGTATCAGAGACGCACTTGCCTGACGAGATTCCTTTACAACTTCGATGGCTTTCTGAATCAACGAATCACTACCATTTTCCTGTTCTTCGAAAAGCATATTCTCCCACGGTGGAGCATCATTCAAGCTTTCGCGTTGTTCATTCCTCCAGTGAGAGATTATCCTTTCCACTTCTTCATCACTTACCAAGACTCCCTGGGTGCGGATGGGAACAGCTTTTTCCGGGTCTACGAAAAGCATATCGCCCTTCCCTAACAAACTTTCCGCTCCCCCAGTATCCAAAATCACGCGGGAATCCATTTGCGATGCAACCACAAACGAAATGCGGGCGGGAAAATTCGCTTTGATGACGCCAGTAACCACAGACACACTCGGCCGTTGGGTGGCAACAATCATATGGATGCCTGTGGCGCGGGCAAGTTGTGCTAGACGCACAATTAAAGGTTCGGTGGATGCCTGGGCATTCATCATCAAATCTGCCAGTTCATCAATAAAGACCACTATCCTTGGAAGGACAGGATCGCCCCGTTTTTCCATCTTCTTATTGTAATTATCCAGATCGCGTGCGCCGGTACTGGAAAATGCTATATAACGTCGGTCCATTTCTTGTGTTACCCAGCGAAGCACGCCCAGGATGCGTTCCAGTTCGGTCTCTACTTTGCCAAACATGTGGGGTAAACCATTAAACCGGACAAGTTCCACCATTTTAGGGTCGATCATAATCAATCTCAGATCTTCTGGCGAATTATTCATTGCCAGGCAGGCAGCCAGGGCAGTCATGCAGACTGTCTTGCCAGAGCCGGTTGTTCCAGCAATGAGCAAGTGAGGCATTCTGGAGAGGTCACCCACCACCACCTGACCGGATACATCCTTTCCAAAGGCAAGCGCAAGCGGAGAATTGAGTTTATTAAATTTCTCGCTTTCAAGGAGTGACTTCATTCTTACTTCAACCGTGCGCACATTTGGTATTTCGATCCCAACATATGATTTGCCAGCCACAGGAGCTTCAATCCGGATGGAGGTTGCTGAAAGAGCCAGGGCAAGATCACGAGATAGCTGCGAGATTTGCGAGACCCGAACTTTTTGCCTGGTGATTTGGCCATCTGGCGCAGGTCTTTCAATGTAACCCGGTTCAATTGCAAACTGGGTAACCGTCGGCCCCATGCGGAACCCGATCACTTTTGAAGGGATGCCGAAATCCATCAACGTCTTTTCCAGGATGGCAGCGGTCTGATTGATGGTGTTTTCATCCAGGCGCACAACCTGGTCTTCCAGCAACAAAGATAGCGGTGGCAGGTGGCTTTCCCGATTCAGGTGTTTTGCAGGTGATGAAGTCACGATTGCTGATCTATGAGCTGGTTTAATTGGTTCCCGCGAGAGATTCGTTAGTGATCGGGCAACTGTTGTTGGAACAGGCACCGCATGTGTTGTTTGTAATTTTCGAGAGACCGGTTTGTTATCTGCCATATTTTCAGGCATGGAGGGAAGCTGTGGCTGCTGTTCGCGGGCTTCATAGCGGGATTTTACCGTCAGGCGCTTATAGGAGCCAGTAATTGGTTGAAGCTGGTCCTCTTCGTCCTGACGAACAGCAGAAATACTTCCACGGTAACGGAGAATTACTACGCCTATCCAGGTTAATGCCAGCAGTAACAGAACCCAAAGTGAACTGGCTAGAAATTTCCCCATTGCCTCAGCCATGCTTTGCGCGAGCGCCCATCCCACCAATCCGCCCCATTCACCAGCCTGAGCATAAGCCAGGTCGTAATCACTAAGGACAGCCAGAAAGGATAGGAAGCTGATAATTAAAAGCTCAAAATATATAATTTTCCAGAAGGATTGCAACCAGAAGTTGCCCTTTCGCTTCAATACAAAATACCCCAAAATACCCAGAGAGATGTCTATCAGGATAGCGCCCCAGCCGAACCATCTTCGCAAAACTGTCACGATATTTAACAGGAGCGCGCCACCTGTCAGGCCTAGCATTGCCATGAGAGTTAGCAAAGACAGCATAATCAGTGCGATGCCAAGGACATCACGAGTAAACCGGCTATAATGGGTTGAAAGGTGTACCAATCCATCCAGAATTCTGCCGGTACCTTTTTTTACCCCATTAGATAAAGCACCGATGGCATCCTTCTTATAAGAGACTGCTTTACGTTTTACAATTTTAGATGGCATTTTTTCTATGAGGCCAAGCTTAAACCAATCCGTTTTTTCTCTGCATCAACGTGGAGAATGCGCACCTGGACACATTGATCCTTAACTAAATATTTTTCCAGCTCTTTGGCATTATTGGGAAGCGGAATGGATGAGATGTGAATTAACCCCTCGACCCCTTCTTTTAACCTGGCAAACGCGCCATACTTTGTCAGGCTGGTAATCTTGGCAGTAACTACATCTCCAGGAGAATAAATTTCCAGTATCTTATCCCAGGGGTTGCTTTCAAGGCGCTTGTAGCTTAATGCGACATGGGAATTTTCTTTCGTTACACTCAACACCAAAGCTTCGATCACCTGGCCAATACAGACAATCTCTGCTGGATGTTCCACTCGTCCCCATGAAAGTTCTGAAACATGGATCAAGCCTTCCACGCCACCAAGGTCAATAAATGCGCCAAAATTTGTTACATTGGTGACAGTTCCCCAGACAATATCACCAGGCTGAATATTTTCAAATATTGCTTTCCGCTTACCTTTGCCAGCCTGGGCAGCCCGCTCTGAAAGAACAATCCGCTCATCCTCGCGATCAAATTCGATGATTTTCAAGGAGATGCTATTACCTGTATACTTGCGAAAAATGTCTTTTCTACCCTCTTCATCCAGGGACAGGGGAACATCCACCAAATGTGAGAAGGGAACAAAACCATGTATATCCTGTCCTTCCACCAGCAATCCTCCGCGATTAAATCCAGTTACCAGCAATTTAATGATCTCGTCATTCCGGAAAAGTATTTCCAGGTACTCCCAATTGTTGTGCCCTGAGGTTGGATGCAAAGCTCTTGGACTAAGCAGCTCTACTTCAGCGGGAGTGCCAAATTTCTCCTCATCATTCAGTATGGAATTCCACCAGGATTCGTCCGGGGGTAATTCGTCAGGATTCGTTAGATCCTGTTCTTCGCTAGCTGTCATCAATCTTTCCACCTTTCATGTGCTGAGAGTTGCATGGAACATGCCCCGATGGTTACTGTCAACTCTCCATTTCCATTATCGCTCTGGCAACCGATTCAATCGCCACTCTTTGTTTCCTGTAAAGATCAGCTTCGGACATAGCCAACTTCAAAGCAACTTCGCGCACTTTCTTTCCCTGTAAGAATTTCATCTCAAGGATATTATACAATATCCACTCTCCGGTAAATTTTCGATCACCATCTGGTTTGACCTGCTCAATCGCATCCCGCAGTATTGTCCTTAGGGCATTGGTCGGATTTTGATCATTCTCGTCCATCTTACTTTTTACAATACCCAACTGTAGCAAAGGCGAGTGCGCTAATTTTGGTCCACCCCAGTAATGAGTTAGCGCGTCTTTTACACTGTTCACCAGGTCAACCGGAACACTGAAATCAGTTTCGGTAAATTCATCCACGTTGGGGAACCGGCTTTCCGCGCGCATTTTTTGAAACTGCTCAAATTTGGGATTCAACTCACGCGCTTTCTTGAAAACATCCTGTTGCAGCTCTCGATTCTTTAATGCCAGGATAATACGGTCACAGAGAAGAAGGAGAACTTTCTTTTCATCATGATCAAATTCATAAGAAATATCCTGTTCCACTCCCAGAATCCCTAAAAGGGAATTATTGTGCTCAACCTGGTCAAACAATGGCAATAGCAGGTAATTCCCCCACCGGAACACATCCACCTGTGCGTCGATAACGGGAAGAATGCTATTTTCCAGGTGATCCTCTTCAAGGAAGCTGGCATCGCCTTTCGACACAATCATGGAGAGGGCGCCTGAATCAAACGAAGCAATGAAAGTATTGCGGGATTGGAATCGATCGCCAATAGCTGACAGAATTGCTTCCAGGAACTCTCGCAGGTCATTACGGGTCATCAGCCTGTCCGATAGGTCTGTGATCAGATCAATTTCCTTCCTATCGTTGCCATAGAAAAGCCAACGCTCTATAAAGGGCGAAACAAGGGTGATTGTAAACTCCATAACCAGAATGGTTAGCGCCATCACAATGGGTACCAGACCTGCGTATTCGATTCCAAGCAGGATCCCGCTTTTACGCACAAGAGTTGTCGCTGCAAGGGCCACAATGGCAGTTATTGGACCGCGCAGTATCCACTTGAACAGGCGGCGTTTCACTACCCGGTCAGGCCAACTCACCCCAAAGAAAGCAATCGAATACGACATCATCACAATCAGCCCACCAACCAAGAGGTTGCTGGTTACTACGACCAGCCAAAAGATCAAAGTATGCTGGGAAGCAAACGATGAGCCATATAACAAATATGGAAAGGAGCCAAGAGCAGGGGCAAGCGCACCGGTGATCAAATAAAACATGCGGCGCCGAGTGGTGGGTGTGGTGGTGCGGCGATATGCTCTGGTAAAGTTTATCCAACTCGCAATCATGCTTAGCAGGTAATATAGCGAAAAGAGATCTGTGAACACTGTACGTGACAGATATTCAGCAGGCTGTGTGGATTCTGCCAGAGGACCGAGCAGCAGATCCATCGCCAGTAGACCCAGGAACCCGGTGGAAGCCAGGTAGGTGAGCCGGGTTGCCCATCTGCGCTTGCCTTTGCTAGGTTTGCCAGTGGTTGCCAGAATCGCATCAGAAAATTGTAGATATGTTGGGGGGAGGAAGATGATACCAAGCCATTGGATCTTCAGCCAGAGGGATACATCCAAAGGGTTATTGGCTGAACTGCCAAGCGCGTCACCGGAGAAAACGAAAACCACACATATGAGAATAAGGGTGAACTCCCTGGCCACCCTGTCTTTAAGGTTGAAGGTCAGCGCATAAAGCAACAACGCAAAAGCGGTGATGGCAATGCCAGCGGCCAGTATTTCACTGACTGTTCTCAGAACCGCGTTCAGCCCATCCCACCAACTCATTTAACCCTCGATCATTTATCCAAGATAATGAGAAAAGAATAAAGCAATATCTTGATTTGCATAAAAATGGTCGTTATATCCACAAAAGCTGTAGCCAAGCTTATGAAAGCACTTAATGGCAGGCATATTTTTTGACTGCACATCCACGATCATGCGCTTCAGGCGGTTTTCAACAGCCCATTGCTCCACAGCGACGATCAACGCTGTTCCTATCCCGGCACGACGATGAACAGGTGCAACCACCATATCGGTGATCCATGCTGAAGATGGAGAAAGGTCTTCTGTCACGCTGATATACGCCACTGGTTTTTTCTCGATCAGCGCGACGAGTAATGCATCTCTATGTATCCAGTCTTTCATTAACTGCCTGGTATTGCGAGGGTAATCCACCTTAACCGATCGTGGGAGGCGGTTCTCTTGAAAATTTACAGATACGTACCTATCTTCTGATATCAGATCCATCTGCCAGACGTAATCAGTATGGTAGGAATGGTCTAAATCCATCATGGCGGGAATATCTTCCAATACTGCTGTACGCACTTCAATTTTTGGCATAGAATTATTATTCTAGTAATATATTAATCTTTACGACGCATGGCGGCATGCTGTTTTCCTGATTATCATACACGACCAGCCTGAGGTAATAATCACCAGGAACAAGCAGTGATGTATCCCAGACGCCTAAGATATCATTGGTTACAATTTTCGTTCCTACCACCAGGGCATTCCAGTTAATTTGATCAACCGAGTATTCGTATTTGTAAAAACCAAAATTCTCGATATTAGCTGTACCTTTCAACTCCACTTTGCCACGAATTTCCGCGCCTTCCTGCGGGGAAGTCCATTCAATCACTCCAGGCTGGCAGGAGGGCGCATCCATAACCTGGGGAGGTTCTAAAATGGATGGTTGCGTGCCTTCAGCGATTATAGCCTGGGTATCCATGGGAGTGAGGGTTGCTGATAGGTCGATTTTGGGAGTCTTTTGGATAGTAAAGATAGAAGGATTATCACCGCTGACAGTAATGAAAATAAAAACACCTACCGCTGCTATCAACATTAATAGGAGACCGCCAACAGCTGAAATGATATGGGTGCGGGCATGGTCCTTTTCCAGACCGAAAATTGAGTTTTTGAATTCTCCCAAAGCCATGATCAGCTTGCGAAAATAAATAAAGCTTATCAAACCAATAAAGACATAAATATATGTCTCAGCCAATTTGATAAATTGATATATATCAGCCATTTTCAACGCAGCTATTGTTTTCGGTGGTAATCAGGACCTTTTCAGCAATTCGCAAATAAGTTTTTCGAGCTTAGGCACTATCAGATTACCAGCTTCCAGCACCTCTTCGTGGGTGGTTACCGTATTGCCATCCAGGTTGGCTTTATTGCTGATGCCTGAAATTCCAACCACGCGGGTACCACCGTGGCGGGCGGTAATCACTTCGGGAACCGTGGACATACCCACCGCATCCGCTCCGATTCCTCGAAGGAAGCGGAGATCTGCCGGAGATTCGAACGAAGGCCCCGCCAGGCAGACATAGACACCTTCTTTCATGCCCAGTTTGAATTCCTTGGAAATCTCCCGAGCCAATACACCGAGTTCTCGACTGTATGGCTGACTCATATCCGGGAAACGGGGACCTAATTCATCCAGATTGGGACCACGCAGCGGATTCAGGCCGGCCATTGCAATCATACTGATATGGTCAGTGATGAGCATCAGGTCACCAGGCGCATACTTTGGATTGATTGCACCAGCTGCATTTGTAACGATGAGTGTTTTGACACCCAGACGCTGCATCACCCGCACAGGCAGGGTCACTCTATCCATTGAGTAGCCTTCATAATAATGCACCCTGCCCTGCAATACCATCACCTGTTTGTTTTCCAGTATGCCAAACACCAGTTTGCCAGCATGCCCCTGGATAGTGGATTGCGGCCAGCCAGGAAGATAAGTTGCATCGATGACCTGACTTTCCTGGACACTATCTGCCAGGTGACCAAGCCCAGATCCAAGGATAATTCCTACTTCTGGTATTTGTGAAACCTGTTTCTTGATCTTCTTCGCAATCTTATCTATCTGGGGCAGTGTAACAAAGGTTTTCATGGGGTTATATCCTCATCTTTTGATGATTTAATTATAGCAGGGGACGGAATGGGCTACTTAATCTCCTGGTATATATCCTGCCAGGCTTGAATAATCTTGTTCACTGCGAGGTCATCCACCCAATAATGAATGACAAAGCGAAATCTACGCAACCCGGTCTCATGCGCCAGAATGCCGCGCTGCTTGAACATTTCAACGATCTGCATGGCACCCACTTGGACATGTTCTTCCAGGTTGGCAAAGACCATATTGGTATGCGGGGAGCCGGGATCAAGAACCATCCCACCGGCTGCTGCCAAGCCATCTGCCAGGCGCTTCGCGCGGATATGATCTTCTGCCAGCCGACCAGACATCTTTTCCAGGGCAATGATACCGGCTGCGGCAATCACACCTGCCTGGCGCATACCACCTCCCAATTGCTTGCGGATGCGGCGGGCTTCACGGATGAAATCGCTGGATCCGCACAATACCGAACCCACAGGAGCGCACAAGCCCTTGCTCAAGCAGAAGGTGACACTATCCACCGGCCCGGTTAAATCAGCTACGTTGATTTCATAGGCGGCAGCGGCATTGAAAATTCGAGCTCCGTCCAGGTGAAGACCTAAACCATTGTTGTGAGCCAGATCGGCCAGGCTGCGGGTATATTGCACGCCCAAGGGGACACCACCACATCTGTTGTGGGTATTCTCCATCAGAACCAATCGTGTGCGCGGAAAATGATCATCCAGCGGTCGGATGGCATCCTGCACATCTTTCAAGGAAAGTGTTCCATCCGGCTGATTGGGAACGACAAAGGGTGTGACTCCGCCCAGGGAGGCGATACCCCCAGCTTCATACATATAGGTGTGACATTGGCTGCCCAGGATGGTTTCATCTCCGCGTGCGCAATGGGTGAGTACAGCCAGCAGGTTTCCCATTGTGCCGGATGTTACAAAAAGCCCGACTTCCTTACCCAACATTCCAGCTGCAAGTTCCTGCAAGCGGTTGATGGTTGGGTCCTCTCCAAAAACATCGTCGCCAACTTCAGCCTCAGCCATAGCCTTGCGCATTTCCGGGGTTGGCACGGTTACGGTATCCGAACGGATATCAATCCAGTCCATGAGCTTCTCCTAATTTAAACCATCTAAAATATTTTGCAGCTCTTCAGACAATGGTGCATTGAATGCAACTTGCTGATGAGTAGCGGGCAGTTTCAGGGTGATGCTGGCGGCGTGCAGGAAGTGCCTGTCAATGGCAATGGACGGATGGCGACGACCATAAACCCTGTCTCCCACTATCGGGCAGCCGATAAAGGCCATGTGCAGCCTGATCTGGTGAGTCCTTCCGGTTAGGGGATGCACTTCCAGCAGTGTATGCTCTTCATATTCGCGTAAAGTCACGTAGCGGCTGACTGCCTCACGCCCCCGTCCCGCTGGCACAACGGCCATTTTCTTGCGGTGGGATGGGTCACGTGCAATGGAGGCTTCAATAATTCCTTCAGGAGTGGGTGGTTTGCCATCCACCAGGGCCAGATAGATCTTCTGGATCTTCCGATCTCTAAATTGGTCCTGTAAATATCGGTGAGCCATGTCGTTCTTAGCCAGCAATAATATACCGGAGGTGTCTTTATCCAACCGGTGGACGATGCCCGGTCGGCCTTCTCCGCCGATGCCTTCCATTTCCGGGGCGTGGGACAGGGCAGCATTGACTATTGTTCCGCTGGTATGCCCGGCACTGGGATGCACCACCATACCAGCCGCTTTATTGATGACGATCATGTCGGAATCTTCGTAAAGAACTTCCAGCTGGATTGCTTCCGCGGTGATGGTAGTCAGCTCAGGTTCAGGTACTTCCAGGGTAATAACATCATTTAATTCCAACAGATAACCGGGCTTGGTGATTGACCTGCCATTGATCTGAACCGCCCCGGCGCTGATCCACTTCTGCACCCGTGTGCGTGAATGTTGCGGAAACTTATCCGTCAAGAAGACATCCAGGCGCAACTTTTCAAAACTATCATACTGATAGGTATGCATGCGATTATTCACCTGCTTTTTGTTGTTCAATATCATCTGCTAAAACAGTAGCATCTGCTTTCTTTTTTAAAGCTGTTCTTTCGTTGTACCACATACCGATCAACAACACCGCCACCCCTACTGTGATGCTGGCGTCAGCGATGTTAAAAACCGCAAAGGTTCCCACCGAAATAAAATCCGTCACTTCTCCGATGGTCAGACGGTCTATGAGATTGCCAACTGCGCCTCCCAACTGCATTCCCATAGCTACGCGCAACGGCCATTCTTCCTTTGGCACGCGCGGAAAATAATAGACCATGAAACAAGCCACTACAAGGGAAAGGACAGTGAATACCATGCCAAATCCCTGGAACATGCCAAATGCAGCACCAGTATTCGTCCAGTGCACGATGCGGGCAAAGGGAGTGAGCCATTCCCAGGGTGACCAAGAACCACCAAAGGGGATGTTCGCGCGTACCAGGCTTTTGGTCCACTGGTCCAGGATGATGATCAAGGACGCGATGCCAATTAACATCACATATTTTTTTATATAAGAAAACAATCTTCCTCCATTACCTATATTATGACTGCCTTCGAGTGATCTTAAAGGTCAGCTTCTCACCATCGAATTCGTCACTGACAAATTCATCATCCACCAAATTGGTCTTCCGCAGCGCCACACAAAGTGTTTCGCCCATAATGTACTCTTTGAACGCCTGAATCGCAGATTCCAGCCCGGGGGTGGAAGTATAATCCAACTCAATGCGGTCGGAGATCTCGAACTCCTTCTGCTTGCGGGTATCCTGCACGTGGCGGACAAACTCCCGCGCCAGGCCTTCCCTCACCAGCTCGGGGGTCAGCTCGGTCACCAGGGCAGCCAGATAAGCGCCCTCAGACGACACCGCGAATCCCAACTTGGCTTGCGCGCGGACTTCCACCTCTTCTGGCAGAATATCATACGAATTGCCGTCAGCCTCAATCGTGATCGGGTCACCAGCCAGCAACTTCCTGGCTGAAATTTCCTCCGGGCTTTCCAGGATTGCCTTGCGGATGGCAGGAAAATCCTTGCCATACTTCTGCCCAAGCTGTTTTGGTAATGGGTTCAGGCTGAATGACACCGCTTCACCGGCTGTATCCAGAATGCGGACATGCTTGACATTCAGCTCTTCCGCCAATATATCTGCATATTTCTCCACTGCTTTTTGCTCCTCGAGGTTACTGACAGAATAAGCAACCTCTGCAAGTGGTTGGCGCACTTTTCGGTTGGCTTTGTTGCGGGCGGAATGCCCCAGTGAAGCCAGCTTCATTACCAGTTCCATTTCAACATTCAACTTCTCGTCGATCATCGTTGAATCATACTCCGGCCAGGACGACAGGTGAACTGAGATTGGCGAGCTCTCATCCAGCGAACGGACCAGGTTCAGGTATAGCTCATCCGAAAGGAAAGGCATGGAAGGAGCCAGCAGCTTGCTAACGGTGACCAGCGCCTGATAGAGTGTAGCATAGGCAGCCTGCTTATCAGCATCCGATTCAGTCTTCCAGAAGCGGCGGCGCGAGCGGCGTAGATACCAGGTGGATAGGTAATTGACAAAAGTCTCGATCGGGCGAGTAGCTCCAGTGACATCATAGGTCTCGAAGGCATCAGTCACATCCCGTACCAGGGCGTTGAGGGCGGAAAGCAGCCATTTATCCAGGTCATTATAGACGGGTTTGATATTCGCATCCGGAAGCCAGCCATCCAGCCGGGCATAGGTGACGAAGAAGGAGTAGGTATTCCACAGGGTCAGGGTAAAGTTGCGCAACACCTCACCCACCAGATCCGTGCTGAACCGGCGCTCCTGGCCAGGGGGTGTGGCGGTGAAGAGGTACCAACGGAAAGCGTCCGCACCGTGGGTATTAAGCACACTCCATGGATCCACCACGTTACCCTTGGATTTGGACATCTTCTGCCCTTCGCCATCCAGGATCAGCCCCAGGCACATGACGTTCTTAAAACATTCCTGCTCAAAGAGCATGGTGCTGATGGCATGCAGCGAATAAAACCAACCGCGGGTTTGATCCACCGCTTCGCAAATATAATCAGCAGGGTACTGCTGCTTGAACATCTCCTGGTTTTCAAACGGGTAGTGCCACTGGGCATAGGGCATGGAGCCCGAATCAAACCAGACGTCGATCAGCTCAGGCACTCGATGCATCTTCCCACCACAATCCGGACAGGTTAAACGCACATTATCCACATGCGGACGATGCAGGTCGAGCTTGCTCTGATCCATCCCGGAGCGTTCGCTAAGTTCTTGCACAGATCCGACACATTCCTGATGCTGGCAATCAGCACATTCCCAGACTGGCAGCGGGGTGCCCCAGTAGCGGTTGCGACCCAGCGCCCAATCCACGTTATTGGAAAGCCAGTTGCCAAAGCGGCCATTTTTAATGTGCCCCGGGTACCAGTTGATACGGTCATTAAACTGCACCAAGCGGTCCTTATACTGGCTGGTCTTGATATACCAGGTGGGACGGGCATAGTAAAGCAAAGGGGTCTTGCAACGCCAGCAGAAGGGGTAGGTGTGGGTGATGGTGCCCTGCTTGAAAAGCAGCCCTCGGCGGCTCAAATCTTCCATGATGGCCGGATCCGCCGCTTTGACAAACACCCCGCTCCACGGCTTCACCTCACTGACAAAGGTGCCATCCCCTAATACGGTCTGGATGAGGGGCAGGTCATTTTCCCTGGCTACCTCCATGTCGTCCGCACCAAATGCTGGCGCAATATGCACCAATCCGGTGCCATCTCCGGTGGTGACGTAGTCTGCATTCACCACGTAATAAGCAGATTTTTCGCTGGGTATGAAAGTGAAAAGCGGTGCGTATTTTTTGCCTTTCAGAGCCTTCCCTTTAGATGTCTCAATAACCCGCACCTGTTCATCGCCAAATACATTCCCCAGCAAAGCGCTGGCCAGGATCAAGCGCTCTGATCCGCCTTCCGGCAGATCGCGCTCCACGGTGACGTATTCCACCTCGGGGTGTGCTGCCACGGCCACATTGGCAGGCAGGGTCCAGGGTGTGGTCGTCCACACCAGCAGTGAGGTACCAGGCTTATCCACCAGCGGGAGGCGGACATAAATGGAGGGGTCCTCTGCATCGTCATACCCCAGGGCAACTTCATGGTCAGAGAGCGGCGTACCGCAACGCGGGCAGTAAGGTACCACCTTGAAACCCTGGTAAAGTAACCCTTTCTGCCAGAAGGATTTCAGAATCCACCAGACAGATTCGATATAATCGTTGGTGTAGGTGACATAGGCTTTTTCCAAATCGACCCAGAATCCAATACGGTCGGTCAGTTTTTCCCATTCCTGAATATACGTGAAGGCGGACTTGCGGCACTCCGCGTTGAATTTATCAATGCCGTAAGCTTCGATCTGCTGCTTGTTGGTGAAGCCCAGTTTCTTTTCCACCTCAATCTCAACTGGCAGGCCGTGAGTGTCCCAACCTCCGCGGCGGATCACATGGTATCCGCGCATGATCTTATAACGCGGAAAGTTGTCTTTGAAGGAACGCGCAAGCACATGGTGTACACCGGGCTGACCATTGGCTGTGGGCGGCCCTTCATAAAATACATACTCCGGTCCGCCTTCATTGGCTTCGAAAGCCTTCTTCACCACATTGTACATCTTCCAGTGGCGGAGCATGTGCTCTTCCATCTGGACCGCATCCAGTTTTGGGGAAACCGCTTTGAAACCCATCATGCAACCTCCGTAAATAAAAATTCCCTCATCCTTTTCAGGGACGAGAGGAAATTTCCCGCGCTACCACCCTGGTTCCTGCACTGCTACAGGCACCTCAATGCCCGGCATGTATTTCATGCAGGCAACGTTCCGATAACGGGGAACAACTCCGGTGCACTTACTCAGGCAAAATGCTTTTCAGTTTACAGCTCCGGAAGGATTTTCAGCCTGAGCCATTTCCCGTGTTCCACCAGTACGGGATCTCTGAAAATACTTTCAGGCATACTCGTTTCCATCATCGCCATATGAAACTGATCTGATTATGCCACAGAGGGGGGGAAGCGTCAATGACCCTGGTTTCGTGTATCTTAAAATAGATGTAGCTTTTTTGCTTATTGATTTATAATTATTATCTATCAAATATTTAGAGATTGCAGCCATGTCACATACCACGCTTAGATCAGGCTACGCGCACCTGGTTGACCGATTAAACCGCTTTCCGCAAGGCGCCCCTTCCAGCGATACTTTGTATAAAATACTGGCCATCCTTTTCAGTGAGAGGGAAGCTGAATTGGTAGCGCTTCTCCCCATCAAACCATTTACCGTGGAAACTGCCGCCAAAGCCTGGAAGATGGACAGTCTACCAGCTCAAAAAGTACTGGATGAACTCGCCAGCCGGGCGATCCTTGTGGACGTGGAACAAAATGGCAAGAGCTACTACACCCTCCCACCCCCGATGGCAGGATTCTTTGAGTTCTCGATGATGCGGTTGCGTGGGGATGTGGACCAGAAAGCGCTGGGTGAGCTTTATTACCAGTACATGAATGTGGAAGAGGATTTCATCAAGCAGTTATTCGTGAGGGGTGAAACACAGCTTGGGCGCACTTTTATTCAGGAACGGGTGCTTTCAAATCAGAATGCCCTGTATGTATTGGATTATGAACGTGCCAGCGAAGTTATCCGCACTGCCACCCACCGCGGGATCGGGGTATGTTATTGCCGGCATAAAATGGAACATGTTGGCAAAGATTGCAATGCGCCCAAGAATATCTGCATGACCTTTAATGGCTCAGCAGAATCGTTGATTAAATATGAGTATGCCCGACCGGTGGATATTGCCGAAGGGTTGGACCTGCTGCAGCAAGCTTGGGAGAACAATTTGGTCCAGTTTGGCGAGAATGTGCGAGAGGGTGTCAATTTTATCTGCAACTGCTGTGGCTGCTGTTGTGAAGCCATGATTGCAGCACGACGTTTTGCTTTCCTCAACCCAGTCCACACAACCAATTTCATTGTAGAGATCAATGAAGCGGATTGCAACGGGTGTGGAAAATGCATCAGTGCCTGCCCGGTGGAAGCTATGACCCTCGTTTC
The DNA here is from genome assembly GCA_013824865.1 of Anaerolinea sp. GTDB lineage: Bacteria > Chloroflexota > Anaerolineae > Anaerolineales > Anaerolineaceae > PNON01. Next base: position 24,251 of record PNON01000009.1, on the reverse strand, counting down.
AGCTAACGATGCCCATCAACCCAACCGTAAAAAAGCTCATTTGAACACCAAATTGTGCCTGGGCTGCGGAGTGTGCGTGCGAAGCTGCAACCGAAACGGGCTTAGCCTGCGCTCGCGCCAGACGCGGGTGATCACCCCCATGAATTCCGTGCATCGGGTGGTGATGATGGCGATTGAGCGCGGAGTCCTGCAGGAGTTGATTTTCGATAACCAGGTATTATGGAACCATCGCGCGCTGGCAGCGGTACTCGGAGCCATTTTGAAGCTGCCACCCATCAAGCAGGTTGTTGCGAGTAAGCAGGTAAAATCAAGGTATTTGGAAACACTGATTTCGAAGGCTATTGATTAAATATAAAATATCATCCTATTTGTAAATTTGTATAGACTGATTGTCTACTATTTCTGTGGATGATACAAATATAAACGAGACTTCCAGCCACGAGGCCACGGCTAGTGAGAACAACTGCACAAACAAGCGCTTATAGCTATCTTCCCAAAACAAGGATTATGAGTCTTAGGTTGGATTGAGCAGAGCGAAATCTAACACAAACTTGGATCACCGGACTATTGGATTTCGCTGCGCTCTACCATACGAATCCTGAGTACAGTTATTGGTGGAGTTCAGCGGGGATGCTGAACTCAAAGGTAAAAGGCACGGGGCATAGCCCACCCGCGCTATTACCAATAATCCCACCTTACAAATGGGAACTCCTATTGCCCTACTCTATCACCCCATAGAACAGCTGGTAGGGTGCGTTCGCAACGCACCATATCCACGACAATCTTTCATTCACCAAATTCTTTTCCATCGGCAAACCCCTCACCCTCTCCCCAACTTTCATGATAATACCCTTCCTTCACATACATGTGGAAACTGGACCACGGCCACTCCGATACGCTCTTTACTAGGCTGTGTTTGACCGGATTGAAATGGATATAGTCAATATGCCTGTTCAAATCCTCCTGATCCCGTATGGTATGCTCCCAGAACCTGCGCTGCCAGATCGTGCCCTCTCTTCGTTTGACCCTTGACTCATCCGGAATATCAACCCCCCCCCATATTTCCTTTGATATTCGCGGGTGAAATACCTCTTGATCTCCCTCCACCGGATAGAATAATCCGAATCGCCATCCGGCAAGGTCCAGACACAATGGATGTGCTCAGGAAGCAGGCAGACTGCATCCTGTATGAACGGGAAACGTTCCATCACATCCATCCAGGCATTTTTCAGGATCGGCCTCGCTTTGTCATCCGTGAGGATCGGCAAACGGTGAAACGTAACTATGGTGAAAAAATACGTTCCACCCTGGATCCTGGCTCTCCTAGCTTCTGGCATAATTGAATTATATATCGGATCATCTGTGGTGCGTTACGAACGCACCCTACCCGCTATGAAACCTGCGTTTGCGAGGAAATGAATGTGGTCTAATACTTTTTAAGAGAGTTGTACCCATTAATAAGCTTTCTATAATTGAAAAAAGGTTGTACGTTGATATAATGAAATTAATGGGCGCTTGATATCTAATTGAGGAATAATTCATATCATTGCCTGAAACCAAGGGAAGGTGTTATATGACAGAGGATGATAAGAATTTTACCAATGTGGTTTATTGTTCAAAATGCGGGAAGCAATATCCATTAGAAACTAAGTTTTGCAGTAATTGCGGTATTAGCCTTGGTCAAACCACGAAATCTGTAGAAAGATCAAACAGGACCTGCTCGATGGTAATTGCTCGATTAGTTGGTGTACTAATTTTAGTTTTTGGAACACTGCTATTAATTCCTAACTCGCCCCTAATTCCGTTACTTAGAAATATTGAGAGTCAAGTGATGTTGGTGTTTCAACCTACTTTAAACGCCATGGATGTCCCTATAGTTACTCTAGAACCGACAATCACTATCATTCCACCAACTACAACTCCAATAATATCTAAAGCTACATCGGTCTTAAATCGTGCCATTCCAATAATTGAAAAAGGACCCATGCCTGAAGGAATAACCATAGTAGGACCTGGTAAAGATTTATGGAAAAACCTACCCACCACTCCACCCGCTGAAGATTGCTTCCAATATAGTTTCATGTCTGCTGATAATCAACCTACAGGGATGCTTACTGTATGGATATTTGACACGCGGGTAAATGCAGAAATAATGTGGGAAAGTATTCCATCAGTTTTTTATAGCAAGAATGTTGTGAAAGATACAGTTGTCAATGATATAAAGGTTGCAGTCGCAATAAAGACAGATAATTCTAAAAGTCCAAATATTACCCGGATTGAAAATGCATTTTTACGAGATACTATCGTTATTTATTTTGGTTTCGAGGGACCGGATAAAGTAGCAGAAGATGCCGTCAAAGGATATTTGGATACAATCTATCAAGTCTTGTTATTGAACAAGAATTAATAGATCAAAAATATATCAAGTACCTGTTATACGATGTGTACGCTAGTCTCCTGAATGGTAACGAAATTTATTACTCTATCACCCCATAGAACAGCGGCAGCGGTTGGACAGGCTCTTTGCTCAACTTGATCCCCGCCAGCACCTTTCGCTTCGCATCCTGCGCGGAAACAGCATCTCTGGCGTGGATGGTGAAGAGCAGGTCGCCTGCTTCCACCCGGTCACCCACCTTTTTGTGGATGAGCAATCCCACCGAATAGTCAATGACATCGCCCTTCTTTGCCCTGCCAGCGCCCATCTCCACCGAGACCTCGCCCACGGTCCTGGCATGGAATTCAGCGATATATCCACCTTGCTCAGCCAGCACCTCTTCGATATGTACGGCTAGCGCCAACTTTTCCGGGTGATCCACATAAGACACATCCCCACCCTGGGCAATGACAAGCTTGCGGAACATCTCGAACGCCCGGCCGGATTGGATGGCTTCTTTTGCCATCCGCTTACCTTCTTCCAGGCTGGCGGCTTTGCTACCAAGTAGCAGCATGTGGGCAGCCACCGTCAGGCAGTGCGCCACCAGGTCTTTAGGTCCATTTCCATGCAATGCTTCCAGTGCTTCCTTCACTTCCAACGCGTTGCCCACCGCACAGCCCAGTGGTTGGTTCATATCCGAAAGCAGTGCGGTTACCCGTCGTCCGATCAGGCAGCCAATCTCCACCATTAATTTGGATAGTTCTCGTGCATCTTCCATGTTGGTCATGAAGGCGCCATTGCCCACTTTGACATCCAGCACAATCGCCTGCGCTCCGGCTGCGATCTTCTTGCCCATTACCGAGGCAGCAACCAGCGGGATGGAAGGCACGGTGCCGGTAACATCCCGCAGTGCGTAGAGCTTGCCATCAGCTGGAGCTAATGATCCGGTCTGCCCGGTCAGAACGATACCAATCGATTTTAGCTGTGTCAGGAATTCCTCCTGGCTGAGATCTGTTCGGTACCCGGGGATGGATTCCAATTTATCCAACGTGCCGCCGCTAAAGCCCAATCCACGCCCGGATATTTTAGCCACCGGCAGGCCACAGGCAGCCACCGTGGGTTCGACGACCAGGGTGACTTTATCCCCCACCCCGCCGGTGGAATGTTTATCCACCGCCAGTTTAACATACGGAGTGAGATCCAGTATCTCGCCCGAGTAAGCCATCGCCAGGGTGAGGTCAGTCGTTTCTCGCGAAGTTAGCCCATTCAAAAGGACAGCCATCGCCCAGGCAGAGATCTGGTAATCGGGGATGCTGCCATCCGCAATGCCGTGGACGAAGAATTGGATCTCTTCAGTTGTCAGCTCCTGATGTTCCCGAACCTTGATGATGATATCCACCGCATGCATGGCTTGCCTCCTGAAAAATGGAAAGCGTTCCTACCGGTGGATAGAAACGCCCTGGGTCTTTAATAATGAGATCACTTCCTGGGGATGATGGTCAGTTTCCTGAAGGGCTCTTCCCCGGTCGATTCTGTGAATACCTGTGGATGGTCGCGCAGCGCCATATGGATGATGCGGCGCTCATTGGCGGGCATCGGTTCCAGGGTCTGGCGGCGGCCGGTAGCAATAGCCTGCTCTGCCATGCGCAACGCCAACTGGGTAAGCTGGCGTTCACGTCGGGCGCGGTAGCCTTCCACATCAATCACCAGTGGCATCCACATTTCCAGACGTTTGCCGATGATCAGGCTGCTAATATATTGCAGAGCGTTAAGGGTTTCTGTCTTGCGACCGATGAGTATGCTCAGGTCTTCACCGGTCACTTCCACTAAAATACCCGGCTGATCCTTATCGTCCGAGCTTTCCGTGAAAGTCGACGTAACCTGGGCATGAATGTGCATCTTCTCCAGCAATTCGGATACCGTTTCACGGGCAGTCTTCAAAACAGGGTCTTCCACACCGTTGTTTATCGGTTTCACATCTTTGTTTACCGGACTAACCTCAGTAATTACTGGTTTCACCTTTGCCGGTTTTGGAACAACCGGTTCGGCAGACTCCTTTGGCTTACGCTTGACCACAGGGGATATCGGCTCAACTACTGCTTCAATCTTGGGTTGAGCGCCTTTACGGGTGATGCGTATCTTCGCCTGCCGGCCACCCAGACCAAATAAGCCTTTGCTGCCTTCATCTACGTATTCAATATCTACATCATCAATGGACAAGTCCATGTCAGCCAGCCCTGATTCAATGGCCTCTTCGACACTGGCAGCAATCACTTCCATGGATGTACGTTTATCGGCCATAGTACCTCATTATTTTTTTGTTGTGAAAATTGCTGGTAGTGTGAACATCTTTTTAAAGTCCACCTGCCCGAGTGCCGCGTATTGCAAGATACCCACAACGTTGCTGGTCACAAAGTACAGGGATAACCCGGAGGAGAATGTCAGCGCCAGGTAGAACATGAGGAAAGGCATATACAAATTCATCATCTTGCTCATCTGCGCGCCCTGGTCTTTTGACCCTGTTGTAGCGGGCGTCATCGCTTTAGACTGGAGATAGGTGGTGATTAAGACGACGATCGCCAGAACCGGGATACCAAATGGCAGAAAACCCAGGTTTAACCGCTCCGGCTGTCCAAGATTCATCCACAGGAATTGACTATCGAGCGGAATGATCTGTGAAATCGAGAGGAATCCCGGGTATATGTGTTTGGTAAGGTTTAGCAGTTCTATGGGAGAGGATGCCAGGGTGAGCATGATGCTCTGGTAAAGACCGATGATGACTGGGAACTGGATGATGGTGGGGAGGCAGGAGGCGAAAGGGTTAATTCCAAGTTCTTTATATAATTTCATCTGCTCCTGGGACAACTTTTCCTTGTCGCCCTTATACTTTTTCTGGGCTTCTATCCAGCGCGGATCACTATTCAGCGCCTGCATGCCTTTGGTGCCTTTCACTTGTTGGGCAGTCAACGGATGGGTGACCAGGCGAATGAGGATGGTGAACAGGATGATCGCCACCCCAAAATTTTGTCCAACCATCATGTAGATATAGAGAAGGGCGTTAACAAACGGGGTAATAATAAAGGTATCCCACATATCATTTTTCCTTATTTAGGTTGCGGGAGGACCCACACTTGGTTACCGTTAGAATCCAGTGCAATCAGGATTTTTTCTTTGTCCGTTGTCCCGACCAGGATCTGCTCTCCTGATACCACCGGCGTTCCATACAGTTTTCCATTCAGCGTTTTGCTGTAGATGAGCTTGCCCGTGTAATCCAGCAGGACCAAGTTACCGTTTTCAACGGTGAAAAAGATACCCGCATCGGTGAGCAGAGGAGTGCCCACAATGGCGCCATCTGTCTTATACTGCCAGAGTAACTTCCGGTCAGATTCAGTCAACGCATAGAAATTGCCATCCAGGTCGCCAAAATAGAGGAAGCCATCCTTGATAGCCGGTCCAGACCAGACTGCGTTCCCTGCGGTGAAACGCCAGTTGATCTTTCCATCCGTTTTATTGATGGAAACAGCCTCATTGGCCATGGTGCCAAGGAATATGCTGCCATTCGCATTAACCAGGTTTCCAATGATCGCGCCTCCGGCATCCGCTTTCCACACCTGCTGGCCGGTTTTTGCGTCAAGTGCATATAGATAATGATCCATAGCGCCCAGGTAAACGATCCCATCAATGACCATGGGGTTGGACCATAGCAAGCTGCCAGTTTCAAACTTCCATTTCAGGTTGCCATTCATATCGATGGCGTATAAAATGCGGTCGGCATTCGCTGCATAAATGATATCCCCATCCACAATTGGCTGGGCGATCCATTTACCTTCAGCCGTAAAGATGCTGCGTCCGGTTCCAGTCTTTGTATCGATGACATGCAGGGAATTGCTATAATCGCCCACAATAAGCTGGTCATCCGGAGCCAGGGCAGGAGCAGCAAAAAAAGTCATTTTGCCGGCTTTATCTGGATAATGCCAGAGCGGGCTGCCATTGGCAGCGGATACAGCATAAACACCCTGGGTGTATGCGGTATACACCGTATCTTCCGTGACGGTGATTCCAGGCCAGCTGGTGGCGATCCCTGCTCCGGTACAACCGGAAAGGAAGAATGCAGCCAGAAGAATTGTTATGATCGGTATGGTTAATTTTTTCATATTCTGATATTTTTCACTTTCCAAGGATACTCAGCGCTATGGAACTGGATCAAAACCACCCGGGTTGAAAGGATTGCACCTCAGTACCCGCCAGATTGCCATTACACTGCCTTTAATTGCTCCATTCTTATATATCGCTTGATATCCATAATGTGAACAGGATGGATAAAAACGACAGGTATTACCCGCAATCAGCGGAGAGATGCCTTTTTGGTAGCCACGAATCACTAATAGAAGAATCCACCGGGGAAGGGTAAGTAAATTAAACGGGAGTTCTTTTAGTTTCGGTTCTGAATGGTATTCAGTTCTTGCTTCCAAAGGTTGCGTCATTCTCTTTCATAATCCTGGCTTTTTTCAGCATCTGCTCGATTGCCTGTTCGATATCCAAGAATGAACTCGAGAGCAGATCTTCCCTGGCGATGACCAAGGCATTACATCCGGGCTTGATGCTGTTAACGAACGGTTCAAATGCTGCTCTCAGGAGCCTTTTCGCACGGTTCCTATTCACTGCTTGACCAAGGCTTTTGCTCGCCAGGAAAGCCAACTGAAATTGCTTATCCGGTTCGCCAGTTTCAACTACCAACACAAGCAACGGATGGGCAAAAGATCTTCCTGAACGCCGCACCCGCTGTATATCGCTTGTCCGGGTCAGGCGATACTTCCGGTTCAAATGTACACCTGCCCATCATGATAATAAAAGATAGCTGTTAAGATTTACCATCTAATGCGTTTCACATGATTATTCATGGATACGGATAATTTGTGGCGGCCACGAGCGCGACGGCGTTTTAATACTTCCTGTCCATCAGCGGTAGCCATTCGTGCTCTAAATCCATGCACACGCAAGCGGCGGTGGATTTTTGGTTGATAAGTACGTTTTGGCATGCTTCTACCCTTTCAAATCTATTCTAATAATCAATACAGAAATGTAATTATACCGTAAGCGCGCAGTATGGTCAAACAATTCCGACAAACAATTATGGCTGTTGAGGAGGTTCGAAAAGCCTGGCAAGCTGCTCCGCTCCGGCCGAGTCGGTGATGGCGAGCACTTCATCCTCCACATTCAGGGTGGTAACTCCGCGCGGTATCATGACCTCACCATGCCGGATAATGGCAGCGATGACACAATGCTCTGGTAGGGATAACTCTTTGATAGCTTTGCCAATAGCCTCAGCACCGGGGGGGATCTTTTCTTCCACCAGGGAATAATTGCCGCGCCTGATCTTCATAAGGGTCATCATATCGCCCATGGACATCTCTTCTTCGATCAGGCGGGCGAGTATCTCAGCCTGGTTTAACGCGACATCCACATGGAATTTCTTATCGAACAGCCAGGCATTGCGGGGGTTGTTCACCCGGGCAATGGTGCGTTGAGTTTGATATCGTTCACGGACAAAATAGCATAAAGCCAGGTTAATTTCATCGCTGGTGGTGCAGGCAGCTAATACCTGCGCCTGTTTGATACCAGCGACCTCAAGCACGTTCGGGTCAGCCGGGTCACCTTCAAAGATGACTTCTGTTGGAAGCTCGCGATGAACCCGGGCAAGAATTTCTTTACGGGATTCGACCAGATGGACATGGTAACCCTGTGATATGAGCATTGTTGCCAGCTGGGCGCCTGTGCGGCCTGCACCTGCAATAATAACGAACATGGTTAATTCCTCTCCGCTGACATCATCTGGTCCTTGACGATCTGGGCACCTTCCATGGTCGCGCTGAAATGCACCAAATCGCCAGTTTTCAAGACGCAATCATCTGATGGGAGGATAGCCCGTCCAGCGCGAGTGACAGAAACAGGAATGGATGCAGTAGATCTCAACACCTCATTCACAAGTTTGCCATCCCACTGTGCAGGGATACTGATTTCGTATATTTCCACTTCCCCATTTCCAGCGGAATAAACGGTGCGTACGTCTGCGTGGTAGAGCATTTCTTCAATGCGCTGGGCTCCCCAACTTGTGGAGCTAACCATTTGATGTTTAAATGATTCGTGGATTGGCCGCCAGCGCGGGTCATAATTCCTGACTACGATATGCGGTACATGATAGACTTCCCGGGCAATCTGCCCAATGACCGCGTTTAATGCATCACTGTTGGTGACCGCAGCCAGCCCGTCTGCTTTATCCACGCCTGCGCGAAGCAGCACATCCTCATTCAGGGCTTCACCTTCCACCACTAAGCCTTCAAAACTGGCAGGCAGGTTCTTAAAAGATGCTGCTATATTATCGACGATGGTCATATCAGCACCTGCCTGCTGTAGTCGCTGAGCTAATTCAATTCCTACTCTTCCACAACCTACGATTACTATCTTCATGATACCTCAATCATTCTTTCCCTTAACGAATGGATTATAATACAATTACTTATAAGTAATGGAGGAGTAACCATCATGCGAATATTTGGATTGGGAACAACTGAACTGATCATCATCCTGGTGATCATCCTGCTCATATTTGGGGTGGGCAGAATCAGCAAGATCTCTGGTGAACTCGGAAAGTCGATCCGCGAATTTCGCCATGGAATTCAGGGTGAAAATAAAGACGACATTGAATCATCCGACCAAAAGGATGAGATAAAATAAGCCCTTCCATAAGCGGAACTAAGTCATGAACATACTGGGTGTCGGTATTCCCGAACTGCTGGTGATCTTTGTGGTTGCCCTAATTGTTCTCGGGCCTGGGAACATGGTTAAGACAGCCCGCCAGATGAGCACTGGAATCAAGAAATTGTTGAGTTCTGATCTATGGCGTTCCATGGTCAGCTCAACGAAAGAGATACGCAATATTCAAGACCAGCTTATCAAAGAAACCGGCCTGCCTGAAAGTATAAAATCCTTACGGCAGAGCACCCGGGTTCTGACCAATCCTGCTGCAAACCAATGGACAAACACAATTGCCACCAATAAGATTGATACGCAAAAAACTGAAGGTCAATCATCGTCCAATCCACAAACTGACCAAAATGTTTCTGATCCGGTCGTGACAACACAACCCCCAACAAACGAATAATTTCCTCATAGAAATCCCCCAATGAGCACACCCCAGCTGAAGGAAATGACTTTTATGGAGCACTTTGAAGAACTCCGTCACCGGTTATTGATCACGGTGATCGTGCTGGCTGTGGCGACGGGGATTAGCTTTTCTTTTACCATGGTTTTGCTGGATCTACTCGCAGCGCCTATTGGTGGATTGGACATGCTGCAGGCCATCGAAGTCACTGAAAGTATCAGTGTCTATATGCGGGTATCCATGCTGGCTGGATTGATCATCGCGATGCCGGTCATTGTCTATCAACTTTTGCGCTTTATCCTGCCTGGGTTGAAACCCACCGAAAAGCGCTGGATCGCTGTAGCAGTACCTGCGGCCACTGTTTTATTCGCAGGTGGGATCTTATTTGCATATTTCATCATGCTTCCGCCCGCAATCAAATTTTTAACCACCTTCCTGGATATCCAGACAGCGCCGCGCCTGGCGAATTATATGAGTTTTGTACTAAATCTATTGTTTTGGATAGGTGTCTGCTTTGAGGCACCATTACTGGTATTCATACTGGCAAAGCTACACATCCTCTCTGGGAAAACGCTGCTGAAACAATGGCGGGTGGCAATTGTTGTCATCGCAATTCTAGCCGCTCTCATCACCCCAACGGTTGACCCGGTAAACATGGGTCTACTTATGCTGCCACTATTTGGGCTTTATCTGCTCAGCGTCTTGCTTGCTTTCCTGGCAAAATAACACTCCCAATAAATCCATCTTCAGAGAGGCTGTCCAGCCTGGTAGACAGCAGCTGGTTGTTAATCTTTTCTGATACGATCGTCCTTACCCTGAAATTGTTCTGAGTCAGCCCCGCCACCTGCCATTTTCCCTCTGCCACCTGGCGTAAACCCTCCCATAACACCGGGACAATGGTATTTAGCATACCTGTGCGAATTTCGCAACCAGACCTGGCCAACACAGCGCGCATCAAACGGCTCCGCTCCTTCTTATCAGTTTCAGCTACCTGGTCGGGAAGCCTGGCAGCAGGTGTGCCCTCCCGTGGGCTGAAATGGAACACATGCCCAGCCGCAAAACCCATTTCTGAAATAAATCTCAGCGACTCATCAAATTCCATCTCATTCTCACCGGGAAAACCCACTATCACGTCAGTGCTGATGGATACACCCGGGACCAATCGCCGGATTATCTGCATTAGCTCCCGGTAGCCGTTAGGGGTAGTATTGCGGACCATGCGTTTCAGTGTTGCAGCTGAGCCAGATTGTAGAGGAAGGTGGAAATGACGGCAAAGGCGGTCATCATCCTGCCATAAACGAAAGAAATCAGGGGTAAGATCCCACGGTTCCAGAGATGATAGCTGAATCCGAAAGTCTCCAGATATGGTTAAGATTTGTTGCAACAAGTCGGAAAGATGCTGGGGAGGAGAATATTCCACGCCCCAGCATCCAAGATGGACTCCGGTCAGCACGATTTCTTTCACCCCGCTGGCCAGTGCAGAGCGGACATCCGCGCAAATGTCAGTTACTGGAATGCTTCGTGCAGTTCCCCGCGCAATCCGCGTTACACAGAATGTGCAGTGATTATTGCAGCCATCCTGGGCTTTAATAAAAGCCCTGGTCCGCTGCCGCCTGCCTGGAACAGAGACTCTGAGGGCAGGATGTTCGCTCGGGACAGAACCGAGCACATACCTCACCAGCTCATCTTTATTCAGATTGGGAATGAATTGAATGTCTCCAGAGAGGTTCGAAAGTAATTTTGGCTCAATTTCAGTCAGGCAGCCAGTGGCAATCACTTTTAGATTCTGGTGGTTTAGCAGCCGGTGCAACCTTTGGCGCGAATCAGAGGCTGCTGCAGCTGTCACCGCGCAGGTATTCAGAACTGCCAGATCGGCAGTTTCCATTGTTGAAACCAACTCATGCCCGCAGGCGATGAATTCGCTGGCATATTTTTCGATTTCACTCTGGTTTAATCGACAGCCAATCGAATCGAGGAATATCTTCATTCCAAATTCATGACGATGAAATTATCAAAACGAACATCCGTGCCTGGTTCTTCCAGGGTAGCAGCCAGCATGCCAACACCCCCATAAACCAGGTCAATATCCTGGACTTCCTCCATCAACTGGTCATTCACATAAAGAGAAAGCGTCCGACCGCTGCATAATATTCTTAAATGGTTTATCCCACCGCCTTTTTGAATAAACTCTGAGGGTTCGAAAGAATCAGAATTCAGGATGGTACGCTGACCATTGATATTCTTGACGATGGCGTAATACCCATCACTTGAGATTAGAAAGCCATAATAGTTTTCGGGACCTGCATAGCGGCAAACAAGACCATAAATGTTATTTTCAGGTCCAGTTACACGCTGGGCATCCGCATCCACAGATGCGTTTTTAAGTTTAATTCCAGGAGTGGTGATAATTTCCCGATTGGTTCCGATAATATACAGCCGGAGAGAATCACCGTCATACTCGGCAACGCCTTCCTGCCGGGTAGCTAAATTCCAACCATTACTATGATCCGAAAAATCATCCATGAAATAAGGAATCTGGCTGGTATCGAGCAGCTCAATTCCTGGTACCTGGTTGGAAGGCAGGCAGCCAGCGAGTAGAATCATTGAAAACAGCATAGTTACGCATGTTTTAGCGAATTTGATCGTTTTCATTTGCTGATTCTAACATAATTAGGGACCCATGTTTCATTGGGAGAATATTAATTCAGTAGGCACTATCCGTAGGCTTTTTGAAGAAACTGTCCTGCTGGAGCTGCGCCGCGCCTTGTCGTGTTTTGTCTTGACAGGGATATTTTCACGTGATAATATCTCTTGTTGCTGTTTCAGAGACTGTATAGCAGCATCTGAAGATAAACATTATAGATGGAGAAAGATCGAATGACTGAACGTTTTGTCGGAACTGTCAAGTGGTTCAATGCCACCAAAGGTTATGGGTTTGTCGGCCGTGATGACGGGGAAGATGTGTTTGTACATTTTTCTGCAATCCAGATGGAGGGCTACAAACGATTAAAGGAAGGTCAAAAAGTGGAATATGCTGTTGAGGAAGGTCCCAAAGGATTACAAGCCGCCAATGTGATCCCGGTTGAATAATCCAAGTGCATAGACTATTATAGTAGCCGCTAATTCAGCGGCTTTTTTTTATTCATACCGCCCAGCGAGGAAATAAATGATCTTGAGATATTCCAATAACGTCGCCTGCCTGGATTTCGCATCTTTCCACCAATACCAGGGGTGGTACCAGTAATCGGGTACATCCACTGGCTGCACACTCAAACGAATACCTGACCCAGAAAAAATCCGATTGAAAATCATTGAAGTTCTGCGTGAGTGGAAACTGTCAGTTACAATCACCAGACTTTCCCAGTCTCTTTTTTGCATAAGCGCCAACACCACTTTCGCCTCCTCATAGGTACTACTAACAGTACCACGGGGGACATTGATTCGGGTTTTGAGGATATCGTATTTATTTGCTAACAAATCTAGATTTGCCTTAGATTCAAGCTCGGTGCTGTCTGGAGCTGTTTCTCCAGTTTCGGTAAGGATAATCCGTTTGGCGATACCATCATCCACCAACTGTGCACCGTATGTCAATCGTTCGATACCACCTCCACTCAGTATAACGATTACATCTGCTTTTTTCAGTGGATCACGATAAACCAGAAAGTGACCAGCCACAGTAAAAAGGATAGCCACGAAGAAGATAATAATAACGAGTATTAACCCGCACCCCAGGAACCAAAATCGTTTTTTTCGCATGCTAAATCATTTCGCTTTCATGGATGGCTTTCTCCATCCTATCCAATGCCTGAACCATGAGCGCCTGCTCACAACCGAAGTTAAGACGGACAAACCCATTTCCCGGTTCCCCAAAATCAGCTCCAGGATTTAAAGCCACCCTGGCCTTCTCCAGAAAAAAAGTAGCTGGATTTGGTTCTAGATCATAATCGTGGCAATCCAACCATGCCAGAAAAGTTCCTTCTGCTGGAAAGATATGTATTTCGGGCAGCTTATCATGAATGAAACTCGAGAGATAGTCTCGGTTTTGGGTCAGGTACAAAATAATTTCTTCAAGCCATTCGTGTCCTGAACGATAAGCAGCCAAACCCGCCGTCAGACCAAGCGCATTCACATGCCCAGCAAATGCTTCTAATTGGCGAGAGAAAGCCAGCCGCATGCCATGGTTGGAGATGATAGCCACTGAACACCCCAAACCAGCAATGTTGAAAGTCTTACTTGGAGCTATAAAAGTGATAGTGCGGTTTGCTACTTCAGGTGAAAGTGACGCCATGGGAATATGCTTATGCCCGGGAAAGACTAAATCGCAATGAATCTCATCTGAGCAAATCAGCGTATCATGCTTCAGACAGATCTCAGCCAGTTTATTCAATTCGGATTCAGTAAATACCCTCCCGGTCGGGTTTTGGGGATTACATAATATGAATTGGGATGGCTGCTTTCGAATTTTAGTTTCAAAGTCATTGAAGTCAATCTCATAATGATCACTTGAGGATTTCACTAAGGCGGATTCTAATCGTAATAAATGAGAGTAATCTGGCGCGTGCAAAATTGGCGGATATACCGGGGTCTGGACAACCACTTGCTGGTGAGTGTCACGGAATGCCTGGCAGAAATTATTCAAACCGCTGACCACTCCTGGCATAAAGACGATCCAATCAGGTTGAATTTGCCAGTTGTAATGGGACTTGATCCATTCTACCAGTACCTCTTTGAATTCCTTTGAAGCATGGGTGTACCCAAAAATGCCATGTTCCACCCGCTGATGTAACGCCTCGATCACACCAGGTGGAGAAGGGAAATCCATATCCGCAACCCACAGCGGTAAAACATCGTCCGGGTACCTGTCCCATTTCAAGCTGCTGGTCCCAGTACGATCGATGTGGCAATCAAATTTGTAATCGGGCATAATCCTCCAGGTTGTCCTGATTATACCCTTGCCTTTGACGAAAGCTTATGTATCCAATATTTATTTGATGGAGCTGTGTCAGTTTCTGATATACTCATTTTAGAGGTAACAGATGTCAGAGACGATCATTCCGGCCATTCATACAATTTCCGCCCCAAACTGGAAAGATTACGAGTTGATAGATACGGGGGAAGGATCAAAACTGGAACGATTCGGAAATTACACTTTTTTGCGCCCCGAAGCACAGGCTGTATGGCCAGCAGCGCTGCCCAGGAGCAGTTGGGAGAAGGCGGATGCCATCTTTCAAACCACAGGGGAAGAGAATGGCGGGCATTGGAAATTCAATAAGATCATCCCTGATAACTGGCTCATGCAATATATGAATATTCGTTTCAAGGTCCAGGCAGGTGGTTCGCGCCACCTGGGGGTCTTCCCAGAGCAGGCAGCTCACTGGGATTGGATGAAGGGACATATTCAAAACGCAAAACGACAAATAAAGGTACTAAACCTTTTTGGTTATACCGGACTGGCAACCCTTACTGCTGCATCATATGGTGCCCTCGTGACCCATGTGGATGCTTCCAAAAAAGCTGTGAGCTGGGCACGTGAAAATCAGACACTGAGTAATTTGGACCAGAAACCGATACGCTGGATGGTTGATGATGCGTTGAAGTTTGTGGAGCGTGAGAATAGGCGCGGGACGTTTTATGATGGTATCATGCTGGATCCACCAAAATTTGGCCGCGGACCCAAGGGAGAGGTGTGGGAGTTCTTTAAGTTGCTGCCATCCTTAGTGCAAGCTTGTAAAAGCGCATTAAGTGAAAAGCCTTCTTTCTTTATCATGACCGCTTACGCAGTAAAATCATCCGCGTTGACCTTGCACGGCACGGTTAAAGATCTGATAGACCGATTTGGAGGAAATATTGAGGTGGGAGAACTGGTAACGGTGGAAAAAAGCGCTGGCCGGCTGATCTCCAATGCCATCTATGCCAGGTGGTCATCCTGATAATTGGTGGTAAATTTATTTTCAAGCAAACATTATGGGCAGAAAGATAAATAAAAATCTGCCAGACAATCCGTGTAAGACAGATTTAGATAATTATTGATGGATGGATTGCTGATAGGGTATTAGAACCAATCCCGTTTCGTAAAAATGTAAACAACGATAAAGCTGATTCCCAAGAATATTGCAATGATGAATATGTAAGCAAGTGGATGATCCATGAATGGCAGGGCTACATTCATGCCAAAGAAGCTAGTCACGATGGTGGGAATGCTTAACACAATTGTTATGGATGCCAGAAATTTCATGATGACGTTCAAGTTATTGGAGATGATAGACGTAAAGGCATCCATGGTTGAACTTAGAATGTTGCTGGATATCTCTGTCATTTCAATAGCCTGCTCATTCTCAATAATAACATCTTCCAACAAATCTTCGTCTTCCGGAAACTGCTTGAATAATTGCAAGCGCTGAAGCCTTTGCAGCAACAACTCATTTGCCCGGAGAGCGGTGACAAAATACACCAGGCTTTTCTGATATTTGAGAAGTTGAATTACTTCTTTATTCTTAACCGACGTTTGCAGCTTATCTTCCAACACCTCGGTTTCCTTATTGATCATACGCAGGAAGTTAAGATACTTGGTTGCTACTCCAAGCAAAAACCTTAAAATAAATCGGAATCTTTTACCCGTTGAAAGACCACGGATTTTTCCGCGAGCCATCATGGTCAGGATGTCGCATTCCTGCCGGCAAATGGTGATGATTTGGTCATCTGTAACCACGATGCCAAGCGGAATTGTCGAGAAGGGAATATCCGATATTTCTCCTTCGTAGATTGGCACACGGATAATGATCAACAACGTTCCGTCATCCTCTCGTTCGGATCGAGGTCTTTCATCCAGATCGAGTGGGTAGGTTAAAAAGTCCAAAGGGACATGGGGGATTTTTAGATCGCTGATCTCTTCGTGAGTGGGATCAACTACATTGATCCAGCAGTTGCTTACTAAGTTTTCTATTTCTTCTATCCCATTTTCGGTGGATTTATAAATATTGATCATTTGACACCTCCAAGAGAAAATGGGCTGCTGGCTAACGGGTCTATTTTACCTCAGATTATTATATTTGTATCGCATAATGTGGTGAGGCCTCTGTTCAATGTCTGTCATTGACTTGACCGAAATCGAGCTAAAGAATACAATTACTGCGGAATGAGAATGCGGCTAACCCTATACATTGAAGCTAATAGATGCACCTGTTGCCTCTCAGGTGTATCTATATTAAATACAAAAATGCCCGGTGGATAATAAAATCGATCGGGCATTCATTTATATTAGGAAAAAACTAACCAGGAGCTGAAATGAAAGATTACCTTGTCCGCGGAAAATTATCCGAGCTTGACCCTGACGTTTTTGAGATGTCACAACTGGAATCTGAACGCCAGAATCGTAAGCTGATCATGATCCCCAGCGAGAGCACTGCTCCACTTGCCGTGCGGGAAGCGCTGGCAACGTCTTTCCAGAATATCTACGCAGAAGGGTATCCGGATGATGCGCAGCGGTTTATGAGCGAGGCTGAACTACTGGATTACCCAATTCGCTTGGCTGAATACCGCCGCTATTCTGATCCGCGCTTTTACAAAGGGGTGGAATACGCTGACCTGGTGGAGTCATTAGCCCGCCGCCGCTGCGCGGAAGCTTTCGCCGCAAACGGTAAGAAACCCGACGATCTGTATGTCAATGTTCAACCACTCTCAGGCGCTCCCGCCAATAATGCGGTCTATCCGGCAGTGGTAAATCCTGGGGATACCGTGCTGGCTATGAGCCTGCTGCATGGCGGCCATCTCACCCATGGTTCATCTGTTAACCGTTCAGGCCGATTTTACAATGTCATCCATTACCTGGTGGATCCGGTAACAGAAAAAATCGACTATGAAAAAGTAATCGCCCTGGCGCAGGAACACAAACCCAAGATGATTATTGCCGGTTATACCTCCTACCCCTGGCTTCCAGACTGGAAGAAATTTCGCGAGATCGCAGATTCTGTGGGTGCAATATTAATGGCGGATATCTCCCACATTGCTGGACTGGTGGCAGCCGGTGCGCTGGCTTCCCCAATCGGCTACGCGCATGTTACTACCTTCACCTCCCACAAGACACTGTGCGGACCACGAGGCGCTTGCATTATTACCACAGATCCCGTGCTGGGTAAAAAGATTGACCGCTCCATCTTCCCGGGCGAGCAAGGTGGCCCGCATGTGAATGTGTTTGCAGCGCTGGCGCTCACCTTCAAACTGGCACGAACGCAGGAATTTAAAGACCTGCAATTCCAGATTATTAAGAACTGCAAAGCGCTTACAGACCAAATGAGCAAGCGCGGATTGCGCATCTCTTACAGCGGGACAGATACCCACCTGGTAAACGTTGACTGCAAATCTGTCGTCGGTCCTGATGGCACCCCCCTAATGGGAGATATGGCTGCGCGCATCCTCGATTTAGCTGGTATTGTCTGCAATCGCAATACCATTCCGGGGGATAAATCTTCATTTGCCTCATCTGGTATCCGCCTGGGTACCCCCTGGCTGACTCAGCGCGGATTTAAAGAAGCAGATATGGTGAAACTGGCGGACATCATTGCAGATATCCTGTTCGCCACCACACCCTATACCATTGAAACCCGCAAAGGGCCGGCGGATCGCGCCAAGGTGGATTTCACTGTTTTCAATGCAGCCAAAGTAGCAGTCCGTAAAATGGCCGAAGAAGCCGGGATGGTGGAAGAAACAAAAAAGAGCGGTTATCCTCATTTCTTCTATATTGACGATAACCCTGATACGAAGGGTGAGGTTGTATCACTTCGCTTATCAGGCGGGAGTATCCGTTCATTCCTGAATTACGTGGTGACCAACAACACAGAAGGCTTGTGGCAAGGTGAAACCCAGGCTACCAGTCTGGTAATAAATGGAATCTCTGCCCCTGCTGCAATTAAGTGTGTACAGAACTACGAATATGTATTAAATATTGCCCGGAAAGACTTTGGAGTTGCTGCCACCTGGCTGAGAGACCTGTCAGATGGTTTTGTAGGCTTCGATGGTGATTTCCGTAGGCGTCTACCAGGCCCAATTCTGGTGGAGGAGATCACACCTGTAAACTTTTCTGCTGCAGGTGAGCGGGTTGCTCCCGAGAAAGCCTTTGCCATTGGAATTCAAAATGCGACAGGCATCTCGTTGCCAGCATTCAAATGGAATGAGTCAGAACCCGAGCTAAAGGTGACCGCCTTGCATAAAACCCACAGAGATATGGGCGCCAAAATGGTACCTTTCGCTGGCTGGGAAATGCCGGTATGGTACACCTCTGTAATGGATGAGCACCTCGCCACCCGCCAGGCTGCCGGGCTTTTTGATGTGTCTCACATGGGTGTTTACCAGGCTGAAGGTCCCGATGCAGCAGCATTCCTGGATTCAGTTTGCGGAAACGATATCGCTGGTTTGGAACTCGGAGAGAGCTGCTACACTCATCTGCTGGATCCAGATTCGAATGTTCTGGATGACCTGCTGGTATATCGCCGATCAGAAGAAAAATTCCTGGTGGTGGTCAATGCATCCAATGATGATAAAGATTGGTCATGGCTGAACGCAGTGAAGAGCGGCAGTGTAATGGTTGACAGAGATCGCTCGTGGGTAAAAGTCTTTGGCCAGAATGTAACCCTGCGTAACCTGCGAGACTCTGGGGAAGGCAAGGATATGCGGGTAGATATCGCGCTGCAGGGACCAAAATCCAGGGATATCCTGCTGGCGCTGGGCTGCGACGCAGCCACTCGGAAAAAAGTGATGGGGCTCAAACGTACGCAACTCTGTGATGCCACCATCGGCGGTTTCGACCTGATCGTCTCGCGCACCGGTTATACCGGGGAAAAGATGGCTTTTGAATTATTCATCCACCCTGACAAGTCAGTGGCATTATGGAATGCCCTGATGGAAAAAGGCAATCCTCTCGGTCTGCTGCCTTGCGGCCTGGGAGCGCGAGACTCCCTGCGGACAGAGGCTGGCTTACCGCTTTATGGCCACGAGATGGGCGGGGACCTGAACCTCGGTGTAGCTGAAGCCGGGTTTGGATCATATGTGAAGCTATACAAACCCTGGTTCATCGGCAGAAAGGCTTTTAGCGACAGGGAAGAAAAACGGTCCACAGTTGTCGTCCGTTTCCGGTTCACGGAGAAGGCAGTGCGCATGGCCCATCATGGAGACGCTGTGCTGGATAAGAAAGGAAAAGTTGTAGGAGTGGTCACCAGCTGTGCTGTGGACGCGGAGGGGTATCTTACTGGACAGGCATCGCTCGATATAAAAGCCAGCGCGGAAGGCACTCCACTGTTCATTTATCAGGGAAATCCGCCCAGCACAGGAAAATCACCGGCGCAACTGGCGACCGGCGACAAAGTCATCCTGCCAACGCAGGCCATCGTGGTCAGCCGCTTCCAAAAATGATTTCTCATAGTTTTTCATATCATCTTTATTAGGAGACTGATATAAATGCAAACACCCTGGGACTATCGATACGCGCAACGAACACAGAGAATGACGAGCTCGACCATCCGGGAACTATTGAAACTGGCTGAAGACCCTGAGATCATCTCTTTTGGCGGTGGCATGCCTGCACCGGAGGTGTTCCCAACGCAAAGGATTGCAGAAGCCTGTGATTATGTTTTAAAGAATCTCAGCGCGACAGCCCTGCAATATGGCAGCACCGAAGGATATATGCCATTACGCGAGATGATCGTGCGGCACTCAGAGAGAATGGGTATCCATGTTTCCACAGATAATGTGATGATCACCTCCGGATCTCAGCAGGCATTGGATCTTTTAGCCAAGATTTTCATCAATCATGGCGATAAAATCCTGGTTGAATCGCCAACCTACCTGGGAGCGCTGCAGGCCTGGAATGCTTATGGCGCGGAGTACGTGGTAGTCCCTTCAGATGAAAACGGGATGATCACGGATATCCTGGAAGAAAAACTGCGCACCGGGCCGAAATTCATTTATGTTTTGCCCAACTTCCAAAACCCCACGGGGGTCACCATCTCCCTGGAGAGACGGCATAAGATCATCGAAATGGCGGACCGTTATGGCGTACCCATCGTCGAAGATGATCCTTACGGTCAACTGCGTTTTGAAGGCGACCACATTCCTGGCGTTTGCGTGCTCGATAATGATTTCCGCGCGTCAGCCACGCATCAGGCTTTCTCAGGGAATGTAATCTACCTGAGCACATTCTCCAAGATCCTGGCACCCGGGTTGCGGCTGGCATGGATCATCGCCCCGCCCGAAGTCATCAAGAAACTGGTGCAAGCCAAGCAAGGTGCGGACCTGCATACTGCGACATTCAATCAGTGTGTGGCTCACGAAGTGGGTAAAGGCGGTTTCCTGGATCAGCATGTCAAATTGATCCAACATGTGTATACCGAAAGGCGGGATGTAATGCTTGATTCGCTGGACGAGTTTATGCCAAACTCGGTCCGTTGGACACGTCCGCAGGGTGGTTTGTTCCTATGGGCAACCCTGCCGGAAGGGTTGGATACCACCCAAATCCTTTCTTCTGCGATCAAAGAAAAAGTTGCTTACGTCCCGGGCGAATCCTTTCATCCTAATGGTGGCGGAAAGAATACCATGCGGCTCAATTTCTCCATGGCTACCCCGGAACGGATTGCGGCAGGCATAGAGCGTTTAGCCCACGTAGTTTCCATGTATATCCAAAAAATGTAAGCCATTCCTTGCTTTTCTAATAATAAAATCTCCCTGGATAACCAGGGAGATTTTATGTTGACATTCAATTCGACTCTGGGATCAGGAATTGTTTTTCCAGACTCTGAAGTCGTGCAAGATTGAACCACCCAGGAATTCCCGCAGGATGGAATTATCAGGGATAAGCTCAGTATTGATAGGTAGAAACCATTCCAGGAAGGCCAGCAGACGTTTGGCTTCAATATATTCCTGACAGCCGTAGGGAACCTGGCGCAGCAAGGGTTCCACAACTGGCTTCAACGCGGAAAGCTCATAAGCCAGCGCAGAGTTGAACATGATGTCTGCATTTTCCTGGAAGGGGAAGATGTGATTCTTCTCGCCCATTCGTACAGATTCCCAGCGCTGCAAGGTCTGCAGCGCTGAGTAGCCGCGTTCAGCAGCGTCGCGAACGATCCGGCGCAAGAGGCGGGTGTCAGTGGTGGAGATGCGGTTGTGTTTATCTAAATTAAGCTGGGTCAGGGCGGAGACGTAGACGCGGAAGAACTGGTCTGGTGCTAATTCATGAAGTAAGCCCGGGTTGAGGCCGTGGATTCCTTCCAGGATGATCAGCTGCCCGGGCTGCAGGCGAACGGTGTCCCCTGGAAAGCCGCTGCCTGCTTTGAAATCAAAACGCGGAAGTTGGACTTGCTCGCCAGAGATCAATTGCTGGATGTGGGTATTCAGGAGAACCCGGTCTAATGCACCCAGGGATTCATAATCATAATCGCCATTTTCGCTGCGCGGTGTCTTTTCTCGATCCACAAAGTAATTGTCCATTTCCAGCGCGAAGGGGGATAACCCTTGCGAGATCAACTGTACTGAGAGGCGTTTGGAAAAAGTGGTCTTGCCAGAGGAAGAAGGCCCGGAGATCAACACCACTCGCAATAATTCCCTGTTTTGGGCGATCTGAGAAGCAATTTCGATGATGCGCTGCTCATGAAGCGCCTCAGAGACCAGTATCACTTCGCGGATGCGGCCAGCAGCAATGGCGTCATTTAACGCGGCGACATTGTCTATACCCAGGCGCTCCAGCCAGTTGCCATATTGGAGAAAGGTATTCAATAGCTTGGGTGAATCTGGCAGTGGTTGAATGGCAGTGGGAGCGAAACGTCGTGGATAGCTCAATACAAAACCAGGTCCCATCCTGGTTAAACCAAACCATTTTAAATAGCCGGTGGATGGCACCATGTAACCATGATGATAATCGCGGTGCTCCAGTAAGCTGTACAACACCAGGAATTCCTTGCGGCGGTAGGAGAGCAGCCTGACCTTATTAACCTCCCCCTTCGCAGTAAAGTAATCAATAGCTTCCTGTAAGGGTACCTGACTGCGTTTGAATTGCAGGTTCTGCTGGACCAGACTGCTCATGGCTGAACTGAGCTGATCAAGTTCAGCATTTGATAATGGCGCATGGCGGAACACATGGCAGAAGAAGCCTCCGGAGGATACCGAATGATCAATACGCAATTCTACATCCGGGAAGAGGTTTTCAAACGCGACTTCCAGAAGGAAGGTGAGGGAACGCCGGTAGATACGCGCCCCATCTGCGCTTTCCATGGTCACCGGGGCGACATTGGCATCCATTTCCAACGGGAAGGTTAGTTCCCTAAGTTCTAAATTGACCACAGCCCCGACGATTACCTGTCGTTCCGATTCTGGCAGCGCAGAGAAAAAACCTTCCAGTGTATTCCCGCGAGGGCCTGTGATTACCCGGCCATCTGGCATGTGAATCTCGATGGAATCCCGTGGTTTTGTTAATATGAATTTTGACTCAGTCATGTATTTGTCCGGTTAAATTCTATCACAACCAGGTGGCACCGGTCATTACGCGAATTTAGTATTTTATCGGGGGATATTTATCCGGGATTCACACATAGATTTTATTACTACCCAATTGCACAAAACCTATCAGCAATGTTTGCTCAAACACCCGATTAGAACGTGTGAGACCAACTATATTCTTATGTTTTCGTTGAGTCGGGTACTCCTGCGCTAAGGGGGAAGTTTCGCCTACATCATTGCAAACGGAGTATGTTAAAATTTATCGATGCAACTCATGATACCTACTCCAGACGATCCTGCATCCACACTGTGGCGCCTTCTCATAGATGGCCCCGCCCGTGGGTCGTGGAACATGGCGGTGGACGAAGCTCTGCTGGAAGGCGCTGCCTCTCCAGGGTTCATGCCCACGCTGCGACTCTACGCCTGGGAACCCGCCTGTCTTTCTCTAGGGCATGCCCAGCCTATTGTTGAGGTGGATAAAGCTCAACTGGCTGCCTTCGGATGGGATGTGGTGCGCCGGCCAACCGGCGGACGAGCCATCCTGCATACGGATGAGCTTACCTATTCCATCACTGGCAGCGCAGACAGCGCTATATTCCAGGGCGGGATCTTAACCAGCTACCGGCATATTTCTCTGGCACTATTAGAATTCCTGGAACGATTTTACCTTCAGCCAGCAATGAAGGATAATCCTGAGGTCTCCGTGAGTCACCAGGAATCAGTTTGTTTTGAGGTACCGTCCAATTATGAGATCACACTTTCAAACAAGAAGATCATTGGCAGCGCGCAGGCCAGGCGTAAGAACGCAGTCCTGCAACATGGCGCAATTCCCCTATTTGGTGATATTGCCCGCATCACCCAGGTGTTAACCTATCCTGACGCGGCTGCCCGGAAGCGAGCTGCAGACCGGGTGCGCGAACGTGCCACCAACCTGAGGTTGGAAATCGGACAAACGGTCAGTTGGCAACAGGCTGCCAGTGAGTTTGTGAAAGCTTTTGAATCCATCCACAATATCAAGTTCATAACCAGCTCGTTGACACCAGATGAACTGACGCTGGCCAGGCGGATCGAAGCGGAAAAATTCGCCGACCCGTCTTGGACTGGGAGAATTTAATTCCCTTTAGGGCACGACCGTCACATGATTATATCCAAGCCTTACCAGGAAATTTGTCAGGTAGGTCACCGCATTTTGGCTGGCTAGTTCCAGGATGCCATCTTTCAAAGCTGCTTTCTCTA
>PNON01000008.1 GCA_013824865.1 Anaerolinea sp. | reverse complement strand
AATATTTGTGATTATACCCGAATATTTCCTGCCTGATATAATAGCCTGTATGATGAAACCAATCAAAGTCATCCTCTTCGATTGGGGCGATACTGTCATGCGTGCACTCCCCGGCAGTCAAGGACCGATGTTTAAATGGAAGCATGTGGAAGCAATGCCTGGCATTCAAACTGCATTGCAGCACCTCGCAGCCAAATATCCGCTATACCTGGCAACCAACGCTGCCGATTCTTCCCCGTTAGAAATCCATGCTGCCCTTGCACGGGTTGGCGTGGATGATTACTTTACCGACATCTTCACCGCCAGTAAAATGGGCTGTGCAAAACCGCAGATTAATTTTTACAACCACATCCTGGAAACGCTCAATCTATCTGCAGGGGAAGTGGTTATGGTCGGAGATGACCTGACCGCGGATATTGCCGGAGCCTTCAATGCTGGCATCCGCGCCATTTGGGTACAGGCGAATTTTTTTATCCCCATGTGCAGCCACCCGCTCCAATCAGCTGAACTGCTTATCGCTGACCAGCTACCTAGCGTTATTGAACACATTCAGCATCACACCTTGCCAGAGCTGGATGAGTGCGCAGAATTATTAATGAAACATGTCTCCCACCCAGGGTTGCACAAACATGTCTTTACTGTATCCCTCGTGGCTTACTTCCTTGCCCGGCTGGCGCAGCATAATGGCTTGTCGCTGGATCCAATATTGGCACATCGGGGTGGTCTGCTGCATGACCTGGATAAGCTAGAAACTGTAAATCCTGATAACAAACATGGCGCGGAGACTGCCCGCATTTTGAATGAATTAGGCTATGCGCAGCTTGCGCGTATCGCAATCAGCCACTCTGCTTTCACAATTCTTGATCCCGTCACAGCGCCGAATACCCTGGAAGAGCAGATTGTGTACCTGGCGGATAAGATGTGTGAAGGGGATAAAATCGTTGATGTGGATACCAGGTTTGCAAATTTCCGCAAGCGTTACCCGAATGATCTGTCGCTTTTCAACCAATCCTTGTCATTAATTAACAAGATGGAGAGTGATCTTCACCTCTCCATCGCTATGAAAAACGATAAATTAATGCCTTACTTACAACGAAAAGTAAGCTTTATAGGGTAATTCAGTTACTTCCAGCAAATCTGTTACGGCATCCAGTGCTTTACTCCAAATTAAAATAATTGTATATTGCCTGAGATAGCTCCGAAACCATCTTGTTGGTCGGATTCCACACCACCTGCACTGGATGATAAACAAAGACTGAAACAATATAATCCCCTCCCGGAGTGTAAACGATGCCCGAATCTCCCATGGTATGGATCAGCCCGTCCGATTCGTCGGTGGCATAAGCATGCTTGTGCGCGATCTTGATACCCTCCGGTAGCCCAGCCTGCAGCAAAATGGCTACTGTCTTATTATCCACAAGGAAGTTGATCATTTGCTGGCATTCCGCCTGGCTGATCTCACCTGGGAAAGCCGCTGCCAGCGCCCCACCGCCGGTATTGTCACACATGTAGATATCACCCAGCAATTGGCCAATATCCGAAGGTGTTGTCTGGCTAACAGGATCAGGATCGGTAGTAATATCTGTACGCTGGTTGGAAGGAGTTTTCAAGGGGCGATAAAGAGGAACCGAACTCGTCATATATGCCCCAAGGAATGTATTTTGCAATCCAAGAGTCTGCATGTCCTGTGTCACTTCCAACGGGGCAACGTTCTCACCCATGACCGATTGCATTAAGATGTCCGCTGGCCCATTTCCAGATTGCTCGATCATTAAGATGATCTGGTTTAATATATATTCTGGCGCTGGCTCATCCAATCGGCGGAAAGCAGAGATCATGATGGGGATTTTAATTGTGCTGATGGCAGAAAAGGCGATATCCGGATGGGTGGATAGGATGGTGCCATTCTGGTACCCAAAATGGATGGTTTCGTTGGTTTGTAGATCTTCCATATAGAGATCCACGATCCCGTCGAAATTATTGACCTTGATGATTTGCTGCAGCAGAATCTCAAGATTCGTAAAAGAAGGTCTTGGCGCATTCGTGCTGCTGAAACTCAGATTCACCACCCTGCTGGTGGGTGAATGCAGGGCATCAGTGATTAGCTTTATTGCTCGATCAATGTTAAGGACGCTTCCGGGCTGACCGGCAATGAATCCAGTGCTGCCTGCAATGGGTATGGGCTGTGTTGGCGGTTGATCGTACCGTGATGCGATTTCAAACTGCAAGAAATTGCGCAATCGGTCTTCATTTATGCTGGATTTCAGCGGTACTTCGGTTGTGGGAAGTTGCTGATTCCATAGAAACTCCCAGAATCCCACCCAGAAAGGTTGACTGGTGCGCTGCAAGTCTGCTGCCGTGAGCATGCCTTCCAGGTCTAACTCAAAACCGGCCACATCTGGCTTGATCTGAATAACCGCGTCGTTGTATCGCATTTCAACTGGCATTGAAAACGCCACCAGCAACCGCTGGGCTGTCGTCTGGCGGTCTAACCCACCAACGGGAATACCGGCTATACGCAGTCCAGCTGGGAAATTCGAGCGTATGCGGCTGAAGCTGATAAGCTGGGTTACCGTTAAAATGACTGCGCTGAAGATGAAAAATACCGAGAACCATCTCAGGGCAGAAAATGAGCGATTTCTTTTCAAGTTGCCTCTTTTCTCAATTCTGCCTTGATTCTACCAAAGAATGGGGATGCTGTTAACTACCGGTTCACTGCTGGATCACCTCATAGCTTGCGCACCTCATCAGCAATCTTGCGGACCCGCTGCTTTATTTCCTTTTCATCCAGAGTCAGCATTTCGCGATTGCGCATTACCACGCGTCCGTTAATAACCACATCGCAAACATCCGCAGACCCGGCGGCATAAACCAGGTGGGAATAAATATCGTAACAGGGTGTCAGGTGTGCTGCATCAAAATCCATTATTGCCAGATCAGCCAGTCTGCCCGCCTCCACAGCACCCAACTGGTCGCCCATGCCAATTGCCCGGGCACCACCAAGAGTCATCATGGCAAATACAATCTCAGCAGGAAGCACTGTAGGATCGCCTGTGATACCCTTCT
Source organism: Anaerolinea sp. (assembly GCA_013824865.1). Classification (GTDB taxonomy): domain Bacteria; phylum Chloroflexota; class Anaerolineae; order Anaerolineales; family Anaerolineaceae; genus PNON01. The sequence continues at coordinate 55,636 of PNON01000008.1, read as the reverse complement.
GCACCATTGCCGCCAACTGAGCCTCATGGAACATATCCAGGTCATTGTTGCTGGCTGGCCCATCAGTGCCGATGGATACAATCACCCCCGCTTTCACCATATCCGCCACCCGGGCAATACCGGAAGCCAATTTAAGGTTGGAGGATGGACAATGGGCCACTGAGGTACCAGTCTCAGCCAGTTTGTCTATTTCCTCATTCGAAAGATAAACACAGTGTGCCAGCAGCGAACGTGGTCCTAATAGACCCGCTCTTTCCAGAACCTGGATAGGAGTTAACCCATATTTTTGATGCACTAATTCCATCTCAGATCTGGATTCCGACGCGTGTGTGATAAACAACAGCCCACGATCCTCCAGGATACGCCCCGCATCTTCCATCATACTTTCATTGGTAGTGTAGGTCGAGTGCATCTGAATGCAGCAATGGACCATTGGCTCAGATTGATAAGTATCCAGATATTCAAGCGCCTCAGGATATTCGGTGGATTTTTTCCCCTTATACCCGGCAATCTCGGTGAAGGAAGGACCATTCACCATACGGAACCCAGCCTGGATGGCCGCCTCAGTGGTTGTGCGATATTGCCAGTACATATCTGCCGCACACGTCGTTCCCCCCCGGATCATTTCAATCATGGCCAGCTGCGACCCCACTTTCACATTCTCAGGTGAAACAAAGGCTGCCTCCACCTTCCAAGCTTTTTGGAGCCATGTCTCCAGCGGAGCATCGTCCATGTACCCGCGGAATAAAGTCATCGCCCAGTGACCATGAGAATTTACCAGTCCGGGAATTAATACTTTTCCGGATAATTCAATGCGCTGCTTTACCTTCCAGTTCGTCGGTAATTCACTTGTATTCCCCACCCAGAGGATGCGTTCACCCCTTATTGCCACAGCACCATCCTCAATGATCCTGCGCTCAGCATCCATAGTGATGATGGTACAACCAGAAATTACGATGTCAATTGAGATGTGTGGTTCAGCCATACGCTCACCTGATAATAAAAGGTGAGTAGCCTTTTGGCTACTCACCTTTTTAAACTACAGAAGTTAATCCTCTTCTTCCACGAATTGCTCACGACCGGATAGCATGACGCTCGCCACCAGGATTAAAACCAGGAAGGGCAAAACGCTGCCCCAGACAGTCGCCTGGCCTTGACTTCCAGCAAAACCATAGACCTGCTGACCGGCAACGCCTGTCGCAACTAAAATACCTACGACCAAACCGCCAAGAGCGCCGATAGTCATCAAAAGAGCGCCCAATTCTTTTCCAAACCCCTTGGCAACATCCTCTTTCTTCATGATATCAGTCCAGATCAGACCCCACTTCTTTACGCGGGGATAGAAGAGAGCCAAAAGGATGGGACCGAGGACAAAAGCTGCAGCAAAGTTGTTGACGGTGATGGTGATAGCCAGGAAAGCAAACGGAACAATGCTGGCAAGGTCGAGGTACCAGGCGATGATGATAGCACAGGCAGCAGAGGCAACCAGGGCGACAACCTCGAATGCGATCAATTTGCTAACGCTGTTGGTAGTCTGAGACATATCGGATTTCTTAACAAGACCCCAGACTGCACCTCACATCTTGTAGGGGATGAAGCCCAGAAAGAAGTTGCCGAAGAAACCAAAGATGGATCCGATACCCAGTGTTCCACCAAAAAGATCACCAATGAAGTTGCCGATGGCGGATCCCCAAGCGCCAGCCGGGCCGAAGAGCAGGCTGAATACGGGTGGGAATACGTTCGCGGGGCGGACTTCAGTGATACCAGGGATGATGGGGATACCGCCTTTGAACACGATCAGGAACGCAGCATAAATTGCTGCCGAAAGGGCCACCAGGATGATCATCCGGGTGTTTTTCCACATGCTAAAGATTTCTTTCATTTTTTCTCCTTATCAAAATAAATGTTTAATGCGCTTTGAATTACAAACAACAATTAAACCTTTTCAGTGATCCACCTCCTTTCAGGGAAAGGTAAAGGGCGTTTACACATTCTCCGGTGCATGCATGAACATCACTGCTTTTTCACAACTACAAGTCATTACTATACGCCCTTGCAGTGTCCGGATCAATAATGAAGATAACTTCTGCTTTGTCACTTCCATCTGACTGCTGACAAATTCTATGTTCTTTTCAAGCCCTGCTGCCCAGTTGATGGAATAGGCAACTGCCGCGAAATGCATATTTAGTTCCCGCGCTAGCACCACCTCTGGTATACCAGTCATCCCTACCACATCTCCACCAAGCTTGGCATACATACGGATCTCTGCTGGAGTTTCAAAACGAGGCCCGTTGGTTGCCACATAAACAGCTCCCGGGTGGATGTCCAGCCCGAACTCAGGTGCCAGGTTTTGCATCCTTTGACTCAGGGAAGGACAATACGGTTCATCCATGGCTGTGTGAGCCAGGCCACTCTTTCCACCTTCAAAGAAAGAAAGCGGTCGTCCGCTGGTAAAATCTAGAAAGTCACTTAGGACCGTCAAGCTGGCTGGTGGAATATCGCGATTAATGGAGCCAACTGCGTAAGTTGCCAGAATTTGCTTTACCCCGAGCATCTGAAGAGCTTTCATATTGGCTCGGAAATTGATTTTATGCGGCGGTGTGCTGTGGTCCAGGCCATGACGGGCAAGGAACGCAAGTTCGAAGCCATCCTTTTTCCCCACATTAATGAATGCTTGGCCATATTCAGTTTCAAACACTAACTGCTCGAAGAAAAACCCGGGCAGTTGGTATATTCCAGTTCCAGCGATGATCGCAGATTCCATATTATTCCTTAACCAAAGAAGCGTGCCAGGTCATAAGGGCTTAGGATCCCAAACTGAGTAATCACTCCACTCACCAGGTGAGGTGGAGTGATATCAAACGCGGGGTAGTAAGCACCAATATTGGGATCAGTCGTTGGCTGACCCCGACAGGATCTCATTTCACCTGGGTCGCGTTCCTCAATTTCGATCGAAGCACGGTCAGGTTTTTGCTTGTCTGGTCCCCACGAAAACACAAAGTATGGTACACGATGATAAGATGCAGCGATGGCATTTTGGAAGGTACCTACCTTGTTCACTACATGTCCGTCGAGGGTTACCAGGTCTGCTGCTGTAAAGTATTTTTGTACTTTGCCCTGTGAGAGCACATAGGCTGGCATATTGTCACCGATGATATTCACCGGGATTCCCAGTTCGTGGACACTAGGCGCAGTCAACCGGGCTCCCTGCAGATAAGGTCGTGTCTCAGGCGTGAATACCTGTATCCGCTTGCCAGATTTTTGAGCCATGGCAAGCGCTAATAAAAAGGATGTTTCAGCAAAGCACATGGTTAGAATACCATCCCCGTCTTCGATCAGGCTGGCTCCGAATTCACCGGCAATGGCATAATCCCGCGCTGTCTTATCACGGAAATTTTCGATCCATGCCAACAGGGTAGGTTCCACATCCCCGCCCTCTTCAAGAGTCCGGTAAACTACTTGCATAGCCAGATCAAGCCGCCGGGCAAGCGCGGTATTTGTGGGACGGGTTTTAATCAACCGCTTGCTGGCGGCTTCCATAATGGACCTGCGTAAAGGTTTTGGTTGTTTCTCAGTTTGACACGCTACCATAACCAGGGTATAAAGCGCTGCATTCGAAGGACCACCTCCCTGTGTTACCATATCCTCAATAGCCTTCGCAACACATTCGACATCCGTGCAACGAACAAAAGATCTTTCAAAGGGATATTTGCTCCGGTTTCCGATAACAACCGCGCCATCTTCATAGCGAGCTACATTTTCCCTTCTAAGCAAGAAAGGCAGCATTTCGTTGATCTCCGAAGGTGTCAAATTCATACTATACTCCCTAAAACCTAGTCAGTCCGGGAATCCGGCCATAACCCATGAAATACATGGCCACAGACGCGCCAACAAAAATAAAGGCGAATGCGATGACCGCATAATCCATTGATCTCATTTTTAGGTCCAGAAAATAAGTGCGTTTTTCCAGCGCTCCAAAACCTTTAGATTCCAGTGCCATGCCAAATATATTGGTATTACGGATGGTGGATATAAAAACGGGTACCAGCAAGGGAAGAAACTTGCGTACCCGTTCAATCAGGTTTCCGGAATCCAGGTCTAATCCCCGGCTGCGTTGCGCTTGACTGATGGTCATGGCTGTGGATGCGATTGTTGGTACAAGGCGCAACGCTGTTGAGATGGCAAACCCCACTCGATAAGGCATACCCAGGCGGATCATCCCTAATACCAGTTCTTCATTGCGTGTTGTGCTGATCAGTATCATGCCTGCCGAGATCATCAATATCATCAATAAAGTACGGGCGATGCTAAACATAAACGATTCTTCGGTGAGGAACCAGAAAAATGGCGTAACGCCTTTTGCAAAAATATTCCACAGGACTAAGCTTGATATTGTTAACACCATCAGGATGTACCGGATGCGGCCCAGGTTCCGAAAAGAATTGGAAACGATTAGCTGCAATAAGATCAAAGCAGTGATTGGCAACATCCAGATCGGATTCTCGAACAACAATATGGCAATGAAAGTCAACAGGAAGGTTATGATCTTCGTGCGTGGATCCAATCGGTGGAGGTTTGAGTTATTATCCAGGTAGATCTCAGCGTTCATGTGAGCTGTTCTCCTTTGATGCAGTTTTCCATTTCCTGTGGATTAAGGAAGGTTTTACCGAGCATGTTACTAAATTCCACAAAATGTGGAGGACGCAGGTAAGCATTTCGGAGTTCCTGGTCATGTGAAAATACTTCGCGGGTAGAACCATTTAGGATTACTTTGCCATCCTTCATGACAAAAACCCGTTTTGCATATTCCGCCACTACCCACATATGATGGGTAACGAAGATGATGGTGCTGCCATTCTGGTTCAATTGTCTCACCATGTCCATTAATCCACGCTGCTGGGCGTAATCCAATCCTGTTGTAGGCTCATCCAGGATCAATACTTCAGGCTTCGCCGCCAAAATGGATGCTACTGCCACTCTTTGACGCCCGCTTTTTGTTAAGGAAAAAGGATCTTCTTTTTCGTATCCGGCTAATCCAACTGCTTCCAGTGCTTCGCTCACACTCCGCTTCACTTCCTCCTCAGTTAGTTTACGCAAGCGGGGGCTGAAAGCCACTTCATCGAACACCGTTTCCGAGAAGATCTGGTGATCCGGGTTTTGAAACACATAACCTACTTTTTGTCCGAGTTTGAAGACACCTTGATCGCGGGTGGGCACTCCGTGTACAAACACTTCACCCGATGTTGGCAACAGCAACCCATTGAAGTGCTTGGCGAGGGTGGTTTTACCACTACCATTCTGTCCCACGATCGCTATCATCTCCCCCTCAAAGATCTCCATGCTGACGCCATCAAGCGCTTTTACGTTTTTATCATATTCATATACCAGGTCGGTGCATTGGATGATTGGTTGATTCATTCGATCAAGGGCAGCATTTTCATTTGCGACCATGTCGGTGTAGGCTTTCTGGGGAATATTCCAGCCAGCTTGTTTAAAGGCAATCACACCTTCTTCCGGAGTCAAAGGCAACGCTTTGCCGCCCATACTCTTAAAGAAACGTGGTATTCCGAGCGGCATTAATCCCATGTCCGACATCAAATCTACATCCCGCAGTATTTCCCTTGCATCACCCACCTTTACTAATTTACCATCTTTAATAAGAGCCAGGCGGTCAGCAAAAAGCGCCTCTTCGGTCTCATGTTCAATGATCATCAAGGTCAGATCATCCCGTTTACAAAGCCGATGGGTAATTTCAAACACACCCATCTTGCTGATGGGGTCAAGGTCGGTCGTTGGCTCATCCATTACCAGGATGGTGGGTTTTAATGCAAGTACCGACGCAATGGCCAATTTCTGTTTCTGCCCGCCTGAAAGTGTGGAAGGCGCTCTGCGTCTGAAAGCTTCCAGCCCGACATATTGCAAGTTCTCATTGATTCGTCGGCGCATTTCCTCTCTGTCCACACCAAAGTTCTCTGGTCCAAAAGCGACCTCCAGTTCCACATTCGTGGAGAATAATTGCGCTTCGAAATCCTGAAACACCATACCAACCACTTCAGCCATCTGCGCCACAGTTTTGTCTCGCGTATTTCGACCCAGAACAACCACATCCCCTTTTAATTTGCCTATGTGAAAATGTGGGATTAGCCCGTTGATGGTGGCTGCCAGGGTGCTCTTGCCAGCTTCGCTGGGACCCATGATAACCATAAACTCCCCCTTGTTCATTTCCAGATTAATCCCATCCAGGGCATTTTCTTTCTGGCCGCGGTATCGGTACCGCAAATCCTGTATTCTAATCACCGGTTCCGACACTGTTCCTCCTGGTATTAAAGTGAATTTTGTGAACACACTAATTGAGCGATGCCTTTAATAATTTTATACTATAGTTTCATTGCAAGTCAAATTTTCTACGCTTCTATTTTGTATATTTACAAAATTGTTCTTTGGTTTACTTTACAGCGGCATTTATTGATGTGGGTTCTAAACACGGGAGAGCTAATGTATACTCAAACCATGAAATCTGTCAGAATCGACATGAAAGAGGTTTTCTTACCTTGCATAATCGGAGTGATTGCAGATACGCATGTTACTCAGCGCTCAGCGCCATTAAACCCACGCATTGCTCATATCCTGATTGAGAAACAGGTTGATGTCATTCTTCACCTGGGCGATATTACCAACCCGGATGTACTGGCAATTTTGGCAGAGATAGCCCCGGTGTACGCCGTACGCGGTAACCGGGATCTGTCTTTCATTTCAAGGCTGCCAGACGCCATTGAAATGGGTTTCGACGGAATCCGGGTCGGTTTAACCCACGGGCATGGCTCAATGCCCCACTACCTATGGGATAAGCTGCATTATTATCTGACTGGATTTCGGTTTGAACGATACAGGCGATTGCTGGATTCAATCTTCCCCTATGTAAAAATCAAGTTATTTGGTCACACACATGTGGCGTTTTCACGCTGGATCGATGGTGTTCTCTATTTCAATCCTGGTGGTGCCTGCACGAAATCACCCCATGATCCACACCCTTCCATAGGTATTATCACTCTGGAAGGGCGGGATCAAATTATTGCAGAGATTATCAAACTGTAATATTAGCCCGCTTTGCGGAGTTCTTCCAAGGCTTCTTCAACACCTTTTTGTTCAGCTTTCAAGTCTGCTAGATATTCTTCGAGCATCTGGATCTTTTCATCACGAGTGTAAAACTGGCGCTCAAAGCCTTCTTCGCAGCAGCAGCCCTGATGATGATGGCTATGCCCCCCGCAGCAACAAGATTCTTCTGAACCGCATTCGCAAACGCCATCCTGAAATTCGCTGACTTCGTCTTTTTGTTTCTTCTTATTTTTTTTCGACATGGTTGATTCCTCCGAAATATTAGTATATCACCAGCGGTAAGGGTTTGGGATAAGAATGATTGTGCGAAAAAGAAAAAGCTAGTAAATCTGATTTCATACCAACCTCTAATCTTAAATTATTCATTTTGCCTGAATTTAACTTGAAATCATTTTCACAACTCTGTACAATTATTGCGTATCTATCCTGATGTACACATCAGGTTAATTTATCTCTATTCAACCCCAAGGAGGTTATGATGAGATCCAAGCTGTATATCGTTTTAGCTGGCATCATGGTTGTGGCAATGTTGCTTTCTGCCTGCCAACCCGCTGCTCCTGCAGTTGTTGAACCAGCTCCTGTCGAGGTGGAACCCACCGCGGTTCCGCCAACTGATGTTCCTCCGACAGCTGTGCCAGAACCAACAGCGATTCCGTATGTCACTTGTGGTACTGCAGATAAACCCTGCGTTATCACATTCGTGCCCTCTGGCGACACCGGAAAAATCACCCTCGCCGGGCAAGGAATTGCTGATTGGTTACAAGCTGAAACTGGATTAATTTTCCAAATCGAAGTAGGCACCAGTTTTGCGGCATCCATTGAGGCTATGGGCGCTGAGAAGGCACAAATCGGATTCTTGAACACCTTCTCTGTGCTGCTTGCTGATGCCAAATATGGTATTGACCCTGCGCTTGCATCAGTCCGTAAACTGGCTGTAAATGAGCTCAGCCCGGATAAGGATCTGGCAGGCACAATGCAGCCATATTATCGCGGACAATTCATTACTCAAAACGATTCTGGGATTACATCTATTGCAGATCTAAAAGGCAAGACTTTCTGCTTTGTAGATCCCAATTCCACATCTGGATATATTGTTCCTAATATCGTCCTGAAAGCCAATGGGATTGATGCTGAAGCTGGTGATATAACAGTCATGAATGCTGGTTCCCATCCCAACGTTGGCATCGCAGTCTACAAAGGCGATTGCGACGCTGGTGTGACCTTTATCGATATCAGAATTGATGCTGCTGCTGATCTTGTCTCGACGTATCCTGATATTATGGAGAAGGTCGTAGTATTCTATGATACGGATCCGATCCCCAATGACGGTATCCAATTCGTACCGAATTTTGATCCCGCATTGAGAGAGCAGATTGTTGCTGCATTCTTAAAGCTGTCTGAAGACGAAGCGGGGAAAGCATTGTTGAAAAGCCTATACAACATTAACGGTCTGGTAGCGATTGACCCCAATTTCTATGATGGATTTACGCAAATCTTGAAGGATGCAGGGGTTGATCCTGCATCGTTGGTGAAGTAATTCTTTATCACTGGCAGGTCAAAAGACCTGCCAGTCTCTATTTAAGTGGTAATTTCCCTTTTTTTTCTATATAATGATACCCATCAAATCTAATTTCCAGGTTGGTAATTCATATGTTAAAAATTGAAAACCTATGCAAAACTTATCCCAATGGAACACAGGCTCTAAACGGTGTCAGTTTTGATGTCCAAGAGGGTGAATTTCTGGCTGTCATTGGTTTAAGCGGCTCTGGTAAATCCACATTGCTTAGATGCATTAACCGGTTGATTGAACCAACATCGGGCAAGATTACCTGGAACGGGGTGGACGTTACCGCGGCAACTGGAAAAGAAATCCGCAATATTCGCCGGCAGATCGGTATGATATTCCAGCAATTTAACCTGGTTAAAAGATCCTCCGTTAATACAAACGTACTTTCTGGAAGGTTAGGTTACGTTCCTACGTTCCCTAGTCTATTTCATGTCTTCTCGAAGGAAGATCATGATCGTGTTAAAAATAATCTAGACATGGTCGATCTCGCGGACAAAATTGATGTTCGAGCTGATTCTTTGTCAGGTGGGCAACAACAACGTGTGGGTATCGCCAGGGCTTTAATGCAGGAACCAAAAATGATTCTGGCAGATGAGCCTGTCGCATCTCTGGATCCAGTTCTAGCTCATTCGATTCTCAAATACCTTGAGAAATTAAACAAAGAATTTGGAATGACGGTTATTTGCAGCCTTCATTTCTTAGATTTGGTTCATCGTTATGCAACCAGGGCTATCGCGCTCAAGGATGGGTACCTGGTTTTTGAAGGGTTACCGAAAGAAATAGACGATGCGCAGTTTAAACGAATCTATGGAAAAGAAGCAGAAAGAATTGAAGTAATTTAATACTTAAAAATCCCGATGAAATGAGATAAATAAATGGGCCTCGAACCATCACAGACATCAGCTACGAGGATTATTAATAAACTATTACCCTTATTGTCGATATTAATTCCTGGGTCCAGCCAAACACTAATCAAAAAAACATGGCGGGGAATATCGATATTTCTTATAACATTAATCCTGGGATATTTAGTTTATTGGTCATATGATAATTATGAAATTGGAAAAGCTCAGATCAATGCTGATAAAGCATTTTCTTGGCTCCTGATCCCCTTGGTTTTGTTTTACTTATGGAACATTCTTGATGCCTTTTTATTAGCGAATAATAAGAAATCATCAGTCTTGATTGCCGTATTATCCGCGTCAATCATTTTATATGTCATTGGCTGGTCTGTCACTAATGTAAAGATGGAAAGACTGATCACCAGGTTTGACGACGCACGTATTGTTATGAAAAAATTAGTAAATCCTGATTTCTTTTCCACCCTCCAAGGCGAAAAAATTGTTGTCTGTGGTTGGGATTGTCTTTGGGATTATTCAATTGCAAGAATCAATGGCACTGAAAGCCCGGATGTCTTTGTAAGTGATAATGTGGGTAGGATCTTTGGTCAAAAAGGGACAATCACTGCTCCAACGTGGACAGTCCTGTTTGGCAAAGCCACAAAAAATGAACGTATACCCGGATTTGAGACCGGTAAAATCGTTGAGACGATAGCTATTGGTTTAATGGCGACATTATTTTCAACCATTCTTGCAGTTCCAATCAGCTTCTTAGGTGCCCATAATATCATGCGGCGAATACCGGGTGGAACTGCTATTTATTATATTACCCGGACATTCCTCAATATTGTACGAGCGGTGGATACGGTCGTTTGGGGGTTACTGATTATTGTATGGGTCGGGCTAGGCTCTTTTGCTGGTGTGATTGCCCTCACTATCCATTCGATTGCAGCATTGGGGAAACTGTTCTCTGAGGAAATCGAGCACATTGATCCGGGTCCTGTTGAGGCAATCGAGGCGACAGGAGGAAATTTCTTCCAGGTGATTCGTTATGCTGTAATTCCTCAAATCATCCCATCCTTTCTCTCCTATACACTCCTTCGATGGGATATCAATATGCGTTCAGCGACCGTAATTGGGTTTGTGGCGGGTGGTGGAATTGGCTTCTTTGTTCTTGAAACCATACGGATGGGTGGGTATCAACAATATGCAGCAGCATTATGGGCTGTTGCAGTTGTGATTATCATTGTGGATTACATCAGCAGCAGGTGGCGGTTTAATATCCTGAAGGACCAACCCCAGAAAGTTGATAATATTCCCACATGGAAAAAAGTTCGCAACATTGTCTATATCATCCTTGGGGTTATTGTTTTCTTATATTGTTGGGAAATCACCAAGATAAATTTGAAATACCTTTTCGATCCAGGTCCGACATTTGGTCGTTTGCTAAAAGATTTTATTACAATTGATCTGAGTACCAAGGTTGTAAACAATGTTGTCAGGGAATTGATTATTACTACGATGCAAGCTTTGATGGCAACCACACTTGGTGGAATTCTGGCTATTCCATTCAGTTTTTTGGCAGCAAAAAACCTTACAGGTAAAAGCAAGTTTTCAGCATGGATATTCTATATTACCAGGTCTGTATTCAATATTCTCCGGTCGATAGAAGCCTTGCTTTATGTTGCCATATTTGTTTTCTGGGTTGGAATTGGACCTTTTGCAGGCATGCTCGCGTTGGCTATAACCACATATGCGTTAATGGGGAAACTCTTCTCTGAAGCCATCGAGAATATTGATACGGGTCCGATTGAAGCAGTTACCGCCACGGGCGCAACCAAAATGCAATCGATTATGTATGCTATTGTTCCGCAAATTGCTCCGCCATTTTTATCCTACTTAATATACCAATGGGATATTAATATTCGCATGGCAACCATCATCGGTTTCGCAGGTGGTGGAGGAATTGGCATGATGCTATCAACCTTTTTCGGGAGTTTGCAATATCATAAAGCCGGGACAGTCGTATTGGCGATTGTGATTATTGTGGCAGTAATGGACATGGCAAGCGCGAAGCTGCGAGAGAAGTTTGTGTAATAGTCAGCCTGTTTACCATGTTACGGATAACCCTGCTTTGGTTTTCAAGAGCACAAATAGATGTTTTCCCCTTCCAACGAAGCGAATCTATTCTCCCAAAAAAGATGCGGGGCATTCAGAATGACGAACTAATGACCTGTTCAATCATTCTCGCATTCGCTGAATAAGCTCCTTTTTTAGGGTAGAATTGGATAGTTATGAAATATCTAATTATCCTTTTTTTCGCTTTGCTGCTTACCGCATGCAATTTTCCATTAAATGGAAATTTAACACCCACCCCCAACATCACCCAGGCTTATGCTACCATCCAGGCGCAGATCCTCACCCGTCAGCCGCAGACAACCAGCTCCGCACTGGGCACCACCATTCCAGCCACTGGGCAGGTCAGCACAACGCCATTTTCAACCCTGGTAATGGATATTCCGCTCTCATCCACTCAGGTTATCCCGACCGTTGTGTGTGACCGTATCCAACCAGGTATTCCCCTGGATGTGACCATTCCGGATGACACGATCATTCCACCGGGGGAGTCTTTTATAAAAACCTGGCGGGTGGTCAACTCAGGTAATTGTGCCTGGACAACTGACTATGCGATCACATGGTTCTCAGGGGCGCTATTCTCTTCTGCACGGACCTACCAACTGGAAAGGATTGTCCCACCTGGCAGCACTGTGGATATCTCAATTGAGATGACCGCCCCGATCACCCCTGGCACGTACCAGAGCAACTGGAAGCTGCAAAATGGCAGCGGCTGGCAGTTTGGCATAGGGCCGACCGGTAACTCTCCATTCTGGGTGCGGATCATTGTCCCCAGTGTCACCACACCCACTATCACTCCCACCTTTACTGCAACAGCCATGCCATCTATCCTGGCGAGCGGAACCATCCAGATCATGGATGGCAGCGGGGTGATCCTGGCTAGCAGAACGATTGGCGATGCGCAGACAGCTGATCTGCTGCTGCAGAATAGCCAGATCATCGCTCTAAATAATACCCGGTTGAGCGTCTCCATGGGTGGAATGCCGGATTACACCACCTGTCTGAATATCTCCAGGAATGAGGTAGTCATCCAAATCGTTCCGGACAACAAATTTAAGTACTTCTGTTTTAGAGACAATACCGGCCATATCGGCTGGATCCAGATTCTGAGCGATGACAGCTTGCAGCTCGATATTGAACTACTAACCTGGACTAACTGATGGGCTGCCTGTACCTTGTCGCAACTCCCATAGGTAACCTGAAGGATATTACCCTGCGGGCGCTTGAAACCCTCAAGCAAGTGGACCTGATCGCAGCGGAAGATACTCGTCAGACTGGTGTATTGCTCGATCATTACCAGATCCACACCCGGCTGACCAGCTACCACGAACATAATAAAGAGACAAAAACAGCCAGCTTGGTGGACTTTCTGCATGAACACGACCTTGCCCTCGTCTCGGATGCCGGGACTCCTGGGCTGAATGACCCGGGGTATGAGATCGTTAAGGAAGCTCTGGCACGCGGACACCAGGTGGTGCCCATCCCGGGTGCCAGCTCGCCTATTTCCGCGCTCACCGCATCCGGTCTTCCGACTGACCAATTCCTTTACATCGGATACCTGCCGCGTAAACGCACCGAGCGCCTGAAGCTGCTGCACGAAGTGGAGAAGCTGCCATACACGCTGGTGATGCTTGAAACGCCGCACCGGCTGGTGGCTGCAATGGTGGATCTACGCCAGGCATTGGGCAACCGCAGGATCGTTTTAGGACGGGAGATGACCAAGAAGTTTGAGGAATTCATCCACCTGACCCTTGATAAAGCTGATGAATATTTTCTCACCCACGAACCGCGCGGCGAGTTTACAGTGGTTATTGAAGGAAAAACAAGATCGGGGGATGAGACATGGAACCGGTACGCGCTTGAAGCTGAGGTCCACCGTCGTATGGGTGAACCTTATCAGGCCCGTGAACTGGCCAAAGAGATCGCCCTGGCTTCAGGGTGGAACAGTAAAGACATTTATGATGTGATTCATGAATTGAGAAAGCGAGATGCACATGAATTTGGATGACCTGGATGCCATGCAGCAGCTTGACAAGAGCCGGATGATTGACGAGATCAATGGACTGCCAGATCAACTGCTGACTGCACTCAAAGCTGCAACAGAATATAGCCTGCCGGAGTGGATCGGATTTGAGAACATTCTAATCGCCGGGATGGGCGGCTCCGCGATTGCCGGCGATCTCTTGAGCGCGTATCTGACACCTATTTGTCCACTACCAATCTTCGTCCACCGGGATTACGGCTTGCCCGCCTGGGTATCGGCAACAAAAACGCTGGTAATTTGCTGCTCACACTCCGGTAACACGGAGGAGACGCTCTCAGGCTTCGAGGCAGCCAAAGCTTTGGGCTGCCGGGTGGCAGCTATCACCACCGGCGGCAATCTGGCGCTAGTGGCCAAAACTGTTGGTTACCCGGTGTGGTCTTTCCAGCATTCAGGCCAACCTCGATCAGCGGTGGGGTTCGGGTTTGTTTATTTAATCTCCATGCTGACACGGTTGAAACTGGTGCCTGACCCAACGCAAGATATTCGCAATACTGCTGCTTTAATGAAAGTTGAGCAAGAAAAATATCTACCCAAGTCACCGGTGGCCAGGAACCCGGCCAAACGGCAGGCTGGTCAGATGGTGGATCGCAATGTGGTCCTGATTGGTTCTGGATTACTGGCACCCGTAGGTAGGCGCTGGAAAGGGCAGATCAATGAGTTGGCTAAAGCAGCAGCAAACTTTGACATCTTGCCGGAAGCCGATCACAATAGCCTGGCTGGGACCCTGAATCCCATGGATCAGTTGGATTGTACGCTCACACTCTTCCTTCGCTGCCCGGCGGATCAGCCTGCTAATCGAAAACGAGCGGATTTGACAAAGAAAGCTTACATGCTGGCCGGCATTGCCACAGACAATTACACCGCTCCCGCGGGATCAGCCATGGGACAACAATGGGCAGCCATCCATTACGGTGATTATGTGGCTTACTACCTGGCCATGAGCTACCAGGTCGACCCGACCCCGGTTGATCCTATCCAGAATTTCAAGAAGGAACTGCAGGCATAAGTTTTGTCAAGGCTAATGTTTTTCCGTGGCCTATAAGGTTGTGGTATAATGGCAGCGCTATAGGGGAGAGGTCGCATAGTCTGGCCTAGTGCGCTCGCTTGGAAAGCGGGTATACCAAAAGTATCGTGGGTTCGAATCCCACCCTCTCCGCTAGAACCCGGTAGGTTAATCCGGGTTTTTTTTAATATCTGCAGCTTCTAATATTGGATAATGATAGAATAGAGTTTGTTACCAAGGGGTAATGCTATGCTGACTGGCAGATTGACAAAGGCGCGGAAAACCAAATTAAAGCTGGTAATTGGCAGCATTATATTAATTTGCCTATGCGTGATCTGCCCTAACATTGTCAACAATAATTCTGATAAATATTATGTTCCAACCCAACCTGTTCAGAATATAAAAACCCGGGAACCAATCACTGTAACGGCATCTTTAACCTCCACCGCCACAATGCTCCCGTTACAAACCGATAGTCCCAACTTTACCGCCACAACGATCTTCAGAAAGTCACCAACCACCACCCTCTCAGCCACAGCCATCCCTTCCGTAACAAAAAAGGGTATCATTGGCGCAGCCTGCATCCCCACCTATCAGCAGGAAATTGCCAGAGTAATAAGAATCACTGATGGGGATACGATCCGTGTAGTGATGAATGGGAAGGAATATAAAGTCAGATACATCGGCATGGACACGCCAGAAATGAGTGATGATATTTTCGCCAGCGCATCCAGTAACTATAATTCCAACTTGGTTTTCGGGAAGGAAATCGTAATGTTTAAAGATGTTTCGGATACCGATCGGTATGGCCGGCTGCTTCGCTATGTTGTTGTGGATGACCTTTTTGTAAATTTTGAATTAGTGAAGAATGGATATGCGTATGCTTTCACTTATCCGCCGGATGTCGCCTGCGCGAAAACATTTTCAGAAGCTCAACGCTCCGCAACAGAGCTTGGATTAGGTTTGTGGGGATTACTAATGGTCCCTACCCCGCAAGTTGAAAGCACGACCGCCATCCTGGGCAACAACAATTGTGACCCGTCCTACCCGGATGTATGCATCCCGCCTTCTCCGCCAGACCTGGATTGTGGCGACATCCCTTACAAAAGATTCAAAGTATTACCCCCGGATCCACATCGTTTCGATCGTGACAGAGATGGAATTGGTTGTGAAGGATAGAATCATATATCAATGATGTTTGTGACGGTGATGCAAATCGGGTGCGTGATTGTGGCTATGTGTGTTAGTTTCGTGCCGATGCGGATGGTTATGATGGTGGATTACTCCGTGGCTGTGAGGGTGATGAGCATCGTGCACATGGGCATGCTCATGCTCTAGAAATTCGTGAGTATGCAGGTGGGCATGATCTTCTACCAGCAGTACGATCACTCCAACCAACATGAGCGGAGTCGCAAGATAGAATGAGAGTCCGGGGGTTTCACGCAAAATGAGCAGTGAAAGTAGGGCACCAATGAATGGCGCTGATGCAAACAGTGTTCCGGTACGTGCCGCTCCGAGTCCACGCATAGCCAAAACAAAAAGGGCAATGCTGACGCCATAGCAAACCGCACCGACCAACATGGCGGTTAAGGCGATCGGCAGGGCTGGAAAAGATTCGCCCAACACCAGGCTAAGAACGAAGGAGAAGGTCCCTGCGCCAAGTCCTTTGATGGCAACGATGGCCAGCGGGTCGCGCGCAGAGATGTGACGGGTGAAGTTGTTATCCAACCCCCACAGCAGGCAAGCGCCTAAAACAGCAACTGCCAACCAGGAGAAACCCCAGGCATCCGCCGGGTGCCACGATAGCAGTATACTTGCCAGGGTGATGAGTGCGAGAGCGATCCATAAACGATTCCCAATGGCTTCACGAAATATCAGAGCGGCGATGAGGGTGGTGGAAACGCTCTCAAAATTGAGCAGCAGCGAAGCGGTGGCTCCTGATGTGCCGGCCAACCCAACCATGAGCAAAATAGGAGCAGCCACGCCACCAGTGAGAAGCGCTGCCAGCAGCCATGGCAGGTCGGCACGTGAAAGGCGGGCTTCTGCGTCTTTGGGTAGAATCCATCCACGCAGGCGGGAAGCCAATAGCGCCGCTATGCCGCTGCCCAGGTAGAGCAACCCGGCCATCATTACCGGTTGAATATCCACCAGCAATAGCTTGGAAAGCGGCGCGCTGGCACCAAATAAACCCGCCGCCAGAATGGCTTGCAATGTTGGACCGATGGAATTTTTTTGTATCATGGAGATATTTTACCAGAGGAGGGTGCCTTTCAGCGTTTATCCCTTATAGCTTATCAATCGAAATCGAACATAGTTTCTGTTATACTAACGCCACTTTTTACTGCCATTTGCAAGTTGAATCCACCTTATTGATATTTATGGAGACCCTATGCCAATTTTAACCCCAGGCCGCAGGTGGCAACCCAGCTATTATCCTTTTCGACGCGATAAGCTTGGAAACCGCATACTGAACTCACTGGAGATGCTCTATAAAGGTCCACTATGGGGCTGCCGGCAATGTGGTAATTGTCTCTTACAGGAAACAGCATTTATTTGTCCCATGGAGTGCCCAAAAGGGCTCAGAAACGGTCCATGCGGCGGTTCCACACCAGAACATTGTTATGTGGATGAAACCCGCCCATGTATCTGGTATAAGATCCATGAGCGGGCTTTCAAAATGGGGCGGGAAGAACACCTATTGGAAGTATTTCCTCCATTAGACTGGGAGAAGGTTGGCAGCGAACAACTGGGAGGATTACTTAAACAGGTAAGAATCAATGGTGTAAAGAATGTAATATCTGGCTTGCTATCCTTCAAAGAAGACCAACGGAAGAAAACATGGGATGGCATTTTCCGCCCTATCCGTCAGCCAGCCTGGTGGGGCGGCGACGCTGAGTACCACGCTCCGAAATATGATGAGCCAGTTTCAGAACTGGAAAAGCGCCTTAAGTCCGGGGAATTTGTGGTCACAGCTGAAATCCAGCCCCCACTTACTGCGTCTACGAATAAACTTAAACAAAATATTGAGTTGCTCAAGCCGTTCGTTACCGCAGTCAATTTCACTGATTCAGCTTCAGCCACCCCGCGTATGTCCTCCTGGGCTTGTTCTGCCATCGCAGTCCAGATGGGAGCTGAACCTGTGCTGCAGATTGCTGCCCGTGATATCACCAGAAACAGCCTGCAGGCCGAAGCGCTTGGATCAGCCGCCCTGGGTGTAAAGAATATCTTGTGCCTTACCGGAGACAGCAACCGCCTCTCGCCAAAGCCTCGAGGGCGGATGGACATTCTGGATCTGGATTCGATTCAGATGCTTTGGATCCTGCGGCAGATGCGGGATGAGGGTAAATACCTGGATGAACGCAACATCAAGTTCCCCCCCAAATATTTCCTGGGGGCTGCCGCGTCTCCTTTCGCTTCCGAAGTGAAATTTCAGGCTATCCGTGAGCATAAGAAGGTGAATGCTGGGGCACAGTTCTTCCAGACCAACCTTATTTTTAATCTTGACCGCTTTGAAGAATGGCTCAACGCACTGGCTGCCCGCAACATTCTGAACAAGGTATATATTCTTGCTGGAGTCTCGCCCCTGAGGTCATTCAAGATCGCCAATTACATGAATAACGAAATCCCAGGCGTCCAAATTCCTGTTGAAATCATGAAACGGATGGAAGCAGCGGAAGCGCTCGGAAATGCCGCTGAAGAAGGAATCCAGATCAGCCTGGAGATGATCGAGAAGATCCGCACAATGCAAGAAGTGAATGGGGTACACCTGACGACTGTGGGTTGGGAAGAGGTGGTACCGCGGATCATTACCGAAGCCGGGTTAATTAAAAGCATTCCTGAAATATCTTAATTGCTGATGGGTGAATAAAAATACGTTGTTAACAACTACAGCTTATCTATTTCTATAAAAGATACGCCAGGTATTGTGAAAACAACGGTAACAATGTATTGTGTCTGTAGCCAGCATTGGCAATGACTCTCGGGCACATAAATTGCAATAGGTAACACGATCACCTGCTGTGTTAATGCCCGTTTGATTACGGAAAGCGGTCTGATCATAAATAAAATCCTCTATTATCCTGAAAGGGATATATTTATGTTGCCTAAGTTAATATCCTTAAAATTAGTTGCGGCTATTCTAGTGTTCAGTGTGTTCCTGGGCAGCGGAATATTCACACCAGTAACCCAGGTAGAGGCCAGTCAAGAATTAACTGCCCTGCAGGCCTATAACCGTGATGCTGCAGTAAAATGGGCAAATAAAAACAACTACAACGATGGGAGATTTTGGGGCGATACCCAGCATGGTCGCTATTGTACAACGTATGTCACAAAGGCGATGCAGGTGGGCGGTATCGATGTTCCTGCATATACTGGTAATGTGCAGCTAGCTATCTGGTTGAGATCCCACCCTGATTATTGGGAATTTAGGCCAAAGGAACAGCTCGAAAAAGGTGATATTCTATTCTTAAACAATGCTTCGGCTATACCTAACAGCCTGGAAATCTCCTGGATTGACCATGTAGTTTTAATCACTACCCATGGCAAATATTCAGCATGGAATGCTGAACGAGCCAACAAAAACTTTTCTAAGTTATCCAAATGGAAATATAAAAAAGGCGTGCATTTCAAGGTCGGTGGCGATTCATCCATTATTCTTCCCACCCAATTCTTAGGCAACCCTTCGAGCAGGCTCAGGGACAATAACGGCAGCACTGATTTGACCGTGTGTGCCGATAACATTGCAGGGTCGACGGTCTATGTTCTCTTCAGACGACCTAATGGAACGAAAAATGATGGCACCACAAAATGGATGAACTGGACCTACAGCCAAAAGGCAATATCCCGTTGTGTAACTTTCAAGAATCTGGATGGTGCCGGCCCACTGATTAAAGGGGTGAAGTATGAATCGCGTGCTGCTTTAAACCAGCAACCCAAGGCAGTCTGGTCCGCCTCTAACTGTTACGATAGCTCTAACCAACAGGGGCTTTGCAATATTGTTCGTAAAAATCAATAAGCAATGACTCACCCACAATAATTTAATTTTAAATCAGAAACAAACATGACGCCTTCAGAAATTAATATTCGAGAAGTGTTAAATTCATAAGGGAAGATGAAATAAATACGTGATATTGATCCAAATAATGGTAATGCACCTTGCGTTCATTTTTGTCGACTGCCCGAACACATTAAACAGCAAAACTCCCAATCGGAAGTTTATATGTGTGCCCCTCGCAAAGCACCCTGTGGGCAAGAGGCATATGGTTTTCAATGGATTAAATATTAAGTGCCCCCAAGGAGACTCGAACTCCTGTTATGGCCTTGAAAGGGCCGTGTCCTAACCGCTAGACCATGGGGGCAACGGACAAAATTTTATCACAGGCGTTTACTACGGTCAAGCAATTATAGGAAGGGAATTTTACTGCCCAGCAACCGCCTGGATGCAGAGGGTGGTGTCATTCGCCGGATTGTTCACCAAGCTGCTGACTGAGTGATAAGCCATGAGTTCGGGCGGATATGGCTTCAGCAGTTTCAACGCATCCTGAACCTGGGTGGCAGGATCCAACCACATACGCCGTTGATCTTCATCCAGGATAACAGGCATGCGCTTGTGGAAAGGTTGGATGAGGGTATTGGAGCTGGTGGTGACGATGGTGGTGGTGCGAATCAACTCACCGCGTGGGGACTGCCATTCTTCCCAAAGTCCCGCAAAGGTAAACGGCTTGCGATCATTCATGTGAATATACAGCGGTTGTTTGTCCTTGCTTTGCGGGTTCGCCAGGGAGGTGACCGCCCCCCACTCATAAAATCCACTTGCCAAAATCAAATTTCTTCTGGAGCGCAGGGCATTGCGGAATGACGGCTTCTCAGCGAGGGTCTCAGCCCGGGCGTTGATCAGCCGCGAGCCGATGGTCGGGTCTTTCGCCCAGGAGGGGATCAACCCCCATCGGAACAATTCTACCCTGCGTGACTCTGCATTGTGCACTACCGCCACCTGTTGGGTGGGAGCAATATTGTAACGCGGCAGGTAGCTCTCAGGTATCCCGCCCAGATCAAATTCATCAGTGAAATCGCCGGGTTCCAGGATCAAAATAAATCTTCCGCACATGGTTCCTCTGAATCCATTCTAGCATCATCCACCTTCTGTGCCAACTACTGATTCGGGCATGCTTGACACAACCTCCCCTCCAAAGGATAATTACGCTATCCGAAATACCCGAGGTTTCCATGCCTAATCCGCTTGTTGAATGCATTCCCAATTTTTCCGAAGCCCGTCGCCCTGAGGTGGTGCAGCAAATTCTGGATGTCATATCTGCCGTGCCGGACGTGCGTGTGCTGGATCATCATTCCGACCTGGACCACAACCGCACGGTGGTAACTTTTGTGGGTACGCCGCAGGCGGTGGAGGAAGCTGCCTTCCAGGCAATTGCACTGGCGGGTAAGTTGATCAACCTGGATCAGCACAAGGGAGAGCATCCGCGCCTGGGGGCGACGGACGTGGTGCCATTCGTGCCCTTGCGCGATACCACCATGGTGGAATGCGTGGAGATGGCACGAAGGTTGGGGAAGCGTGTGTCTGATTCTTTGGGCATCCCTGTATACCTCTATGAAGAGGCTGCCACCACCCCTTCACGTCAGAACCTGGAAAATATCCGCAGTGGAGAATACGAGGGTGTCAAAACCGAGATCGAGTCCAATCCACAACGTAAGCCTGATTTTGGACCCAGCAAATTGGGAACAGCCGGCGCGACCGTAATCGGTGCGCGCACCCCTCTCGTGGCATATAACGTATACCTGACCACGGACGACCTGAGCATAGCGCAGAAAGTCGCCAGGTCAGTACGCAACTCTTCCGGCGGGTTCCGATTCGTGAAGGCATTGGGGCTGATCGTGGATGGCCGGGCGCAAGTTTCGATGAATCTGACCAACGTCCAGCAAACACCCATTTACCTTGTCGTAGAAGCCATCCGCCGCGAAGCGCAACGATATGGGGCAACCATCCACCACAGCGAACTGGTGGGGTTGACCCCACAGGCCGCCTTGATCGACTCAGCGGTGTGGTATTTACAACTGGACGCCTTCAAAGGTGAGCAGATATTGGAATCCAGGCTTAATGAGGCCATAAGTGAAGCACCCGCAATTGGAAGTGAAAGCCCGGATATCGTGGACGCCCTTGCAGCCGCCACCCCCACTCCGGGTGGTGGATCCGCTTCAGCTTATACCGGGGCAATGGCAGCTGCGCTGGTTTGCATGGTGGCGCGTTTGACCATTGGCAAGATAAAATACGCAGATGTTGAAGCGCAAATGTGGGAATTGATCGGCCAATCTGAGTTGCTTCAAAAAGACCTAAAAGCGGATGTGAGCAAGGATGCCAATGCTTTTGAGACATTAATTAAATCCAGGAAATTGCCCAGGGATAACGAAAACCGGGAGGCTGAAGTTTTAAAAGCCACCCTCCAGGCTGCAGCCATACCGCTTGGGGTTTGCGAGAAGACCTTGAAAATCATGGAATTGGCAATCCAGGCAGCGAGCAATGGCAACCTGAACGCCATCTCGGATGCCGGCTCAGCTTTCTCTCTAGCTCAGGCTGCCTTTAATTGTGCGAGTATGAACGTGCAGATCAACCTGCATGGGGGGGTACAGACTGAGCAAATACAAATGATGCTCAATAAACTGGCAAATTATAAAAAAGCCCTCCCTAAATTGGAATCGCAGATTCGCCAGGTAATGGCGCAGCGCGGGGGCGTTGAATATTAATGCGGGATGATCGGCTCTTGCGAATCCTATTTACCTGCGCAGCATCGATGATGCTGCTGATTTCCGCTGGTTGTGGTTCACAAAACGGATACCCAGCAGATGTCATGCAGGATGCTCCCGCAACCCTGCAAATGGCTACGCGCATAATATCCACCCGCCCGGTGACCAACACTCCTACTGCTCAAGCCAAACTTTCAGCCACCCTGCCGCTCACCGCCACACCTTACCCCTGCGGGCCAGAGATATGCATTTTTCCCGGGCATTTCGTCTTTGATGTGCCCATCGGTGCAGGTAACAATCAGGTGGTCGAACCCTCTTACCCTTATGGTGGGACCCTTAATGGCAACCGGGAACCACATCATGGAGTGGAGTTCATCAGCGCCAGCGGTACACCGATCCTGGCAGCTGGTAACGGGATGGTTGTATACGCTGGTAACGATGTGAATACGCTCTTTGGACAGATGTTGTTTTATTATGGCAACCTGGTGATCATCGAGCACAAGGTCGAAGGGTTCAACACACCCATCTACACCCTCTATGGACACCTCTCAAAGATCCAAACCAGCACTGGCGCGCAGGTGCAACGTGGAGATGTGATCGGTGAAGTAGGACGGACAGGAAAAGCGCTGGGTTCGCACCTGCATTTTGAGGTAAGGGAAGGTATCAACGATTTCGTGCATACCCGCAACCCGGAATTATGGCTGGATCCTGGAGAGGGTAAAGGCATACTGGTGGGACAGATCTTTAATAAAGCTAATGAAGTGCGGCGCTACCCGGATATCAGCATATTACCCGCGGATGATCCTGATGCGAAGCCTGTCAATCCCATTCCATATGCAGGGTCCTCCACAAATGGCGACTCCCTCTACAAAGAGGTCTTCGCCAGCGGTCCACTGATCGCTGGGAAGTATGTGTTAACCTTTGCACCATACAGTAAAATCCAAACTATCGAATTTGAAATCCATCCTGGGGCGGTCACCAGGATCACTCTACAAACCGACTATTAGAGGAGTTCATCATGGGATTGAAACCTGACCACTGGATTAGAAAAATGGCTTTGGAATGCGGGATGATCACTCCATTCGTGGAAGGAGAAAGCCGACCGGGTGTGATCTCTTATGGGGTATCCTCGTATGGTTACGACATCCGTGTTACGGATGAATTTAAAATCTTCACCAATGTCCATTCTGCAACGGTGGACCCTAAAGATTTCGACACGCGCTCAATGGTGGACTTCAAAGGGAACGTGTGCATCATTCCGCCCAACAGCTTCGCCCTGGCGCGCACCGTGGAATATTTCAAGATTCCGCGCGGTGTGTTAACCATCTGCCTTGGCAAGAGCACTTATGCACGCTGCGGCATTATTGTGAACGTCACCCCTTTTGAACCAGAATGGGAAGGTTTTGTGACTTTGGAGATATCCAATACCACTCCATTGCCAGCTAAAATCTATGCCAACGAAGGAATTGCACAAGTACTGTTCCTGGAAGCAGACGATATCTGCGAGGTATCCTATGCGGATAAAAAAGGTAAATATCAGAGGCAGCAGACCATCGTGCTCCCAAAGATCGTGTAATCAATACCCGGAACTGCAAACACCATGATCGAGCTAACATTGCAGCAAGCCAGGTACTTGCAAATTTTATCCCTTGGATTAGGCCACCCGGTCACCCAGCCAGTGACTAGGGGAGCCTTGCTCGATCAGATCCGAAAGCTGGGGGTGCTCCAAATTGACACCATCCATATCGTGGCGCGCAGCCATTATTTCGTTCTGTGGAGCAGGCTGGGTGCTTATCCGCAGCATTGGTTGGATGACTTGCTGGCAGACAAGCTGCTCTTTGAATACTGGGCGCATGCTGCCTGCTTCATACCCATAGAGGACTACCCCCTCTACCGGTGGAGAATGGACGCCACACAAAGACAGTGGACCGATCCAAATGTCTGGTTATGCCGTAATGCAGAATTCACACGCAGGATCTTGGAGCACATACATGAAAATGGGGCGGTAAGGTCTTCTGATTTTGTGCCTGAAAGTGGAATACGCGGGACCTGGTGGAGCTGGAAGGCGGAAAAGTCCGCGCTTGAGCAGCTATTTGACCTGGGAGATGTGATGATCGCCCGACGCGAAAAGTTCCAGCGGGTATATGACCTGACAGACAGACTGCATCCGGGTATCAAGGAGTGGCCAGCTTTCACCGTAGAGGAAGCACGCAAAGTTTTCGCGGAACGCACAGTTAAGTCTCTGGGAGTCGCGTTTCCGCCGTGGATAGCAGATTACTACCGCATCCGTAAAACCGGTCTGGATCGCTTGATGCGAGAACTTGTCGAACGAGAGATGATCATGCCGGTTAAGGTAGAAGGGTTTGAAAGCAGTGGATACATCCACACCGCCAGCTTGCAGCTATTGGAAGAAATAGCGTCAGGAAGGATCGCGGCCACAACCACTCACATCCTCTCGCCATTTGATCCATTGGTATGGGACCGCGCTAGATTGAACGGGTTATTTGGCATGGATTTCCGGGTGGAATGTTATACAGTGGCGGAAAAACGAAAGTATGGCTACTGGCTGCTGCCTATCCTGCACCGGGATGAAATAATCGGAAGGATGGATGTAAAAGCAAACCGACAGCGCAAGGTATTTGAGGTGAAGGGGTTATTTCTGGAAGATGGCATCTCCGTGACGGATGACTTGTTGGACGAACTGGGTAAGACATTGACAGCTTGCGCGGCCTGGCATCAGACGCCCCAGGTGGAGATTTCTAATTGCCCGAATGTCCGTCTTAAATCCGGTTTGGAATCACAGATTGCCAAACTAATATAGACCGTAGAATTCCCATGGCAGGGGAAACACATCTCAGACTTGCACAGGCTGGTTGAGGCAGCGGAAATCACCATCCCGGCGGGTGAGTTTGACCTTATCCATGTGTTCCAAAAAAGCCAGCGCGTATTTACGGCTGGTCTGATATTTGTCACGAAAATCCGCCACCGTGATGGTGGATTTTTCTTGAAGATGCTGGATGACTTCAGCTTTCATCTTTTCATAGGTGGTGCGATCAAAAACCACATCCTCGGTCAATTGAATTAGGTCACCTTTCTCTATAAGCACCCGGTAAAGACCTTCTCCGGTAACCTCAATGCACTCCTTCACCGAAGGCGGGGCGAAACTGTTGGCACGAAATAAAGTCATCAGCTTGTCCACCTGGCTTTGCTGGCGGGCGGAGAGGGTGATCTTGAAACCTGCCAACCAGATCATCGTCGGGCTTCCTTCCACCACCCCAGTCCGGGAAAGTTCATCCATTAGGTATGCATATATCCTCGGTTGTAACTTAAGACGGCTGCGCAGTTCCTCGCGTGGAATGCCGCTTTTGAGCGGGTTGGCAGCATGAAATTTTTCCAATAGATGCCGGACAATCGTGCTAAGCTGTTCGAGATAACGATGTGTGATCAGGTATTTCTGCTTTTCGTTATCCGTCACTTCGATGATCCGAAGAGCGCCTTCATTTTGCAAAGCGCGGATCTCTTGCATGGTGGATTGGGTATCCAGAGATACGCGTTTATGCAGGTCCGAAACCAGCATGGGGGATTCAGCATGGATAATGGCCAGGAGTCGTTCAGCGGCGCTGCCCGAAAGTTTTGTTTCCAGAAGGGCAAGCGTTTCAGCAGAGAAACGTTTGTAACGCCTGGTGGAATTCACTTCTATAATCGTTCCTCCACCCAGGGTTTCGCCTGGAGAAGGACGGCGCAAAATGAAACGATCTCCCTTCTGAGCCACGATGGGGGTCTCCAATTCGATCTGTAAAAATGCGCTCTTGCCAGGCAGCAACTCTTCCATCCCCAGCAGGCGGATGCTGCCCTGTATTTCCGCAGAACCGATAAAGAGCTTCACGTCGCTACGGTGTTTCAGACTGGCAGAAGCATCTTTGAGTAGGTAAAACTTCACATCCACCCGCCGCGAGGGAGGGTAGAGGCCGGGGCGGGTGATGACATCCCCGCGGTTAATCTCCTCCACAGCCACACCAGTCAGGTTGATGGCCACCCTCTGTCCAGGAATAACGGCATCCACCTTGTGCTTGTGGTTTTGCAAGCCGCGAATACGAGTGTGCAATCCAGCCGGGAGGACTTCAACCTCATCGCCTGTTGTGAAAGATCCATTGGAAAGAGTTCCGGTGACAATAGTGCCAAATCCAGGCATTGAAAATACTCGATCCACTGGCATGCGTGGTTGGTTTGTGTCCGTGCGGGGTGGACAATTCTCCAACACCTCCACGATCACCTCCAGCAGTTCTGGAATCCCATCATTGGTTTTTGATGAAACCCGCAGAATCGGAGATTGCGCCAGTACTGTTCCCTCTACAACCTTGCGGATATCCTCCTCCACCAGGGTTAGCCAGTCAACATCAGCGACCAGGTCCACCTTGGTAAGGACGATCACCCCATTACCAACCTGCAGCATATCCAGTATTGCCAGGTGTTCCCTCGTCTGGGGCATGACCCCTTCATCAGCAGCGATTACAAACAGGACGGCATCAATACCGCCGACACCAGCCAGCATGTTTTCGATGAAATCACGATGACCAGGTACATCTACAATGCCGACCTCTTCACCTGATGGAAGTTTACACCAGGCGAAACCCAACTCAATGGTCATCTCCCGCGCCTGCTCTTCCTTCAAGCGGTCCGGGTGAATGCCAGTCAACGCGTTGACAAGGGAGGATTTGCCGTGGTCCACATGCCCGGCAGTGCCGATGACATGGGTGGGCATCAGATCAAGTCGCTGCTTTTTCCAAGCAAACGTTCGTAAGTAGAAAGCCAATCGTGGGCCATAGCAACCAGTTGTTGAAGTTTTTTTTCTTCTTCGTTCTGGATATTTGCCAACCTGTCGCCTTGCGCTTGGGTCTGATCTTCCAATGCGACCAAGCGCTTTTCCATGCGCTCACCAGCACGGTCATAATCTTTTTGCTGCTCATCCATAATAAGGGAGTAATTCGCCCAGCGTTTTTGATCGTCCGCCTTGAAGCCATTCCATTCCTGTCTGAAATGATCCTCATTCAGCCGGTGCATCTCGGTTATCTCATTCACCCTGCGATCCATCTTCTGTGCAGCTTCATCCAGTTGTTCACGGGTTCGGCGGACATTACGCAGTGTCTCTTCGAAGTTCTTGAATTGCAATTCCACGTTGCTGCCGTTTTGGATTACAGAATCCATCTTTTGCTGCCAGTCGCGCCAGATACGATCGCGTTCCACCTGCTGCTGGTTGAACTTATCAATGAAAGCCACCTGGGTCTGCTTGCGGCCTGATTCCGCAGTGGTAATTTCCACTATTCGGGTATCCAGGTTTCGCAGGTTCTCGAGGGTGAGATCAATCCTGGCGCGCAACTCATCCATGCGCTTACGGTAAGCTGAGACCTCTCCCTGCATATCCGTGAGGCGCTTATTCTCTGCTTTACGCGATTCATCATACAACTTTTGCGATTGTTTATACTGGTCGAAAGAATCCTGACTTTCCGCCATCTTCTCGTCCAGTTTTTGCAGGCGTGTTTTTATCAGGCTGACATCTGTATCCAATTCTTTCTGCACCTTCTTCATTTCCTGTAAGGAATGAAACCCCTTGCGAAGATCCTGGATGGCCCTACCCGTCACATCCATTTCCCCGGCGATCTTCTTTTCTACCTCAGATTGGACATCCGCTTTAACTTTATCCATCGAATCGTTGAGCATTGCCAAATCCATCTTGACCTGGTCAACTTTGCTTTCCATCAGCTCAAGTTTGCCAAATATCAATTTAATTTGCGCGAGGCCCGCTTGAAAGGAAGTCGTTTCTTTCCTGGAGGATGCGAGTCTGCTTTCCAATTGCGCAATTCGGCTATCAAGAGCTGCGGCTAGAGCCTTATCTTTTCTGCGCTCCTCGTCCAGCCATTCCAGTCTTTTTTCTAATTGTTCAAGTTCCATCTTATCCTCAGCACGGAGTTTTTACGAGTTTCTTTATGAAATTATACCATCCAGGTATACGAAGGGCAGTCTACAACAGGTGGGCAAATGGTAGTAATAGTTTTTCCATCACCTCTGTATATAACTGCGGCAGAAGACCTAATACGATCAGTGAAATCACTCCAATGGCGACAAGAAAATTGATCACAATGTTCGAGACGAGAAATTTTTTCCATGGAGTTGGTGAATTGATAACCACTGAAAGTGTATGCACGCCAGCAACCCAGAGTCCAACAATACTCACAAGAATGGACCAGCCTATGCCTGGCAATTCAAATGAAATTTCTTGCAGTAATGCCACTCGCAGCGGGAAACCAGCGAGCAACGGCATTCCTCCAATTGAAAACTGGGCAACCAACAGCCCGATCACAATCAGGGTCTTTGATTTTGCGATACCTTTCAAATTCTCAACCATTAACGAGTCATTGGAAGATTTTATTACCGACAAGCAGAGTGCCCAGATCCCAAAAGCCAGAATGCGGGGAAGTAACATATCAGAGAAAATACGTAAGGTCGCGAATGACATCAGCCCAATGGTAATGAGTGATAATCCATTTTCTACGATTGCAGCGTAGCCGAACATCCTGCCAAGATTTTTCTGGAAAGCGGACCATACTCCGCCGGTCACCACCATCACAGCGCCGAATAACAACATCGCTTGTTTTAGTTCTAAAGAATTTCTGAGCCAGGCATAGTTTTCGAGAAAATTGAGCACGAAGAACAAGATAGCTGTTTGGAGAGACAGAATGACGAACCCCACAAAGTATGGGTCTTCCTGCTCTGTGAGCATGGGTATCCAAGAATAGAATGGAAAAATAGCCAGCATAAAAGCCAGACCCGTACCGAGGATAACCAGAACACGCAACACCGCAATCTGGCTGGCAGGAGCTGTTTCTACACCACCCAGCAGCCAACCAGAGAGTAATAGGAAAGTCATACCCATTGTTTGGAAGGTGATAAACCGTAATGCGCCACTTCCCAGCATTCGCTTGCTCTGGAAGAAAACTGGCAGGGTTACCAGGCATGCCAGTTCGATCAGGATGGCTGCATATAAAAATGGGACAACTGCAAGGGATGCCGCCAGGAATGCATTCATTAGTAGACTGGCTGCCGGAAAAAGAGACGGGCCGGAAATAGCAAATGCACCAATCAACCAGAATGCTGTCATGCCATACATCAATAGAATGATTGTCTGCTGTGTGGAGTTGATGATCAGCTCGCGGCCGAGGATAGTTAAGGTACTGCTTAGTTTATATTCCACAGCACCCAGTTTGAGCACAGTATCCGCTGGAACGACCCAAGCAAGTAAAGCTAATATTATAGAAGTGGCAATTCCCAGAGAGAATACCAGTTTTTTATTATTGCGCAGAATCGTGAGCGGGATAGATAATATGGCTGGGAAAAGAATCCATATAACCGGTGAATTCATGAGGATTTATCCTGGCGGTGAAGTGAGATAACATAAGAACCGGTAAACGCAAATGCCATTTTCACCAGACCTATGAGCATGACCACCAACAACGAAGACTCTAACATGTAGTAGATTAATTCAAAACCTGCCAGGAATACCAACAGGCTGGAAATCACCTGCCAGGATTGATGGTAGTAATTCAACAGCAATATTCCGGTCAATATTAGTATCAAGGCTGCTGTGATAGCCATGAAGGGTATATTGGTCAACCAGTATGAAGCGGACCGCGATAGTGCAAAACCGGTAAGGATGAAGAAGAATTCACTGAGCAGTCGGAATGTCGTCCCCGCCATTATCTGATGGGACTCGTCGGCAAGACCCGCTCTATGGCTCGAATATCCTAAAACCCCTGCTGCCATCCACCCTATAATAAGGTTAATAACCGCAAACAGAGTTGTCGTTGAATAAAAAAGAAATACAAACTGAATAAAGTAAAATGCAAGCAAGGCTGTGAGGAGGACTCGCCAGCCGGGGCGGATGACCACAATAAGGCAGGCAGCCACCACGAGGATGAGGCATAATAATTGAACTACGTATGGCATTCTTACACCTGATTCCCCAGTGCCATCAGCAGCAGCACAAGAAAAACCAATGACCAGAGCAGCCCGCTTCGCCCTTCGAAAATATATGAAGACCAGCCTACCACAAATCCCATCCATCGAACCAGGTTTGCAATAATCATCGCCATCCACGCTAGAGGATGGACACCTCCCAAATATTTCTTTAATAGCGGGAACCGTATCATGATCTTAGTCAAACGATAACCCAGGAAAGTTAATCCCAGCAAGATCCATTTCCTGGTCAATAAGAACACCGCCACCAGAACAACAGCCAGTGTGATTGCGGTCCATGCGCCCATCGTGCGCGACCCCGGCCAGCCGAACAGGCCAATCATGATGTAAGTAAATATCAGCAGCAGGATACTCATTGGGTAAACAAGGTAATTAATACGCTCCTGATCCTGCGGAAACTTTTGCTTGTTTTTAATCCTGATGAATAAACCAAGCAGCATCAGTAAAAATAAAAACAAACATATCAACTCATTAAGCAAGCTGGGAGAACCCATTAATCCAGAAAGACCAGGGGCATTGGGTGTGTAGGGAAAACCACTGAGAAAAATCAAACTGGCAAAAAGCAATCCTTTGATAAAACTAGTGACCCTGGCATGGATGAATATCATTCCACCAATAAGAACAAGGCTGACCCCCCAGGATACAGACGAATTGGGGCTGCCATTAATGGTGGAAAGGATTGCCAGGCCAGAAATGCCAAACACCCAGTAAGGGCGGGAATCAAGTTCGTCCTCCTCTTTTATCCACTTGATGGCAGAATATAATACTGCCATTATTATCATAACCCGGATGGCATCCACCCAAACAATTTTAAAAGTATCTTGCGGAATTCGGGAAAGAAGCACCAGGCTGGTCGCTGCCGGGATAAAGCGTAATATATTCCCTTGACTGCGGCGGAGGAGGCCTGGCTCATTGAATTGAATATGAAGAGGGACCGGGCTTAGTCGCAATACAATCCCAAGTAATACTGGCAAACCCATGGCTGAGGAAAGACTAATAAATCCAGTAGATAACTCTCCACTCCGGCCTCCCATAATAAACGTCGAATAAATGAACAGCAAACCCAAAAAACGCGACATATAACCAATAATTATCCGCTGATTGACAAGTGATTCGGGGTTATTACGCAACAAAACAATCAATTCAATCATATCCAGGGCAGCCCAACCGATGAGGAGAGTGGCGGGATTTGCGGACAGGATGGCAAAGTAACTAATACCGGTTATTGCCAGATTTCCAGCTAAACCATTGATCTCTGAACGGGTCTGTAAATTCACAGGCGAAGAGAGGACAATGGCAAAGATAAGAGAACCCACAGCAAACGCATACGGCCAGGAATAGTAATCAATCACCAGCATGGGTGAGGAAGCAAACAAGCCAGTTTTTTCCCATGGCAGGATGATGAAACTAGTCGGAAGTTGGAAGCGGAGAATGATGAGCGTTATCCAGCTTAGGAAAACCCCCATGACAGCGATCAGCCAGATAGCATTAAAACGTGGACGGAACTTTTGCAGGATTACCAATCCCGCTGAGGTTAGAAAAAGTAAGGCAGAAGGAGCAATTATGAACATGGACTAAAGTATGGGGTTGTGGGTGGATCGGTAGATGAATTTACCCTCACCACGGCGGCCCAGCCAGCTGCCATTCTCCACAATTACTTTACCGCGTAGCAGCACTGTAACTGGCATACCTGTCAACTTCCACCCCTCATAGAGATTGTAATCCGTACGCATATGCGCCACTGCCACCCCATAGTCCACTTTTTTATCCGGATCCCAGATGGCAATATCCGCGTCTGCGCCTTTGGTGAGTGTACCTTTGCGCGGATGAAGGCCAAAGATTTTTGCTGGATTGGTGCAGTTTAATGCCACAAATTGGTTGGGTGTGATCCTGCCAGTCCGTACGCCGTGTGTCCACATAACCGGTAAGCGATCTTCGATGCCAGGAAGGCCATTTGGAATTTTCGTGAAATCTCCCCTACCCAATTCCTTGCCAGGGATGGCCACCGCTTGTCCTTCAAAAAGAATGGATTTTGAACCGTTATAGAAGAACGGGCAATGGTCGGTGCCAATGACCTGGATCGTCCCATTCTGAATTCCTTGCCATAAGCGGACATTATCCTCATTTTTTCGCAAGGGCGGTGAACAAACCCATTTGGCTCCATCGGTCTGTCCAAGCTGATCATCTGTGAAAAATAGATATTGGGGACATGTCTCACCCATCACCTGGATGCCATGTTGCCGGGCGTATTCGAGCTGATCCACTTCACCGGCAACATTCATGTGAACGATATAAAGTGGTGCCATCGCTGAAGCCGCCAGCGAAGAAGCGCGCAGCACGGCTTCAACCGCACCCCAGGCGGGGCGGGTGAGGGCATGGTCAATGGGTTTCGTCCGACCAGCAGCCAGCGCTTCATTTACCAGGATATCAATTACGTCGCCATTTTCCGCGTGGACCATGGTCAAGAGGCCGGCTTCCCTTGCAATGCGCATCACCTTGAAGATCCCGCCATCATCCAGCCTTAGACGGTTATTATAGGCTGTAAAGACTTTAATGCTGCTGATGCCATTCCCAGGCAAGGTGGGAAGTTCAGCCGCAATCTGCTCATCAAACCTGGTGATATTCATATGAAATGAGAAATCAATAGCAGCTTTCGCGTCAGCTTTGTCGTGCCACGCCGCCACATCTTCTGCCAGGGTGGCATGATCCTGTGAGATAAAATCAATACAGGTGGTGGTGCCTCCGAAGGCAGCCGCGCGGTGACCGGTGTAATGGTCATCAGAGGAGACGGTGCCGAACATGGGTAGTTCGAGGTGCACATGCGGATCGACACCGCCGGGCATGACCAGCATGCCAGTGGCATCGATCACTTCAGCATCCGAAATAGTTATATCCTGACCTACATCACAGATTACTTCTCCTTCCACAAGGATATCCGCCTTGAGGGTATCAGTGGCGGTTATAAGTGTGCCGTTCTTGATGATTTTTTTCATTTTATCCTCTATGGTTTCAAGATATGAGGAAGGCCAATGTAACCCAATATCTCCAGCAGCTGCTCTTCAGAGAATTCTAATTCATCCGGGTCGTTTTCTTTCCTGTTTTCTCCTCCCAGCCGTTCCCGCATCGAGTTCCATAGCAGCGAACGTTCTTCGCTATGAATGACCAGGTCATTGAGGGTAACAGCTTCCATCAACGTTTTTCCAGTCGTATACAGGAAAGTCACCCGCTTCCAGTTAGAGGCAGATATCGGCCTGGGAAGTTTTATTAACTGTCCAACCTGCACCTTATAGTATTCCTCTGCTGCCCGTGGATGGTCCTTCTCATCTTTTAATAGTTCGCCGCGGGTGGTTAATTCATGCCCGCGAACTTTAGCCACGTAGCGTATCGTTCCCTTTTCATCATCAGGAAAACTGGACGTCTGATAGAATGCCAGATAATCCACATCCACTACTTTGGGAGCCGTGCGCAGGGGGATTCGGTACCAGCCTAACAGGCGCGCAATTTCAAGGTCACGGGGTGAAGTCATGACAGCTACGAGTACCAGAGCAGTCGGCGGTATCCCGGAGAGTGGTTCCATGTGTTTATTATAAAACATCCCACAGGTATATGCCTGCGGGATGTTTCTTATTGCTAGTTGTTTTACCTTTAAAGTAGTCCAACCCGATCATTGAATTCATTAATCAATTCATCAATTTCGTTTGCTTGCTTTTGGACAGCGGTCCAATAATCCTGTTCATACCACATATCCATGATCTCTTGGTATTCTTTGCCCTGCTGTTCCACCCAGGTGAAATACTTCAGGTTATGAATCTTTCGGCGGTCAGCATATGTAAGTTCGGTCAGGTTGTCAATAGATTGCCCCATCAGATACCGCGCAAAATGCTCAGCAGCATCAGATGTGGAGTATTCACCAAATTCCTGGTGCATTTCTACTAACCGGCTTCCATAGAGCTCCATTGAATCTGTCAAAATAGTCAGGACGATGTCAGTTTCGCCAAGTTCATAATACTTTGCGAATTTAATTGCTGAGAGGACATTGGAGATGCCGGAGAAACCGAGCAGGTCTAATTGGGATATGATAGCCTCTGGCACTCCCTTCTTGGCCAGATATTTCCGGCCTTCAGGTTCATTAAAAAGGCGGCTTAGATTTACAACCGCTTCATCGTCAATGGCGACGACCATATCAGTATTCTTTGAATTATGGATCCATGGGACATGTTTATCGCCAATTCCTTCGATGCGGTGAGAGCCAAAACCATTTTCCAACAAGGTTGGACATTGAAGCGCTTCGCTGGCCACGATCTTGGAAGTTGGGAAGACCTGCTTCATGTAATCACCTGATGCGATTGTTCCAGCTGAACCAGTCGCCGAAGCCATCCCGCGATATTGATCCTTAGGTCCCATGACCTTTTTGAGTACTTCTTCCATCGCATGACCGGTGACCTCATAATGCCAAAGGTAGTTTCCATATTCTTCGAACTGGTTGAAGATCATCAAGTCCTGTCCAGATTTTCTTAACTCCCAGCATTTATCAAAGATCTCTTTCACGTTCGATTCAGATCCAGGGGTAGCAATCACTTCGCCGGAAACTTTAGCCAACCAGTCAAATCTTTCCTTACTCATACCTTCCGGGAGGATGGCAATAGATTCACAGGCTAAGAGCTTTGAGTCGTATGCACCTCCGCGGCAGAAGTTCCCGGTGGATGGCCAGACTGCTTTTTGAGAAGTAGGGTCAAATTGACCAGTAACCAGGCGTGGCACCAGGCAGCCAAAAGCAGCTCCGACTTTATGCGCACCTGTGGGGAACCATTTACCAACCAGGACGATAATGCGTGCTTTTATCCCTGTCAGGCTGGATGGCAGCTCAAGGTAATTCACTCCTCCAAAACCACCACCTTTTACAACGGGTTCATTATGCCAGGTGATCCTGAACAGGTTGCGGGGAGCGATATCCCATAAACCAACACCCTTTAAGTCGTTCTTCACTTTATCTGGTATCAATGCCGGGTTTTTCATTTGCGCAAAAGTTGGAATGATAATATTCTGTTCTTTTGCGCGTTTTACTGCCCTTTCCAGACGGTCTTTCTTTACAGTTAAATCAATTTTATTGGACATTTATTCAACCTCTCTTTGTAGAATTATTTTTCGAAATCAGATGGTTCTTCACGAACTATATATAATGGGCGCCCTTTGGCTTCATCGTAGATACGCCCAACATATTCACCAAGAATGCCAAGCGAGATCAGCTGGACACCACCTAAAAACAATACAGCTATGAGGGTGGTAGCCTGGCCAAAGAAAGCCTGGGAACCTGTCAATCTTTCAACGATAACCACCGGGATAGCCAAGATGCTGATGCCGGCGGAGATAAACCCAATATATGTAGCCACTTGCAGTGGAAAATAAGAGAAGCTGGTGATTGCATTTAAGGCTAGCTTAAGCATTTTTCGAAATGGGTATTTTGTTACGCCGGCTAAGCGGGCTGCGCGTTTGTAAGGGATGCCAATTTGCTTATACCCAACCCAGGCAGCCATACCCCGTAAAAAGCGATGCTTCTCTTTCATCCGGTTCATGACATTTACAACCTTGCGATCCAGAAGCCGAAAATCACCAGTATCCAATGGTATTTTTACATCCGTTATGCGGAATATCATCCTGTAAAATATTGCCGCTGTAGTCCGTTTAAACCAGGTTTCTCCTTCACGCTCGGACCGGACGGCATACACCACTTCATAACCTTCATTCCATCTGGTAATCATCTCCAGAATGACCTCAGGGGGGTCTTGCAGGTCCGCATCGATAATGACCACCGCGTCCCCACGGCAATAGTCCAACCCGGCGGTAACAGCAAGCTGGTGTCCGAAATTACGCACAAAAATCACCGGCCGAATATGCGCATCGTCTTTTGCCATCTCACGAATCATGTCAGTTGAGCCATCGGTGGAACCATCATCCACCAGAATGAGTTCCCAAGTCTCGCCGGTTTGATCCATCACTTCAGATAAACGGCGTATCAGAACCGGGAGACTCTCAACCTCATTAAAAACTGGCGCAATAATCGAATACCTGGGTGTTTTCATTTTTTATCGTTTCAAGTGCTTCTTCAACTCGCGGATCGTCGGTTCAATAATTGGCGCTGGAGAAACCGCCATCATCGCAGCGCGTATATCTTTCAAACCGCTGCCGGTATTTAACACAACAATTTCATCGTCTGCACCAACCAATCCCTGTTGAACAGCTTTTTCCAACCCGGCGTAGGCAGTGGAACCAGCTGGCTCGGCAAAAATACCCGTCTTTCCCAGGGTGGCTATGGCTTTCACGATCTCTTCATCAGTTACATTGATGTATGTACCACCGGTCTGACGGGCTGCCCTGACTGCCCGAACCCCATCCCGCGGCAGGTCAACCGAAATGCTATCCGCGAGGGTGGTCGCAGAAACAGGGGTAATGACTTCTGTGCCAGCGTGAAAAGCATTAGATATAGCCGCAGAACCATAACTTTGGACGCCCATGATACGCGGCATAGTTTCCAACCAACCTAATTGTTGCAGATCTTTGAACCCTTTGTGCAACCCCGAGATTATATTCCCATCCCCGACAGAAACAAAAATCATCAGCGGTTGCTTTCCGCGATACCCGAGCAGGATATGTTCCCAGATCTCAAACGCCGCAGTCTTCTTGCCTTCGACTGTAAATGGATTGAAGCCAGTATTTCGGCAATACCAGCCAAATTCTTTAGAGGCTTCGATGGTCAGGTCGAAAGCTGAGTCGTAATTGCCATCCACCAGGATGACCTGCGCACCAAAGATGAGCAATTGAGCCACTTTCGCTTGTGGAGCGGTCTTGGGCGCAAAAATAATCGCTGGCTGACCAATGGCAGCCGACATGCATGCCAGGGCGGCACCGGCATTCCCGGTTGAGGCGGTTACCACAATTTCTGCCCCTATTTCTCTTGCCCGGGCAACAACCACTGCGCTGGCACGGTCTTTGAAAGAGGCGCTTGGATTTTTTCCTTCATCTTTGACCCACAATTTGCTTACACCCAACGCGCGCGCAAGGATTTCTGGCTGCATGAGTGGAGTCCCGCCAGCCAGGCGAAGAGGTGTGCCCAACCCGCCAGGATCGTTGACCGGCAGTAGTGGCAAATAGCGCCAGAGAGAAGGCTCCCGGGAAGTCAATATCTGCTCACGCGCATCAGTGAGCTGAATATGCTCATAATCCAGGATGACATCAAGATTGCCGCCATCGTGCGGACAGGTATATGTAACCTCTTCAGTGGAATAAGATTTACCGCATAAAGAACACTGGTACCCTATGAACTTCTTTGCCATTAAATCACCTTTCTTTATTCAATTGTCAGACAATTACAATTTTACCTGATTTTTTGAAATTTACAATAAATCTTCCGGTTTAATGGGAAGGTGTTTTATCCGTTTTCCAGTTGCGTTGCAAACCGCGTTAGCAATTGCTGGTCCAGTTGGAACCAGGCAAATTTCTGCGAGACCCTTAGCGCCAAATGGACCGCTTTTTTCAGGCACCTCAAGAATCAGGATATCCAGCGACTCTGGCATATCTTTCGCGGTCGGCAGCAGGTACTCTGTAAAACTGTTCACCCATTGACCATTGGGTTTGATAGGCATTTCTTCTAATAATGCATAACCTAAACCCATTGCCACGCCGCCTTCTATCTGGCCTTCCACTCCCGTTCGGTTGATCACCTGTCCAACATCATGGATGGCCGTCAAGTGTGTTACTTCTACTGTCCCCAGCTCTGGGTCTACTTCCACTCTGGCAATCTGGCCACCAAAAACAAACATAACATGCGGCATTCCGATTGGCAGGTGCTGGGGAGTGGATTCTGGGGGATAAGGAAAGGAAGCTGTTCCATCTGCTTGCAGGGTGATATCTCTCTCGGCAAGGTGGGCAATGACTTCCCGGGCTGAGATATGTTGATCATGATTATCAATAATATAACCGCTTTCATAGCGTAGATCCTGCCTGGATTTTCCAGTCAATTCAATAGCATGATCCAACATCTGCTCTATCAAATTATCTGCGGCCAGGGAAACTGCGTTACCCACCAAATATGTCATTCGGGAAGCACAGGTGACGTTCCCGTCGGGTGTGGTTTTCGTATCCAATTCAGCTGTTGTAATGAGTGAGTAAGGGATTCCCAACTTTTCAGCAATCACCTGTTCAGCTATGGTAGCAAGTCCCTGCCCCAGTTCTGGCGCGCCTAAATGCAGGCGCACTGTTCCATCCGGAAGCCAGGTCAATCTGTGTGTGGAAGAATCCGGGACCTTTGCTCCCAGCCCCATTGTTTGCGCAGCGCAGGCAAACCCCACCCCGCTCAACCTGCCAGGTTTCGTGGGCAGTGCGGAATAGCGCTGATAAACTTCCTCAAATTTGGTAAGGATACGGGGTAAACTATTCGCAGTTTCGTTGACGACCACCCGCGTAAAGACCTGATCGCCAGGATGCAGGATGTTTTTTTGCCGAATAACAATAGCATCCATGCCCAATTTTTCAGCCAGGATATCCATCATGCACTCAATGGCAAAGTGAGACTGGGGAGCGCCAAACCCGCGCATGGCGCCGGATAGGGGTGAATTGGTATAAACCACGGATGTTTGCACACGCATATTAGGAATTCGATAAGATCCACCCACAGTTTCGGTTAAGAGCCCGCCTACTGCTGGTCCATATGATGCGTAAGCTCCAGTATCCATGAATACCTGTGCGTCCAGAGCGACTATACTGCCATCCTTATTTGCTCCCAATTTTAGCGATAATTCTGCCGGATGGCGTTTCGGGTGTGCCAAAAATGAATCTTTGCGTTCATTGCAAATCCTCACAGTTCCCTTTACCAGGTAAGATGCCAGGGCAGCCAGGATGCAGAGGGAAGGATCTTCCTTCCCTCCGAAAGCGCCGCCAATCACACCGCTGATGATCTGTACGCGATCCAGTGGAAGGCTTAGAACAGAGGCAATTATTTCCTGATCATGAAACGGCTGCTGAGAACTAACCCACACCATTATGCTGTCATCAGCGTTCCAGCGGGCAAGGGAGTTTTCAGGCTCCATGTATCCAGGGGAAATGCGCTGGACAGAGAAAGTCTCTTCTAGAATGATTTCAGAATGTGAAAAACCTTCCACCAGGTTTCCGTTTTCCACATCATATTTGGTTAGCAAATTTCCGCCAGGGTGGATTTGCCTGGCATCCGGAGTTAACGCTTCCTTCGGGGTGAAAATCGGGTCAAGCGGTAAATAATCCACCTTGATCAGGCGAAGAGCCTCTTCGGCGGTGGTTTGACTACGCGCAATCACCATAGCCATTGGCTCACCATAATGACGAACTTCATCTTCCGCCAGGGCTGGTTGGTCTGAAACCAGTGCCCCAAATGATTTTTTCCCAGGTATATCCTTTGCTGTTACCACCTTTACCACCCCAGGATATTTCTCCGCCTCCGAAGTATCCAGATTTATGATCTCTGCTGCATGGCATGTGGATCGGAAAACGCTTGCCCACAGGGTGTTCTCCAACTTGATATCTGCTGTGTACAAAGCCTTGCCGATTGCTTTATCCATGGCATCCTTGCGGATCACTCTTTTACCAACCGTTTGGAAGTTATTTACCATTGTTCAATTCCCGAGCAGCAATATGGACAGCCTCCACCATCTTTGTGTAGCCGGTGCATCTGCACATATTTCCAGAAAGAGCTTCACGGATGTCATCGTCATCCGGATCCGGCACATGATCCAGTAAAGCTTTACTTGCCAGAACTGCCCCAGGTGTACAGAAACCGCATTGAATCGCACCGACTTCAATGAAAGCTTTCTGCACTGGATGCAGCTCGCCACGGACAGATAATCCTTCAATCGTAGTCACACTATGCCCATCGACCTGGCCGATCAACACCAAACAGGAATTGACTGCCTCGCCATTCAGGATCACGGTGCATGCGCCGCATTCTCCTTCACCACCGCATGAGTCTTTTGCACCTGTCAGTCCCATTTCTGTCCGCAGGAATTCCAACAAGGTCAGTCCGGGGGAAACTTTAACGCTAATTTTTTCATTATTCAAAATGAACTGAACCTGAATGTTGCCCATCAAACTCCAACCTCCTCAGCTTGAGACAACGCCTTCTGCAAAGCCCGGATCGTTAATACTCGTGCAGCCTGTAGCCGATATGATGCAGAAGCTCGCAGGTCACTGATGGGCGCGACATCCTGCTCGCATTTCCATGCTGCCTTTTGCATGTTATCTAATGTGGGATGGTTTCCAATCAGGTTCTTCTCCACTGTGTATCCACGCACAGGAGTTGGAGCCAACGATCCGTAAGCCAGGCGGATTTCATCCAAGCAGCCATCATTGTCTAAATGAACATACGCCGCTACGCTGGCTACAGATATTGCCATCCCTTTCCGCTTACCCAACTTCAAGAATGAAGATCCCATCCGACCCAATGGATGTTTGAAACGAACCGAAGTTAGAATATCATTTGCGGATAATATTGATTTTCCCGGTCCGATGAAGAATTCAGTCATAGGCACTGCATTTTGACCTGTGGCTGTCTGTATGACCACCTCCGCATTCAGCACAAGCAGTGGGGGAGCCGTGTCCGCTGCAGGGGAGGCATTGGATATGTTTCCTCCTATGGTCCCTCTCGCTCTGGTTTGTAGACAGCCAATACTATGGGATGCAGAAACAAGCGCTG
The DNA here is from genome assembly GCA_013824865.1 of Anaerolinea sp. Classification (GTDB taxonomy): domain Bacteria; phylum Chloroflexota; class Anaerolineae; order Anaerolineales; family Anaerolineaceae; genus PNON01. The sequence continues at coordinate 14,428 of PNON01000008.1, read as the reverse complement.
GCACGGATTTTTGTAAAATATCCGCCTGCTCCACCATGGTGTGGGTTGCTGAAGCCCCGATCTCGATCCAACCATTAACCTCCTGAACGAACTTCAGAGATTCAATTCGGCTTAGATCAATGAGTGCCTTAACTGGATAATGCCCTTTCCGAATACGGGGAAGAATATCTGTACCCCCGGCCAGCAGTAATCCATCCGTATTCTGCAATAATTGAATAACTTCGAATATTGATTCTGGACGGTAATATGTGATATCAATCAACCAAAACTCCAGTTTATCTAGTTTCAATAATGGATGGTATCAACTCGTGCCTGAGTACATCCACCAAACCTTTATCGGTTAATCCGAGTTCAGGAACGGTCGGGAGGGATATAAATGACAGGCTCATGAAAGGCGCAGCCAGTACCCCACCCTGGCTGTGATAGTTTTGATTTAATCGTTCCAGGGCTTGAATTACCTCTTCAGCAGGTCTATCGCTCATCAACCCCCCTATGGGCAGTGGAAGACAATCGATCAACATACCGTCAAGAGCAATTGCCAACCCGCCTTGTGTTTGTTCAATGGCTCTGACACAGACAGCCATATCCAAGTCGTTGGTACCGGCTACAACAATATTATGATGATCATGCGATACTGAGGAAGCAATGGCGCCTTTTTTTAATCCAAATCCATGGACAAAAGTGATTCCAATACCACCATTCTTGCCATACCGTTCCACAACAGCCAGCTTAAGGATATCCTTCTCAATGTCAGCCTGAATGGCACCTTTGACCACCTGTAATTCAGCACGCATCCGTTGGTTAATGATTTGATCCCGGATCAATTCGATCACCCACACTTGAGCCAGTGAGCCTTCTGTCTTGAGGGCAAAGTCATCTGCTTTTTTTCCATTTAGAATGGAGACGGTTCTGTATAGGTATTCAGGGTAATTCAAGGCAATATCCGAAGTAACAATATTCCCTGATTGAGATACTTGTTTTCCTTGATGAAAAACCATTTCAGGGACGATGGTTTCCAATGAACGGCTAAGAATGATATCCGCATACCTGCCAGGAGTCAGACTTCCCACTACGTGATCCACCCTAAAATGCCGGGCTGCGTTTATAGTTGCCATTTGCATAGCCCTCATAGGTGAAAGACCCATTTTAATTACTTGATTAACCATGTAGTCAATGTGACCTTCATGTTGGATATCATCCGGGTGCTTGTCATCCGTGCAGAACATCAAATTACTCGTGTCAATCCCCTCCGACAGAACTCCACTCATAATGAGCTCAAGATTTCGCTCTGAGCTGCCTTCGCGGATCAGCACGGAGAGACCCAGATTCAAACGGCGAATTGCATCCGCGTAATCCACACACTCGTGGTCATCCGACAAACCACCGCAGGTGTACCCGGTGAGTTCGAGCTCATTAAGACCGGCAGTGTGTCCATTGCAAATCTTTCCCAACCGCTGAGCTTCTTCCACTTTAGCCAGATACTCGTCTTTTAGTCCCAATACTTTTGATGGATCCAGTTCACCCAGGCTGATGGTTTCATCCCAATGCAAAATCTGTTTTACTTCATCGAGTCCCAGTTCACCCCCAGTTGTTTCCAAACCTGGCGCAGTCGGAACGCGTGATGGTACTTCAATGAAGAGGTTATATGGCAGCTTCTCCCGTGAGGCAATTAAAGCGCGTAAGCCGTCGATGCCTGCAACGTTGGATATCTCCATTGGATCGATAAACATGGAGGTCGTCCCGTGCGGGACAATTATAGCAGCCAGATGTTCGGGAGTCAGCAGGGTGGAATCAATGTGCACGTGGGTATCAATGAAACCCGGCATGGCAAACATCCCGTCTCCATCCAGAGTATTCTTTGCTTCGTAATCAAATGCATAAGGAGTAACAATCCTGTCATCCAAAATACCGATTGAACCAGATTCAACCTTACCGCTGTAAACGTTGACCACCTGGACATTCTTGATCACAAGATCCAGGCGCTCTTTACCCAAGCCAGCCTTGATCATTCCTTTTCGCTTGGCTATTTCCATAAGCGACCTCACTTTATCATATGTGAAGGTATCGATATGTGATTTGAGAGTTACATACCTCGTTCACCACGGATGTACGGGATACCCAAAGCAGCAGGGGTACCAATTCGTTTCTTTATTGCCTCCCGCGAGCCCAGTACTAAAACAATGATCGTGAAGGCATAAGGAAGCATTTGGAGAAAGAAACCAAAGTATGGATTGTAGTAAAAGGGATTAGCGAGACCCAGGATCATCATTGGACCTTGTATATCCAAAACCAGCCGACGTAAGGCTCCAAAGATATATGCACCAAAAGCTGCCCGGATGGGATTCCATTGCGCGAAGATGACCAATCCTACCGCGATCCATCCTTCGCCAGATGTAGTCTTCTCGCTAAACCATCCGGGTGAGATGGATAAACTGATCGCGGCACCAGCTAAACCTGCGAATAATCCGCCAATAAATACATATAAATACCGCATACGATAAACATTTATTCCTAATGAATCAGCTGCGGCTGGGAACTCCCCAACTGCCCGTAAATGGAGACCCTGTCTTGTCCGGTTGATAAAATACCATACCAAGGGGAAAACAAGATAGCCTATATAAACCAGGATTCCCTGGTTTGTAAAAAATATTTTCCCGATCCAAGGTATTTGTGATAATAGCGGAATGGTGAATGATGGGAGAATTGCCACTCCCTTGATACTGTTTAATCCTTCACCAAGAACAACGCTTACGCCAGCCGCAAGAAAATTCAACGAAAGCCCGCTCACAACTTGATCTGCGCGTAAATTTATTGTTATGAAAGCGTGTATTTGACTTATTAGTCCCGCAGCGAGCATGCCAATAATTACACCCATCCATGGAACTCCATAATGTGCTGATACCCAATAAGCAGCCATTGCTCCCAAAAGCATCATGCCTTCAACTCCCAAATTCATAATTCCAGAGCGTTCAGCCAGAAGCTCTCCCAATGTAGCAAACAATAGTGCTGTCCCTGTGGCTACTCCTGCCTGAAGAACGATCGACATATCCATACTTACTCCTCAATATTCCTGGAGAACAATATCCGGTTACGTACAAAGAAATCACTGGCAATGAGAAAAACAAAGATCACCCCCTGGATCATCGTGGGAATACCCTTTGGTTGTAATTCTCGTCCAGCCAGGATTAACGCTCCAAAAAGGATCGAGACAACGATCACAGCCAGGGGATTTAACTTCGCCAACCAAGCGATGATAATACCGGTAAACCCATATCCCGGAGAAATGGATCCCTGTAAGCGGTGAACAACACCTGAGATTTCAGACATGCCGGCAAGACCTGCCAGACCGCCAGAAAGCGCCATCACAAGGATAATATTCTTTCCAATCGAAATGCCTGAATACTTGGCAGCTTTGGCGTTATCGCCTATCAAACGGATTTCATATCCCCACTTACTCCGATAAAGTATGAACCATATGATCACTGCTGCAATCACGGCAAAAACCAGACCCAGGTGTGTGGTCAAACCCTGGAAAATGGGAGCATCTTTTGCGAAATCTGATAATCTCGGAAGCCATGCATTCTTGGGGAATGTCTTTGACATTTGAAATCCGCCTTCAGACCAAACAGCATAAATGAAATAGTTATTCCAGAACACAGCTATATAGTTCATCATCAATGTCGAGATGATCTCATTAACATTGAACTTTACTTTAAGGAAACCCGGTATCACGCCCCATAATGCTCCGCCGATAAAACCAAAAATAAACATAATGAGGATAAACAACCATTTAGGGGAGCTATCAGGTAAAACAGGTAATAAAACAACCACAGAGGCGGCAAATGCACCAATGAAGAATTGCCCTTCTGCGCCGATGTTCCATAATTTCATGCGGAATGCAATTGAGCAAGCTAAACCTACGAGCATCAAAGGAGTGGCTTTTACTAAGGTATCCGAGAACACGCCCAGGCTCCCAAAGGAAGCTTTTCCAATATGGATATATGCTTTGATTGGGTCCCCTCCGCCTAAAGCAATTAATACCGCGCCTACCATTAATGCTAGTATGATCGATGCAATGGTCAACAAGACGGATACCCAGCCAGGTGCCTCAACCAGGCGTGGTTCCACCCGAATCTTGTATGGAAATCGCAACCTTCTTTTTTTTGATCCAGGAATATTATTTTCCATCTTCTTCTGTGATCTCCTTCCCAATTTTATCCAAAGGAGTTCCTGTCATCATTAATCCAATTTTTCGGATATCACCGTCAGTCACTTCCCCCATGATTTGACCTTCGTAAATGATGTAGATACGATCACTCAATGACAACAGCTCTTCAAGCTCTTCAGATATTAATAAGACAGCTGCACCTGCTTCCCGCTGTTGCATAAGCAATCGCTGCACACCTTCGATTGCTCCAACATCCAACCCGCGGGTCGGCTGTACAGCCACCATTAACTTTGGTTTGCTCGAAATTTCCCTGGCAAGGATCACGCGCTGTAGATTTCCACCGGAGAGTAACCGTACCGGAGTATTAATCAATGGGGCAGTTATTTCATATTCATCTTTCAGCTTTGTGGCGAATCGATTTGCGGCCAGTGAATTAATCAACCAGCCCATACCAATTGGCTGCTGGTTGTAATTTTTCATAATGACATTATCGGTAATGCTCAGATTTGGCGCTGACCCAACATGAGTGCGATCTTCCGGAATATGGGAAACACCTTGACGAATACTGGTTAAGGTGGATTGGTTGGTGGTATCCTGCCCGTGGATGCAAATCTTTCCAGCTGTGCATTTTCGCAACCCAGTTATCACTTCTGCCAATTCACTTTGCCCGTTTCCAGCCACTCCAGCTAATCCGACGATTTCACCTGCCCGTACCTGTAAACTTAATCCTCGCAGAGATTGCAGGTTTTTATCATTTTCTGCTTGAACATTTTCTACTGATAAGACTACATCACCAGGTTTGACCGGTTTTTTATCGATTCTAAATAGCACCTCGCGACCAACCATCAATTCCGCAAGTTTTTCTCTTGTCGTCTCCCTGGTATTGATACCGCTGGCAGTAACTTTCCCCCGCCGAAGAACCGTCACCCGGTCGGAAATTTCTGTAATCTCATTTAATTTATGGCTGATAAAGACGATGGATTTCCCTTCAGCTGTCATTTTCCGTAAAGTAAGGAACAAATCCTCGATCTCGCTTGGAGCAAGAACAGCAGTAGGCTCATCCATGATCAATACATTGGTTCCGCGATAGAGCATCTTTAATATTTCTACCCGCTGCTGTTCTCCAACCGTTAATTGCCATATTTTCGCCCGAGGATCCACGATTAAACCCAGGCGCTCTCCAAGCTGCCTGATCTTGTCATCATAATCCTTCAAATTAATAATAAATGGGGGATCATTTAGACCGAGCAAGACATTTTCGGTTACCGTTTGGGATGGAACCAGCATAAAATGCTGGTGAATCATCCCAATACCAACTTTTATGGCGTCTTGTGGAGAATTAAAACTAACCTGTTTTCCACGAATATTGATTGTCCCTGAATCTGGATGATATAAACCAGCCAGGATATTCATGAGAGTACTTTTTCCTGCACCATTTTCCCCCAGTAGAGCGTGAACTTCACCTTCTCTTAACTCAAAATCAACCTGGTCATTCGCTAAAACACCAGGAAATCGCTTTCGGATACCTTGCATGTGGGCAATCACTTTTAGATCAGGTACTTCTTCCTTCGGCATCCACACCTCCTATTTATGCATTAAAAAAAAGAAAATAATGAATGAATATCAAAAATGAACTTAAACGCGGGGCCGGAACATTTCCGGCCCCTTATTGCCTATGTACTTTTATTCTGGAAGTTCAGCAGTAATACCTTCTGCCCACCAGTGCATACAGTAAGTGCATTCCAACCCGGGAGCTCCCGGAGGAAACTGGTCAATATCTGCTTGTTGCATCTTTTCACCAGCAGGAACCACAACGTTACCCTTATTGTCTTTTATTTCACCAGCAAATACATCGAAGCGGGTAAACTCACCAGCCAGCATTTTAGCCAGGGTATCTTTAACAAGTTGAACATCTTCAGCGGGCAGGTCTGCGACACCGGGTTGAGGTGTTTGGCCTTCCATGAAGCCATAAATGCCTAAACCACCGCTATCAGCATCAAAATAATCCCATCCCACTTTGTAGGTTTTGTCCTGGACGCCTTTGATGACACGTGCAAATTCAGGACCCCAGTTCCAATATGGGGCTGTCAAGCAGGCTGGAGATGTGCAGGAACCACCCCAGTCATATGTGATACCCCAAACGCCCTCGCGCGCCTCAGCGGCCAGCGCGGTAGCAGGAGTATCTGCGCCTGTATATACTACTTGCGCTCCGCCATCGAATAGAGAATCTGCAGCCTGGCGTTCCACGATCGGGTCATGCCAGGTGTTGATCCAGCGCACATCCATTGTGCATTCCGGGCAGGTCTTGCGCATTCCAAGGGCAAATGCGTTACCAAGTCTAAGTTCTTCCGGGATTGGGAAGGTGGCAATATAACCTGTTTTCATGTTGCCATCGACTTTTGCGCGGGAGCCAGCCAGCATGCCTGCCAGGTATTTCATATCTTCCATTGCTCCAAACAAGTTACCAAAGTTGGTCATGTTGGATTTATATCCGGAAATATGAATGAAGATTGTATCGGGAAATTCAGCAGCAACAGCTTCCATTCCATCCATGTAACCAAAGGAACCACCAAAGATGATATCGAAGCCTTTGCGAGCTAAAGCTCGGAACACCTGCTCTGAATCAGCGCCTTCAGCCACGTTTTCAATGTAAGCTGCATGGACATCTGGCATCTGAGCCATCACGTAATTCAAGCCATCGTACTGAGCCTGAGACCAGCCGCCATCATCATGCACACTCAACATTACGAAAGCAGCATTAAACTTTCCCTCTTTAATATCCGGAATCTGGAGTTCAGCAGGTGCTGCAGGTTCAGCAGCAGCGGGAGCTTCAGCAGCTGGTGCTTCTGCGACAGGAGCTGCGGGAGCACAGGCAACCAGGAGCATAGTGGCTACCAGTAATACAGAAACCAAACGCCATACGTAGGTCTTTTTCATCTAACTCCTCCAATTATGATTAGGTTAACTTACAACTGTTGAAACTGGACAAAAGACTTACTGGTAACCACCTCCTTCCAATTGCCATGTTGAAACAAAACCGTGAGAAAAAGGTCAATTACTACAAATACTATATTATTAATTTTACATCAATAATAATATAAAGATTCTTAAATTACCTTCATAATTAGTAGAAGAATAATAACAATCCCCTGCCATAGATTGACAGGGGATTGTTGTTTTAATTATGGGACGATCCAGGTGCCGGTTTCGCCACGAAGAGCTGCGCCGATGTGAGCTGGATCCGTGATCAAGGCTTTCTTGCCGCCATTTTCCAGGAACCAGATGATGGCCTGGATTTTGGGAGCCATCGAACCTTTGGCAAAATGGGTGCCTTCAGCCAGATATGTCTTGGCTTCAGCCAGGGTCATTTTGTCCAGCCATTTTTGATCCGGTTTCCCAAAATTGATGGCCACCTTTTCAACCGCGGTGGAGATGAGGAGCAGGTCAGCATTGATCAAGCGTGCAAGCAATGAGGAGGCAAAGTCCTTGTCGATTACAGCCGCAGTACCTGCGCATCCGCCTTTTCCATCATCGACTACCGGAATGCCGCCGCCGCCAACCGTAATAACCACCGTGCCAGCCGCAATCAATTCCTTCACTGCATCAATCTCCACAACTTCCATTGGGAGGGGCGATGCAACTACACGCCGCCAGCCGCGGCCAGAATCTTCCACGATACTCCAACCCAGTTCTTTTTCGCGCTTCTTGGCTTCAGCTTCATCCATGAAACCACCAATGGGTTTGGTCGGGTTTTGGAAGGCTTTATCGTTCTTATCTACCTTCACCTGGGTAACGATGGTAGCAACGGATTTCTTAATCCCACGCTGTTTTAATTCGTTCTGCAGGGTCTGCTGAAGGGCATAACCAATCGCACCCTGGGTGTCAGCGCCGCACACTTCCAGTGGAACCTCATGCATGCCTTCGACTTTGGCTGCAATCTCGGAGCGGCGGAGGACGAAACCCACCTGCGGTCCATTGCCGTGACCTATGGCAACGTCCCAACCAGCCTCGATCATATCAGCGATATGTTTGGTCGTTTCAGCGGCTGCTTTATACTGATCTTCGACGGTTACCTTTTTGGGATCCAAAATCAGGGAATTACCGCCTATTGCTACTACTGCAACTTGCTTCGTCATTTATTTCTTTTCCTTTCAGTATGGCTTGCTGGATGTTTTTGTATAGATTTTTCCAGCAAGGTTGAATTATTACATAGTTAAAGCCATCACGGCTTCCTGCGCATGCATCCGATTTTCTGCTTCATCAAATACCACAGATTGCGGCCCGTCCATCACACCATCAGTGACTTCGACGTTGCGATCAGCGGGTAATGGATGCATGTAGATTGCATCTGATTTAGCCAGCTTCATGCGACGCTCGTCAGTGATCCAGCTTTCGTATTTCTTGATGATCTTCGCACCTTCGTCAGGATCCGGGGTATGCACCATGGCTCCCCAGCTCTTGGCATAGATGATATCTGCGTCTTTGAAGGCCTTGTCCATATCGTCCATCACCTCAAAACCGACGCCAAACTTCCGCGCCTGCTCTTGGGCTTGATCCATGATTCCCGGCATCAACTTGAACTCCGGGGGGTGCGCTAGAATAACATCCATCCCAAAGCGCGGCATTTGCAGGATAAGGCTCTGCGGGACTGACATGGGCTTCTGGTACGATGCAGCATATGCCCAGGAAACAACCATCTTCTTCTTGCGCAGGTCGCGGCCTTTTTTCTCCACAATGGTCATCAGGTCAGCCAGACATTGGAAGGGATGATAGATATCGTCTTGCATATTGAGGACTGGAACCCTGGATGCCTTGGCAACATCATTCAGGTAGCCATTTCCCACTCCCCAGTCCACATGGCGGATTGCCAGGCCATCAAAGTAGCGGCCGAAGATCTCACCAATCTCCTTGGGGGTGTCACCGTGGGAAATCTGGGTGGTGCGGGATTCAATGAATGCCGCATGCCCACCCAGGTGTGCCATGCCCGCCTCGAAGGATCCGCGGGTGCGGGTGCTGCTGAAGAAGAACAACATCGCGAGTACTTTGTCACGCAGGTAAGGGGTTAGCTCGCCAAGTGCACGTTTACGCTTAAGGTCGAAAGCAACATCCAGAACGGTTTCCACTTCCTCTTTCGAGAAATCCAGGTCACCGATCAGGTCACGACCGTGTAAAAAAGTCTGCATTTAAACTCTCCTTTATTCCATCTTGCCCAGAATGAGCGCAATTAAAGCCATACGCATGATTACGCCATTAGAGGCTTCCTGCCAGTAGCGAGACCAGCGGGTAATATCGACATCAGCAGGGATCTCATCCATTCGAGGAAGTGAGTGGAGCAAAATGGCGTCTGATTTGGCTTTGTTAGCCAATAGATCACGGGTGATCTTGTAATTGTCAGGGGTAAGGCCATGTTCTTCAACTTCCTGGCGGGATTTGGAGTAATCGGGTTGTACAACAGGCTCTACCAGAATGACATCTGCATCGGCAATAGCCTGCTCAACATGCTCAGCTTCCTTGAAATTTACATTAAGCTGTTTCAATTCCGCCTTATATTCTGGAAGCAGGGTCATCTCGGGGGGAGCCACAAAGGTGATGGGACAATCAAACTGGGAAAGTGCATAACCCAGGGAGTGCATGGTGCGCATGCGCATATCGCCAACAGCAAGCCATTTCAAGCCGTCGATGCGTCCCTTTTCACGGAGCACAGTGTAAAGGTCGGTCAGGATCTGGGTGGGGTGCTCACCCCAGCCGTCACCACCATTGATGATGGGTACGGATGCCCACTTGGCAGCTTCCATGGGTGCTCCCTGTTGGAAATGGCGCATAACGATGACATCACCATAGAATTCAAGCATTTTTACAGTGTCTTTAATGCTTTCCTGATAAAAGTCGCCGGCACGGGTCATTTTTGCATCAGAGAATCCAGTTACATGACCGCCAAGACGATGCATGGCTGCCTCGTGAGCCAGGCGGGTCCGTGTGCTGGGTTGATAGAAAGCAGTCACCAGGGTTTTATCAGCACACATATCAGTGTTCTGACGAGCCCGAACAATGGGCTCCATCTGTCGGGCTACTTCAAATACGTGAAAGAACTCCTGTCTTTCAAATTCCTTTAGAGATAAAATATCTCGTCCGTTAAAACTTCGCATGGTAAAACCTCCTTTAATAATATTATTTTATGTTTGACAATAAATACCAAATAATTTTCAGTCGTTGTTTTTCGGATTTACCTCCTGTGTCATTCAACCCCGATTCGGGGAGCCTTATTATTGTCAATTTCCCGAACTACATGAAAGCGAAAATAGCCAGGGAGGAAATAAGAGAAAGAATAAGCCACTACAGATCCAGCAGACGAGTACAGGTAAGCGATGAACAACAACAATCCATCACCCCGTTGGATTTGGAGGGCGCGTGCTATTTCGGAAGAGGCTTGTTCAACTTTAATTTCAGTCTTCGAGTAAGCCAGTCCGGGCTGCTCACGTTTAATCAATACATCCAAAACCGAACCTTTGAACTCCTTACTTATTTCATCATTTGACAAGATACCTTCTGGTAAGTTATCGATTAGATACGCCACCGGCCGGCCATCCGCGTGAATGACACGGACAATCTGAATTAGATTATCACCTTCTAAGACACCCAAAGCAGCTGCTTTTTCCGGATCCGCCTTGATCATATTTACTTTATTCTCACCCATGGATACGTGAAGGTTGATCCGTGCTGCGATTGTTTCGATCGATTCCAGTTGCTCAAGCCCGCTATCTAAAACCTGTGGATGTCCAACCACGAAAGTACCTATCCCCTGTCTTCGCCTGATCAGTCCCAGGCTTTCAAAATGACGCATGGCTTCTCGCAAAGTCGCCCGCGAAACGCCCAGCTCTTTTGCCAGCAGCGGTTCGGTGGGCAGACGCTCGCCGGGTTGGGTGGATGAGATATAACCCGCCAACGCGACTCTCAAACTTTCATAAGGACGTAATTTCGTTTCCATTATTCTTCCACCAGGTTAATGAACTTCATCTGGGTCACATCCACAATACCTTTATCCGATATGCGGATATCGGGGATGACCACCAGTCCCAACATGCTGAGCTGCATATTTGGGTTGTTCAAACGGCACCCGCATTTTTGAAAACCAGCTAGAAGCTTGGCTACTTTTCGGGCAGCGATCTGACAGGATTCACTGGACATAAGACCGCCAATTGGCAGGTCAACTAAACCTGAGATCTCTCCGTTGGCAACCACTACCTGACCGCCACCACAATTCGCCAGGGTGTTTGCTGCCAGCGCCATGTTGCTATCGTCTGTACCGACCACGATCATTTGGTGGCAATCGTGGACTACCGTTGATGCCACAGCACAAGGTATGCTAAACCCAAACCCAGAAACAAGCCCCCGGGTAACCACTCCGGCACCCCGGTGCCTTTCCACCAAAGCTACCTTCGCTAGATCACAAGGTAAATCCGCCTTGATTTCACCAGACATAATGGGCACTTTCAATTGTAAGTGGCGGGTAGAGGCCTGATTTTCGATGATGCCAATTACATTGGCTATCATATTCCCCTTTTGGGAGGTTTTTATGGCAAAATCTGCGGCAGAAATGGGATGGGATAGGTGTACGCTGTTAAGCGCCCAGTCTGGGTAAGTATACCTCGGAATATCGATTAGAACCTGCCCGGCCTTTGAGACCACTCTACCTTTGGTAATCACCATTTCCACACTGAAATCATCCAGGCTGGAAGCCAGTAAGATATCCGCCCAGCGGCCCGGAGCGATCATGCCAATTTGCTGGCTCACCTTGAAATGCTCCGCAGTGTTAATGGTGGCCATTTGGATGGCTTGCATGGGTGACAAGCGGCAATCAATCGCATGGCGCATCACCCGGTCCATATGGCCTTCATTAATCAGGGTTTGCGAGTGAGAGTCATCCGTGCAAAGCAGGAAACCCCGCGAGTCACAACCATGCTCTGTTACCGCTTTGGAGAGTTGCGCCACATCCTGGCAGCCGGAGCCATAGCGCATCATAACCTTCATTCCCTGGCGGGTACGCTGAATGGCGTCTTCAGTGGTTGTGCTTTCGTGATCATCCTGCGCTCCGCCGGCAGCATAACCATGGAAATGAAGCCCAAGGTCTGCTGAAGCATAGTGACCACTGACAACTTTGCCAGAACCAATGGTCAGCCCAATTTCAGAGAGCATCTTTTCATCCGAAGCGACAACACCCGGAAAGTCCATCACCTCTCCCAGGCCGATGACATGCTCCCAGGCGAGAGCTTCCTGAACTTCAACCGGACCAAGTTCAGCCCCCGGTGTTTCATACCCGGGATTGGATGGGATACAGGAAGGTACCTGCACGTATACATGAATGGGTTGAACTGCCGCTTCCTCGGCCATCAACTTCACCCCGTTTAGCCCAAAGACGTTGGCAATCTCATGCGGGTCGATAAAAATACCAGTGGTGCCATGTGAGATGATTGCCCGAACGAACTCCGTCACTGTGAGCATGGAGGATTCAACATGTACGTGAGCATCCAGCAAACCGGGCACGAGGAATTTTCCTTCCGCATGGATCAATTGAGTGCCATCACCGATGGTATGGCTGGCATCTGGTCCGACATAAGCAATCTTGCCAGAAATGACCGCAATATCCGTGTGTTCCACGATCTCGCCTGTTTGAACACATACCCAGCGACCATCTTGAATCACCAGATCCGCGGGAATGCGTCCCATAGCACAATCCACAAGGGTCTTGGTTGGCATCGGGTACTGGATTATAGGCTTATCAGTCATCAAAAAATCTCGATCAATCAGAAAGCAACTGAGCCGCCAATTGATTATGCCTGCGGACATGGGCAGGCAAATCCAAGTTGGTAAGCTGCCCATTTCTGACGATGAATTTACCACCGACCACGTTATAAGCCACCTGCTGTGGCGCACAGAAAAGCAGTGCTGCCACTGGATCACTCAATGATCCAGAATAAGCCAGCTGATCCATATCAAAGGCTACAAAGTCAGCACATTTTCCGGTTTCCAGGGAGCCAATGTCTGGACGACCCAAAACAGCCGCACCACCGCGGGTACCGAGCTCAAGCGCTTCACGGGCGGCGAGTATGGATAAATTCTCGTTGCTCGAGAGCGACGCCCCCATGATACCCGCCCGCAGCCTGGCCAGCAACATGGCCTGGCGCGCTTCAGCCAGCATATGTGAGCCATCATTAGAGGCGGAGCCATCCACCCCCAGCCCTACTTTCACTCCGGCACGCATGTACTCCCACAAAGGGGCTATGCCAGAAGCAAGCCGCATATTCGAGGACGGGCAGTGAGCCACACCACAACCGGTCCGTGCGTAAACCTGGATTTCGTCGGAATTAATGTGTACTGAATGCGCAAACCACACATCCTGCCCCACCCAATCCAACGATTCCATGTAGGCCAACGGTTTGTGACCAAACATTTGCAAACAGAAACTTTCTTCATCCTGGGTTTCAGCCAGGTGGGTATGCAAGTGTATACCGTATTTACGCCCCAAAACCGCGCTTTCGCGCATTAATTCGCCTGTCACGCTGAAGGGAGAACAGGGCGCCAGCACTATGCTGGTCATGGCCCCAGGCTTGGACTCGTGATAGCGCTGAATCAGGCGTTCGCTGTCTTTGAGGATGTGCTTCTCTGTATCCACCACACTATCCGGAGGCAGTCCGCCTTTGCTCTCACCCAGGCTCATCGAACCACGGGAGGCATGTAAACGCATGCCCATTTCCTGCGCGGCATTGATCTCGTCGTCCAGTTTGGAGCCATTGGGGAAGAGGTAAAGATGATCTGAAGCTGTGGTGCATCCGGAAAGAGCCAGCTCTGCCAGGGCTGTCTTGGTGGAGATGTAGATGTGATCTGGAGTCATCCGTGCCCAGATAGGATATAGAGTTTTCAACCAGTTAAATAGGTTGGCATTCTGAGCAGCTGGGACCGCGCGTGTGAGAGTCTGATAGAAATGATGGTGGGTATTCACCAGCCCGGGAATCACCACATGTCCGGTCAGGTCCAGGACCTCATCCGCACTATCCGGCAATTCACCTGTTGTGCCCACCTGTTCGATGAAACCATCGCGAATAAAAAGACCACCATCGGGAATCTCCCGGCGGAGGTCGTCCATTGTTACCAGGGTAAGGGCGTGCTTGATTAGAAGGGTTGGCATAATACCTCTTTTGTTATCAAGTTGTATGACAACTATAACAAAAAACTGGAGCTATGTCAATTGTCTGACAACCAATA
>PNON01000007.1 GCA_013824865.1 Anaerolinea sp. | reverse complement strand
TATGTTCATGTGCGGCTTCGACCGGTCAAATTTTTGCTTCGCCATATCTACTCCTGTGTCTTTGCTCTTGATAATAAATGCATATTATGAATTAATAATCTTTTGCGCTACCGTTTCAGAAACCGGAGCATAATGGTCAAATTCCATTGTGAAAACACCCCTGCCCTGGGTGGCGGATCGCAGCTCAGTGGCATACCCAAACATTTCCGATAGTGGAATGTTTCCGCTGGCAGCATGAGCGTTGCCTGCCCGTGCTTCCATCCCCAGGATGGTGCCACGGCGGGAGTTGATCTGCCCCAGGATATCCCCCAGGTATTCTTCAGGAACAACCACTTCGACTTTCATGATCGGTTCAAGCAAGACCGGGGCGCCTTTTTGCATGGCTTCCTTGAAAGCAAACAAGCCTGCCATTTTGAACGCCATCTCGCTTGAATCCACCTCATGGAAAGAACCATCCACCAAAGTAACCTGCACGTCAACAATCGGATAACCCGCTAAAACGCCGGTTTCCGAAGCTTCGCGAATTCCTTTTTCAATTGCAGGAATATATTCAGTTGGAATCGCTCCACCAAAAATCTTGTTTTCGAACACAATTCCCTGACCGCGTTCAACAGGCGCAAGGTTGATCACTACATGTCCATATTGTCCATGTCCACCGGACTGCTTGACATACCGGTAGTCCAACTTGGTAACCGGGCGGGTAATAGTCTCGCGATACGCCACCCGCGGACGGCCGACATTGGCGTGAACTTTGAATTCACGCAGCATGCGGTCCACCAGCACGTCCAAGTGCAGCTCGCCCATGCCTTCGATGATTGTCTGTCCGTTCACAGCATCCGTGTGTACGCGGAATGTGGGGTCTTCCTCCGATAGCTTGCGTAAAGCTTCAGACATCCTTGATTGGTCAGAGGTTGTCTTCGGCTCAATAGCAATCGAGATGACCGGTTCGGGGAAGGTGATGCTTTCCAGAACGATCTGGTTGCTCGCATCTGATAACGTATCCCCGGTGAAAGATTCTTTCAAGCCAAGGATGGCGGCAATATCTCCAGCGTATACTTCTTCGATATCATCTCGATGGTCTGCATACATGCGAATGAGTCTGCCCACTCGCTCTTTCTTGCCTTTGCTGGAGTTATAAATGTTCGTCCCCTGGGTGACCTTACCGCTGTAAACACGCAGGTATGCAAGCCGGCCAACATATGGGTCGGTAACAATCTTGAATACCAGTGCGCTCATGGGTTCGTCGTCGCTCTGAGTACGGATTACTTCATTATTATTGTGGGGATTAAACCCTGTGACCGCTGGAACATCAGCCGGTGAGGGCAGGTAATCGATCATGGCATCCAATAAAGGTTGCACGCCTTTATTTCTCAGCGAAGACCCGCAGAAAATGGGGGTGACCTTGTTCGCCAGCACCGCCGCTCGTAGGGTCTGTTTCAATTCAGGGATGCTGATCTCTTCGCCTTCCAAATACTTCATGGTGAGATGATCATCCAGTTCTGCGATGTTTTCCACCATTTTTTCACGGGCGGCTTTTGCAGATGTCAACAGGTCAGCCGGTATTTCAGTTATCACCGGATCACGTCCCAACTCATCTTCCCAGAAGATTGCTTGCATCTCCATCAGGTCTATGATGCCTTTAAACTCAGACTCAGACCCAATCGGGATTTGCATCGGGAGCGGATTAGCTCCCAGCCGGTTCTTGATACTCTCAATTGTGCGCTCGTAAGAGGCGCCCACCCGGTCGATTTTATTGGCAAAGCAGATGCGCGGTACATTATAACGGTCAGCCTGGCGCCAGACTGTTTCGCTCTGTGGTTCCACACCCTGGACAGAGTCAAAAATAACTACACCACCATCCAGCACGCGCAATGAGCGCTGGACCTCAGCGGTGAAATCAATGTGTCCTGGTGTATCAATGATATTAATCTGGTAGCCATTCCACTCAGCAGAAACAGCAGCAGAGACGATGGTTATACCGCGTTCGCGTTCCTGTTCCATCCAATCAGTCACTGTGGTACCATCATCCACAGAACCGATACGGTAGGTTTTACCTGTGTAAAATAGAATACGTTCGGTGGTTGTTGTTTTACCAGCGTCAATATGGGCAATGATGCCAATATTTCTGTATTTCTCAAGTGGAAAATTGCGCGCCATATTAAATCACTCTGCCTTTAATACCTTCTGCGATCACCTAGTTACATTCGGAAGTGCGAGAAGGCCCGGTTGGCTTCAGCCATCTTGTGGGTCTCTTCACGTTTCTTCACTGCAGAACCAGTATTGTTGGCGGCATCCATGATTTCGGTGGCCAATTTTTCTGAGAAAGATTTCCCGGCGCGGGTTCTGGAAGAATCGATGATCCAGCGCATGGCCAGGGTGGAGCGGCGGGAAGCAGGAACTTCCATCGGCACCTGGTAAGTGGCGCCACCGACGCGGCGTGGTTTTACTTCCATGACAGGGCCAACGTTTTTCAACGCATTGTCAAACACTTCCAGCGGCTCCTTGCCGGTCTTTTCTTTCACCATGTCCAGCGCGTCATACATCAGGCGCAGGGCGACGCTCTTCTTTCCTCTTCTCATCATACGATGCACAAAGAAGGAAACCAGGGCGCTCTGATACCGCGCATCCGGTTGAATTACTCGCTTATCGGGTTTTGCTCTTCGCGACATGCAACTTACTCCATCAATTGGTTTGGAATGCTGGCCTTCACCAGTCAGTTAATATACTACGCCTTTGGTCGCTTGGCGCCATACTTGGAGCGCGCCTGCGCCCGTTTGGCAACACCAGTGGTATCCAGAGATCCACGTACGATGTGATAACGTACACCCGGAAGGTCTTTCACACGTCCGCCGCGGATGAGCACAACAGAGTGCTCTTGCAGCTGGTGACCTTCACCCGGAATATAGGCTGTCACTTCGATACCGTTGGAAAGGCGGACACGGGCAATCTTCCGCAGCGCTGAATTCGGTTTCTTGGGCGTCATGGTGCGCACCACAGTGCACACGCCACGTTTCTGTGGCGCACCATCAGCGTGCTTTACGCGACGCTGATTCATCGAATTCAGGGTGTACTGCAGGGCCGGTGCTTTGCTCTTGACCTTCTTGGTCTGGCGGCCTTTTCTTATTAATTGATTAATTGTGGGCATTCAGCCTCCCAGATAAAATTGCGCGATAAAATCGCATGGTAAAAATGATTTTCATAAAGCGAGACCATCGCAAGTGATGATGGCCTCACCTGGTTACCTGATTATGAATGGGTAAGAGATTTGGTTACCTCAAACTCCACCAGGACAACGACCGCTAATGTTACCATGCCCCTTGTGGTACGTCAAGGAAACTAATAGTTGCCATAACCGCCAATGCCGAGCAAACCTGTATCGTACCGCGGAGTTTTTATTTTTTCTTCTTCCTTACCAAACTTAATAACCTCATTGTTTTCCGCTACTACTTCAACTGCCAGACCCAGGCTCTGTAACTCCTTCACTAACACGCGGAAGGAAGCGGGGATGCTCGGTTCCTCGATTATTTCACCTTTAACGATGGCTTCGTACGTGTTGACCCGGCCGGTAACATCATCAGATTTTACAGTTAGCATCTCCTGGAGTATATGTGCAGCTCCATATGCTTCCAGCGCCCAGACTTCCATTTCACCAAAGCGCTGACCGCCAAATTGAGCTTTACCGCCCAATGGCTGCTGTGTCACCAGGCTGTATGGGCCTGTGGAACGGGCATGCACCTTATCTTCAACCAGATGATGCAGCTTGAGCATGGTCATCACACCTACTGTAACCGGTTGATCATAGAAAATGCCAGTCTTGCCATCACGCAATGGCTGCTTACCCAAGGTGGGGATCGGCCGACCGGTTTCCAGCATTGCTTTTTGGGTTTTCTCCCGCAGGTCGCTGTCTTTTATATTCTTGACCTTGTATCCCAGATCGTGCATCCACATTCTGTAGCAAGAATTGATTGCGAGTGTATCCGCTTCACGCTTGGCCTGGACACTGAGTTTTTTATCTTCGAAAACAAGGATTTGCTCAGGATCAAATTCATGGTCACGCAACCATTCCCGCAGGTATGCCCGCCGAGCATATATTGGCTCAGAAGTAAGACGGAAGACATCATACCCGCGACTACCGAGGAACTCCTCCAGGAAGAGCAACCGTACCTCATCATCATCCTTCAACGATTCAGGCGAGAAATCTTTATCCTTCAGCCACTCCCAAGCTTTTTCGCCGGCTTCTTTCCATGCTTCACCGATCATCCAGGCGCGGGCCAACTCCGCTTCAATTTCCAGCTCTTTAGCGCCATCAAATACCGGCGTTACCGCGCGGAAGCCAAGCTGCAAAGCTGCCCATCCAAGATGGGTTTCCAACACCTGGCCAATATTCATACGCCCGGGGACGCCCAGCGGATTGAGGATGATATCCACCGGGGTGCCATCTTCCAGGAAAGGCATATCTTCTTCTGGTACAACCTTGGAGACAACGCCTTTATTCCCATGGCGGCCAGCCATCTTGTCGCCTGCTGTAATCTTACGCCGCTGGGCTACCGAGACACGCACCATGCGTTCAACCCCGGCAGAAAGGTCGGTATTTTCTTCACGAGTAAACTGCTTGACATCCACTACTTTACCTTTTTCGCCATGCGGAATGCGCAGCGAGGTGTCTTTGACATCACGCGATTTCTCGCCAAAGATGGCGCGCAAAAGGCGTTCTTCAGGAGTTAATTCCTTTTCGCCTTTTGGAGTGATCTTACCCACCAGAATGTCGTTCGGGATGACTTCAGCACCAATGCGAATGATGCCGCTTTCATCCAAATCTTTGATGGTTTCCTCGCCCACATTGGGAATATCACGAGTGATCTCTTCAGGACCTAATTTGGTATCCCTTGCTTCTACTTCATACTTTTCTATATGAATGGAAGTAAATGCGTCTTTCTCCACCAGCTTTTCTGAGATCAAAATGGCATCTTCAAAGTTGTAGCCTTCCCAAGATACGAAAGCAACCACCACATTCTGCCCAAGAGCTAAGTGACCCTGGTTGGTGGAGGAAGAGTCAGCGATGATATCTCCCTTATATACTCGTTGTCCCTTGGATACTGCCGGACGCTGGTCAATGCAGGTGCTCTGATTAGAGCGCTGATATTTTCGCAAGTTGTAGGTTTTTGTACTGTTGTCTTTGTGCTGGATGGTGATGGAGCGTCCGGTGACGGATATAACCTGGCCATCTTCTTCCACAATTGCCACCTGTCCTGAATCTAATGCTGCGCTATATTCCATACCAGTCGAGATGAGCGGAATATCCGGATTCACTAATGGTACAGCCTGTGCCATCATGTTTGAACCCATCAGGGCGCGGTTGGCATCATCATGTTCCAGGAAAGGAATAAGTGCAGCAGAGATGCCTACCACCTGGTGCGGGGCAACGTCCAGGTAATTGATGTTATCGGGGGTGGAGAAAATGAAATTGGAGTGGAACCGGCATTCAATGTGGCTGGAAGTAAATTCGCGATCTTCGTTTAATGCTGCGTTTGCTTGTGCGATAATGAACTTATCCTCGCGATCAGCGGAGAGGTAATCCACCTCATCCGAGATGAATGGCACCACCATCACCTGGGTCTTTCCAGACTTTGCCAGGGCTTTAAAGATTTTTTCGGTGATTACTTCACCCTTTTTTAATATCACCTCACCTGTCTTGGAATCAGTGAAATCATCTTCGCGGTAATGACGGCCAATCAATCGTTCATCCTTGACAGGCAGAGCTTTCAGTACACGGCGGTAAGGTGTCTCAATAAAGCCGTATTCGTTTACCCGCGCGTATGAAGCCAGTCGCCCAATTAAACCAATGTTTGGACCTTCAGGTGTTTCGATGGGGCAAATACGACCGTAGTGTGAATGGTGCACATCGCGGACGTCAAAGCCAGCACGCTCGCGCCGCAGACCGCCCGGGCCAAGCGCTGAGAGCGTCCGTTTGTGGCGCAACTCAGCCAACGGATTGGTCTGGTCCATGAATTGTGACAGTTGGGATGAACCAAAGAATTCACGCAATGAAGCCACCATCGGGCGGATGTTGATCAGCGTGGTTGGGGTGATGTCTTCCTGGTCGCGGATGGACATGCGTTCCTTGATCACCCTTTCCATTCGACGCATACCTATGCGCAATTTATTTTGGATCAACTCACCTACGGTTTTCACCCGGCGATTCCCAAGGTGGTCAATATCATCCGCATTCTCAATGCCATTGTTAATGCGGATCATACGTTTGACCAACTCCACGATATCCCGCTTGCTGATCGAACGATGAGTGATCGGAATGAATTCCTGCATATCCAGCTTCTGGTTAAGTTTGTAGCGGCCAACCCTTTCCAGGTCATAATGGCGCTGGTCAAATAGTTGTTCTTTTAGAAATTGACGGGCATTCTCCAGCGTAGCCGGATCGCCAGGTCTCATCCGCTTGAAGAATTCAATCAGTGCGGCTTCCGCAATTTTTATCTTTTCGGTAACTTCCCAGGCAGGCTCCTGCTTGATGGAAGAAGGTATGAATAGTCGCTCTGTATTGTTATCCACATCCTGGAAGATGGCAATGATCTCTTCATCAGTGCCTGTGGTTAGCAGGGTGTCATTCAATCCGTCATCCACAGCTGCCAGTGCGCGCAGGAATACCGTAATCGGCACAGTGCGTTTGCGATTAAATTTGAGGATGATGTAATCATTCTTGCGAGTCTCAAATTCCATCCATGCGCCGCGGTCCGGGATTAATTTGGCCATGGCCAGGGGGCGACCGGTAGTCCGGTCAGCCGGGGCTTCAAAGTACACACCTGGCGAGCGGATAAGCTGTGAAACCACTACACGCTCGGTACCATTAATGATGAAAGTGCCCTTTTCGGTCATCTCAGGGAAATCACCGAGGAATATTTCCTGCTTCTTCGGTTCAGCAATTTCTGACCCTGCAAGCAATACCGACACCCACAATGGCGAAGAATATGTGAGGTCCCGCTCCACACATTCTTCAATGGTGTGTTTTGGGGCTTCAAATCGGAAAGAAAGGTCCCACTGACGGGATTCCTCCCCTTTGCTGGGGAAGAACAGTTTGATTCCTTTGTTGTAAGATTCAATGGGTGAAAGCTCATTGAACAGGTCGCCCAGACCTTCTTTCTTTAATCTTGCGAAAGAATCAAGCTGGACTTCGATAAGTTTTGGCAATTCTAAACTGACGGGAATTCGAGCGTATGATTTATTAATTAAATCAGAAGCCATGGACATCTCCTGGTATGCAGATCTTGTTGAGTTGAACGAGAAAAAACCCTATTCTGGGTCTTAATAGCAAACAATTATTATATCGAATGGAATAAATTAAGTCAATAGTTTTCATTGACATAGTTTGCATTGACATAGTTACCCTTTAGTTGCTTTTTCTTTTGAGGCATTACGTAGTAGTAGTAGTAGTAGTAGTAGTAGTAGTAGTAGTAGTACGGAGGAGGGTTGCTCACATATATCTGTTAACATCTGTCAATGCTGTCCACACAATGGGAGATTCCGAAAGCGCTTCTGACAGGGACTAACAAAGGATTATCATTTTCTCTGAATATCTCCTCATCCCATTTGGATTAATTTTGTTTGCGGAATCCTCGCCTCAAGGTGTGTAGGTATCAAACGATACAACTACTTAGTTAGAATTTCTCGATATTGCCGCCTTAATAATCTCATTGATATACTCATTTTTACGTAAACCCGCAAATTCGGCGCATGCCTCAAACCACTTGTCTGGAATCATGGGTTGACCGTTTATCTCGATGAAGAATAACTGCTTATTCGCGTAAATAATATCACATCTTCCATAATCGCGGATTTCAGTTAGGTTAAATATTGTTTGAGCAATGTTGATTACCTCCTCCAGCCTTGTGTCATCATTGATCTTGTATGCCCGTGTAAAATGACCATCTTTGAGATCATTGGTAATCAGGTGGTGCTTCTGTTCGATTTTGACATCAATTTGGGCAGGCATGCTCCTGCGATTATTCCCATTACCAATAAAAGCCACAGTGTACTCTACAATATCAGGGTATTTGCCCAGGTACTCTTCACAAAGAATATCCTCATAACTAGATTCAAGATCCTTAAGTTTTGTTAATAACTCATTTTTCGACCAGACAATAGAGTTGGGGGTTATTCCCCTGCTATTCCCTTCGCTGTCTGGTTTCAAGAGATAAGGATAGCTCATGGCGTGGTTGATTTCGAATCTCCCTTGAATCATTCTGCCATTCCTATACCGGACGACAAAGTAACCAGGGGTCAATACCTTAGCCTTTGCTAAATGTGCCTTTAAAGCACTTTTTGCGAGTACCAAGTCCAGGACATCGGATGGCGAGCCTACATACAGTTTCTTATATTCTTCGAAAATCCCGTGTGTGGAGTATGCCTTCCTGCCATCAAAAATGTATGAGGCATCACAAAAAATAATATCATAATCAAAAGCATGAATCGAACTTATCAATTCATCTTTTGTAGTAACCTGGGTAAATTGGGGCGTATACCCCCCTAATTGGAGTGCTTCCTCCATTTCACTAAACTTTTGCCGTGGCAGCATGCCATTACGCAGGCAATTAATAATTAATACCTTCATCTTCGCCTTCCATTGCATATTTGGTCATGTAGAACCAAGTGTGATACCTACTACCCTTGCATCAAACCACCAAAGGTCAGTTATTTTTCCATTACACCTTCGGTTACATAATGGGTCAATTCACCGACACTAAGATTATCGATGCCCAGTTTTTCAATGGTCCTTCCACGACGCCAGTAGTCCGTGCGATGGATAATGCTGGCCAGCCGAATGATAGCATCCATACCGCGAACGGAAACTCCATAGCGTCCGCCGAGAGATGCAATCGGTACCAGGCTCATGGGGACGTCTTCAAATAGATAACGGTGGTTAAGGGTGGGCGGGGCTTTGATGCCATAATACCCCGGCTGGTTGTGAATTGCCTCATGCAAATCTTCGCCATCAGTATCATAAGCCATTTTCAACCATTCCAGTGCGGTGCGGGCGCGGATCCCCAGAGATGAGGCAACTGTCACCCGTTCCCGATCCAATGCTGCCAATACTTTGGCCACTGAGGGGGTGACACCATCAATATAAAACTGATAATCGCCATGTGTGGCTTCAATCCAGCCGGCATTTAATATGGAAAGCGCTGGATGAAATATGGCGCCCATATTATTCAATCCAGTCTGCAATACATTCCCTCCATCAATGTACTGAGAGAAGGCATCGTGTAACTTGTCCAAGACTTGCCTGGTTCTGCTGGAAGGCAAGGCTGCAATAGGCACAGCCTCTTTTATTCGAAAAATTCGGGCTTGCGCTGGGCCATCAGAGCGCGAGGCGTAAATAAATGTCTCTGTTTCCGCCAGGTCAATATCTGCCTGGCAGTTATTATCCTTTAGCACCTTGGCAAATTCAATAGCACCACAGGTGCGTCCTGGGTGGAGGATGACTGTCTGTCCATCTTTCAAGAATGGCGCACATACTTTGGCAATATCAGCATGCGCAGAAGAGGGCACAACCACCATGATCATCTCTGCCATCTCCAGAGCCTCTTCCATATTTGAAGTAATGCCTACCAATTTTCCAAAACCTCGAATATCTCCATCGGGGTAATCCAATTCAATGCCACCCAGTTGTTTAATGGCATAAATGTGCTCTGGCGTACGGTTGTAAAGCGTTGTGGGAAAACCCATCAAACCCAGGTGGGCTGCCATTGTCTTTCCGCCGTGGCCAGCCCCAATAACGGTATATCTAATTTTTTGTGCCATTTTTAGTACCACCTTTCAAACCTAATCCTTTTATCCGCTCAATCTCGGAAATCGGGTTGTTGTGTTTATCCACACTTACGCAGCCCCCCCTGTGAATGCAGGTTTTAATCTCACCCCTGGCAAATGGATTATTCATTAATTGCGGGGCATCCATAATTCCCAGGGTGACACTGGCAGCCAGTGTGGCTGGATCCACCCATGGGTCAGCCACGCCAACTTCTGCCAAATCCTTGATTGCATTCAAAATCGCTGTGGATTCCTTGACCAATTCATCCACCCTGGCGTGTATCAGCGGATCTGTTAGCATCTGCGGAGCACCCCGCATGGAATTCTCGATGGCACGCCTAGCAAGCGCACAAGCTTCGATTACTTCCGCAGCGGTGGCAGCATGGTCTGCCTCTGTCGGTCCAACAACATGCACAATATGCGGTTTTAAAGCCATCTGCAAATAGATGCTGGCAGCCAGATGCCCGCGGGCAGCATTGATATCCAGTGGATAGCTAAGCAGACCTGTGCGGGTTTCGATCCAGATACGAAAATCCTCAGTCTGCAAGGGCGTAATTAATCGCAAAATCGCAGACATCTTCGCCAGGTCCATTGCATCTGAACAGCCGGGCGGACTATTAAACATAAATTGAGCAATATAATCCCGCACTCCAAATACGCGAGCGTTGTAAGCAGCCAGGAACGCAGAAACCACGTAGACAGCATCCGGTGCATCCCGCATCCCCCAGTGATGTGGCTCATTCAACTCCACTGGTATATTACGCTGCCCGTACCATGCCATTACTTTCTGGTGTTCGCTGATCGAACCCCTTAAATCCCACGGTCCCCGCCCATCCATCTGGTTGAACCAGAATAATGGGATGGCACACCAGGCATTATGAATGGTGCGGGTATACATTTCTGCCAGTCGAATAAAATCATCCGTTCCAGAGTAGGTGCGCATGAGTGGATAATTGCCAGTGCGGCTCGCCTGATAAAGCCTGCCATAGTCTTCCTCCGATCGAACAGGTACACCCCCAGCACCCTTTCGGCGCGGATTCTGTCTTTCGGGGTGGAAGAAATTTTCCTGAGCATCCTGATCTATACCCAGAGAGATTACATCCATGCAACGAGTGCTGGCAATCTGCTCCACACCTTTGACGGTGGCTTCCATGGATGGCAAACCAAAATGATGGCGCAATAGCGGGTATGGCGATTTCCAATGAATCCTGTTGATTGTTGTATCGGGGTATTTCCCATCCACCTGATGATACTTCTCATCTCCTTTTAGGTATGCCAGGACCTCTTCCATTGCATCGCTGCCATCAAACACCTTTTCAAAAAATCCCATGGAACGCGCACGGGCAGCAATTTCAGGTATTCCGCCAAATGCAAATCGAACCCCGTTGCTTTTCAACCCATCAGCAGCTTCAGCAAATTCTCCCAGTAATCTTTCGCCGGTCGCTGTTGTCAATCGGTACGAAATTCCCACCAGGTCAGCCTTCTCAACCATGGCTGCCTTTACTATTTCTTGTACAGAAACAGCAGACCCAAGGAAAACAGTCCGCCAGCCGGCATGTTCAGCCAGGCGGAGAAAATTGTATATTCCAGCCACATGGACACATTCTCCTATGGCTGCTGCTATTACTGTCTTCTTTCGATTATTTGGATGGTTCATAGGATTAGAAATTAGAACCCATCCAGGTTATTACCTGGGTAAGGAAGTAATTAATTCAATCTGAGAACATGGGTGCAATTATCATGTAGGGGGAATAACTGACAAGCCGCTAGGCAGTATTGTCTAACAAATCCGTGGTGGGTCTGTTAACCAGCGCATACGCTTTCCCATATGATAATTATCCATCGGAGACATTGTAAAATCATTCTACATGATTTTCCACCCATTGGCAACAAACCTGCAATTGACTAGCATGCACGCTGAAGTGCTAATTGACATCCTCTTCGCATTGAGCTATAATACCTATGCGCATAATAAAGGAGATTGATAATGACAAATCAGACTTATGCTGAACTTCACATCACACCGGGTACCACCTTAATTCCGGCTCTGAACTCATGGAAGCTTTACTTATCCGATCAAGGCCGCTCGTTGCACACCGTCAAAGCCTTCGCGGCTGATCTTCAACTGCTAACCGGGTATCTGCCAGTGGATCGCACTCTGAGTGCCATCACAACTGACGATCTGAATCAGTTTGTGCAATGGCTGCAAAAAGGTCGCAATGTTCCATGTAGTCCGAAAACACTCTCTCGCCGCATCACGGCTCTCAAATCGTTCTTTAACTGGTTGAGCAAATATGGCGTGCTGATGGTTAATCCAGCCGAGCAGGTCTTACAGCAATCGGTGATCAGCCCACTGCCCAATGTGCTGAGTTTTGCCGAGGTACAGCTGTTGTATCACACAGCAGAAAAGTTGCGCACCCAGAAGAAGCCGGATGCCCGGCCTTATTGCCTGTTCGGACTGCTGATCGAGACCGGCATTAAAAAAGGCGAATGCCTCAATATCAGCCTGCCTCACCTGGAGCTGGAGAACCCGGATAACGCCACGGTATTCATCCGCTATGCCAACCCGGACTATCGAATGAAAGAGCGCAAGATCAAGGTCTCGCCAGAATGGGTATCTGCCTGCCAGGAGTTCATGTCCCAGTATGCACCAACGGACAAACTCTTTAACTGGTCTCAGCGCCGGCTGGAGTACATCCTGGAGGAATTGGGTGAAGCAGCCGGGTTACGCAAACACCTCTCCTTCGACATGTGCCGTTGGACAAGTGTGCTGCAGGACTGGAAGAATAGCGCGGATACTGACTTAATCCGCCAGAAACTGGGTATTTCCAAGATTCAATGGCGGGAGATCTCGATGAAGCTGAAGGAGCTTGCTGCCAGGTCGCTCTAAGCCGATATCATCCCTGCGGAGATTGCAGCCACATGTGCAGCAGAGTGATAGTAGCCGGTGTGACTTTGCAAGCGTCTGAGATCGAGATACCAGGCAGCCAGATCAACTTTTCTGCATCACAAATGACCGGGTATTCTAAGCGGGTTTCTTCGGGTATCTGATGATTGATGAATAAGTCGGTCAATCTTGCATGCTTGCCAGCCAGACCCAGCGGCTGCATCTTCTCACCAGGCAGCCTGGTCCGGATGAGTACCTGACCGGCGATAAGATCCCGATCCAGCCAGGCTTCATATTTGGATGGCTGATGAATGAGGTATTCTGCTTCCCCAGCCATAGTTTCCAAATCAGCACACAGAACCCATCCATTAGATAAGGCTATCTTTGCGGGAAAATCTAAGACATCCATTTTGCCAGATACTTGTGGATAAAATGAAATTGGCAGGATAACATCCTCCCTGCAAACCCACAGTCTATTCGCAAATAATCTGGCTTCCAAATGATTGGTCAATTCAACCTTGCGGCGTGATACTCCGCTGATCAATCCATCCAAACGATGAACAGCTTTTGAGTCAAAATCACGGATCTTGGGTTGCAAACCCTTCACAGCCCGGCGCACAATATTCCAACGCATTCCCTGCACTTGCCGCTGAAGGGCGGAAATGTCAAAGGAAATATAATCCTCCTGCTGCTCGATGAGGCACTTCCTCCAAGCGAGATCTGTTGCCTGTTCGATGATTTCATAATCCGCCTGCAAAGTCTCGATGCCACGTAGCACCACCTCACGGAAAGCCGGGTTAAAACTTTCCAAGGTGGGGATCAGCTCATGGCGCAGCCGGTTGCGAAAATAGGTACTATCATAATTTGTCTCATCCTGAATATATGGAACCTGATTCAGCGTGCAGTAATCCTGGATTTGTAGACGTGTAAAAGCCAGTAAGGGACGGACAAGTGCGATGGAAGATGAAAACTGACTCAGATGGCCTGTAAAAGGCATCCCTTTCAGCCCGGCAAGGCCAGCGCCGCGGATGAAATGCATCAATACAGTTTCCACCTGGTCGTCTGCGTGGTGTCCAACGGCAACCGCTGCTGCACCTACGGCTCGTGCAATCTCGAATAGAAAGGAATAGCGCAGCTCGCGAGCGCCCTCTTCAACACCCAGATGATTGTGAAGACAGTACCCCTTGACATCCACTGATCTGGTTTCCAGCTTAATACCCCATTCCAGACACTGTGCTTTAACAAATGCGGCATCTCTGGCAGAATTTACTCTCAAGCCATGATCCAGGTGAGCTGCTACGATCGGGTAACCATGCTGCCAAAGCATGTGTAATAGGCTCATACTATCCGCCCCGCCGGAAACACCCACCACCAATAATTTGGTGGTGCCAAGCTGGCATTTTTCCTGTAAAATATAAGAGATAGTATTTACATCCATGATTGAGATTATAGCATTCAAGCAGATATCTTAATCTTGGTCACCATCATTTCCGGGAAAGACGGCTATGGCAGAAAAAATACTAATTGTGGATGATGATCTGGACACTTTACGCCTGGTGCGCCTTGTTTTACAGAAACAGGGTTATGAGATTGTAGAAGCAAGCAATGGGGAACAAGCATTGGACATGGTAAAAACAAATACCCTTGATTTAATTCTGTTAGATCTCATGATGCCAGGAATGGATGGATATGAGGTTGCACAGCGAATACGAAGAAATGAAATCCAAACCCACATTCCTATTCTTATGTTCTCTGCGAAAAGCCAGGTTGAAGATAAAGTATCTGGATACGCAGCTGGAGGGGACAGTTACATTACAAAACCCACCCACCCTGATGAATTATTAGCAGTCGTAAGAAACCTTCTGGCAAATAGTCCCAACCTAAAAATTACACCTGATAGCAGCAAGCATAAGGTAATTGGCATCTTGTCAGTTAAAGGAGGGATTGGTACGACGACTTTAGCGCTAAACACCAGCATAGGATTAAAGAAAACCAGACGTGTGAATGTGTTGCTGGTTGAATTACGACCATCCCTTGGCTCTCTGGCAGAGGATTTAGGGCTGCCACAAGATCACGTGCTTGAGAATTTACTGCAACCATATGTTGGCAGCCTGAATGATGCTGCCATTCAAAGCGAGATCATTCCGCATACCACTGGTATCAAATTGCTTCTCTGTTCATCTGACCCAGACGCAATCATCTATCAAAAAGATACTGCAAAGATAGCGGAAATAGTGAAGATATTAAAGCGACATAATGAATATGTTATCTTAGATATCGGCATGAACGTCTTGTCAGATCTGGATACCATAATCGCTCTATGTGACCAAATTCTGCTTACGATTGAACCTGCTGCTAATTCCTTGAGTCGCGCCAAGAAATTACTAGAATATCTGGAAGCACGCGGATTCCCTCAATCCCGTCCATTAAGTATCATAATAGTTAATCGAATCCGCTCTGAGATGCAATTGACTATGACAAATCTACAGGAAAATCTTCATAGTGAGATTAATCTGGCAGTTTCACCTGTACCAGAGTTTGCAGCTCAAGCGTGGACTAAGAAAATACCTATGATTGAACTTGATCCAAACAGTTTGACAGCTCAACAATACAATCAGATTGCACAGGCCATTATTCGGGTATAGATGATGAGGTAATTTTCGATCGGAAAGATTTCGGAATTAGAAAACTTAACGGGCACCCCGGCGGCCAAACTGACGTTCCAACAGATCCACCGAGAGATGTATCATGGTTGGACGGCCATGCGGGCAGGTGCGCGGGGAAAAACAAGTTTCCAGATCTGCCAGTAGCTGCCGCTGCTCTTCCAAGGTCAAGACTTGTCCAGCTTTCACTGCTGCCCGTTTGCAGATCCTGGCTACGATTCTGGTTTCCAACTCCTGTTTCAAAGGTGTTTCGTCTTCTTCAAAATCCTCAACCAGCACTCTTAGCGCTGATTCAGGAGTAAGATGCGAAAATATCGCTGGAATTGAGCGGATAAGGAAGGTGTCGCTGCCGAAGTGTTCCACTGAGAAACCCAAGCGATTGAGCAGCGCAAGCTGACTTTCCAGTAAATCTGCCTGAGACGTGGAAAGGTGGACAGTTGCTGGTTCCAATAGCTGCTGAGAGATCAGCCGTTCATCCTTTTGCCGAATGAATTGTTCATACAGCACCCGCTCGTGAGCTGCATGTTGATCGATAAGGTACAGCCCGTCCGGACCTTCCGCCACCAGGTAAGCAGCTCCCACCTGGCCCACCAGTCTCAGCAAGGGAATGCGATTTACCATCCCGTTTATAGGTTCGGCGTCCGCAGACAGGTCTCCCCCACCAGGCGGTTGAGATGGACGCTCATCTCCTGCAGATATGGATTCAACTGCCATTCCCCAGGCCGGATCGAGTTGGGTTTGGCTGGATTGCGGTTGATACCAGAAAGTTCTAACCAGCTCGACCTGCGGTAAAGGGGAACTGGCGAGCAATGCCTTGCGAACAGAACGCTGGATGACCGAAAACACCTGGTCTGGTGACCGAAACCGAACCTCTGCTTTGGCAGGATGGACATTCACATCAATATCTTCGGGTGGAATATGTAAAAAGATGACCGCCATCGGGTAGCGGCCAACCATAAGATAGGTATGGTAAGCCTGGAGTAGCGCAGTGGAAAGAGTGGTATCCTGCACCCAGCGCCCATTCACGAAGAAAGTGATATCTCTGCGGTTGGAGCGGGTAACATTAATCGGGCTGATAAATCCTTCCAAACGGATGCCGTAATCCAATCCTACCACTGTGATCAGTTGCCTTGCCAGCTCAGGCTCGAACAGGTTGCCGATGATCTCCCGACGGTTTCCCGATCCATTGGTTTGGAGCATGTTTCGACCATCCTGGATCACTTTCAGCCTGATGGATGGGTATGCAAGCGCATACCGGGTGAGCAAGCCAAGTGAGGCCTGCCTTTCAGTAAAATCTTTCTTAAGGAATTTTAGCCTCGCAGGGACGTTAAAGAACAGCGTTTCCACTTGGATGGTTGTGCCGCGCGGATGCGCGATTTGGCTGCGGTTGATGATTTTCCCACCTTCCACATGTATCCTTCCGCCCACTGCCGCGTTCTCCACCCGCGAGGTGAGGGTGAGGTGGGATACCGACCCAATGGACGCCAGCGCTTCACCCCTGAATCCCAGAGTCTGGATATTGAATAAGTCATCTGCACTTTGCAGCTTGCTGGTGGCAAACCGGGCTACGGCAAGTCCCAGCTCATTTTCAGGGATACCCTCGCCATCATCCGCGATTTCGATAAATGGCTGCCCGGAACCTTGCAGAGTGACGGTGATTTCAGTTGCACCAGCATCAATGGCATTCTCCATCAATTCCTTCACCACTGATGACGGTCGTTCAATCACCTCGCCAGCCGCGATTTGCGACGAAACCTGGTCAGAAAGAATATGAATGGGCATACGAAGATTATACCTGAACACCAGAGAGGGCTGAAACAACACCCCGCCACTCACGTATAAACCGGGTAAAATTAGCAAATGAGAATCCGTCATCTCTTATTTGATCTGGACGAGACACTTTATCCACCGAATACCGGCTTATGGCCAGTGTTAGGCGGCAGGATGAATACCTACATCCATACCAAACTGGGTATCCCGGAGGACAAAGTGGAAGATCTACGGGAATCCTACTTTCACACCTACGGAACAAGCTTGCGCGGATTGCAAATTCATTATGGCATTGACGCGGATGAATATCTGGAATATGTGCATGACATCTGCATCTCTGATTTCATCCAAACGGATGAGACTTTGCAACACATCCTGGCGAAACTCCCCGGAAACAAGGTGGTCTTTACCAATGCCAGCCGCGCGCACGCCCAACGGGTTCTGGATGCCCTGGGGGTGGAAACATTCTTTTCTCAGATCATAGATGTGATTGACATGGCGCCTTATTGCAAACCACAACCCGATGCATTTCAAGCAGCCATGGATCTGGTGAACGATCCCGATCCGGCTCATTACCTGCTATTGGATGATTCGCTCAGGAATGTGCAGACTGCACGGGAACACGGCATGGCAGCCATCCTGGTTTCTCCAAACGCCATCACTTTAGACCACCAGCCGCATGCTTACAGTATTCATGGAATAATGGAAGTCTTACCGGATTATTTTAAGGAGAGCAACGGGTGAATATCCCGCAAGACTTTGTCGGCTACTTGATCATGTGCTTGTTCGGCTTGATGATCGTGGCCATCAATGTCAGTTTGTTTTCTGCATTTAGGAACAAAAGCAGAAATAAAACTATGAAAATGTATCAATCCGCCTTCGATACTGTAAAAAATCCCTGGCAGGTAGAGAATGCAGCCCTGGATGAATTATCCAGCATTGTTAAAACCATCAACCCGGAGGATTCCGGGAGGACGAAAGAAAATAATAACGATATCAGGAGTGTAAATGAACAATAAAGCCATTAAATTCATTGTTATCGCAGTCGCAATTCTCATTGTGATCGTCGGAGCATTCTCCGGAGGTTTCCTGGCAGGCAATGCTTTTTCAGCCATCACCGGAGAAGGCAACTTGTTGCCTACGACCGCGGCCTCCAGCAATTCCGCCACAGAAGAACAGGCGGCCACAACAGGTGAGGCTGCTTTGGCCACATCCCAGGAAGACACTACCAAATTATTCTCACCTTTCTGGGAAACCTGGGATATCGTGCATGAAATCTATGTGGATCAACCTGTGGATGATGTGAGCATGATGCGAGGCGCCATCCAGGGGATGCTGCAATCCCTGGGCGATAAGCATACATCTTACATGGACCCGGATGAACTACGCCAGGCTAACATTTCCTTGGAAGGAGAATATGAAGGCATAGGCGCCTGGGTGGATATCACCGGTGATTATCTGGTGGTCATCAGCCCGATGCCTGATTCACCCGCAGAGAAGGCTGGATTAAAACCAGACGACCTGGTGGTTGGCATTGACGGTGAGGATATGACCGGGCTGGACGGCAATATAGTCCTGAATAAAATCCTGGGCCCGGCTGGCACAGAGGTGGTGTTGACGATCAAACGGGAAGGGGTAGAAGAACCCTTCGATGTTGCCATTACCCGGGCAAAGATCATCGTACCGAGTGTTACCGCTGAGATGCTCGAGAACAATATCGCCTATATCCAAATTAGTTCTTTTGGAGAAACCACTGGTCAAGATGTAAAGATGAAGCTGAAAGAATTAATGGCTAATGATCCTGCCGGGCTGATTTTGGATTTACGCTACAATGGCGGCGGTCTCCTTACCACTGCCCAAGAGGTTGCATCACAGTTTCTCAGCGAGGATGTCATTATGTATGAAGAGTTTGGGGATGGTACATTGAATGAATTAACAGCGGAGGGCGTTGGGTTAGCCAGGAATATACCACTGGTGGTGCTGGTGAACGACGGGACAGCTTCCGCATCTGAAATCGTTGCCGGTGCCATCCAGGACTATGGACGGGGCAAGCTGGTGGGTATACAGACCTATGGGAAAGGATCAGTTCAGAACTGGATCGATTTAAAGGATGACCAGGGCGCGATACGGGTAACCATCGCCCGCTGGCTAACACCCCTTAAACGACAGATTAACGAGGTCGGTCTGACTCCGGATGTAATCGTAGAGATCACTGAGGAGGATGTTACTAATGATCGCGACCCACAATTAGAAAAGGCAATTGAATTGTTAATGCAACAATAATCAATAACGAACTAATCCGATCCAAATGCTGACTAACCACCCTGTTGGGGTGGTTAGTTTTTGATAGCATAATATCCATTATAATTTGAATATGCGGAAATTCCTGCTGGCAATCGCCCTGCTACTGGGCATCTTCTTTCTCTACTATCGCTTCTCTGAGGTTGAGAAAGTGGCGGATACCCTTCAAAAAGGGGTGCTCTGGTTCATTCTGGCGGGAATCCTGCTGGAAATACTGTGGTATATCAACATTGGCGCATCCTACCAGGCAATATACAAGATTCTAGGCATGGATGAGAAATTGAGCCGCCTGACATTACTTTCAATGGCTGCCTTTTTTGTTAATATCATTGCGCCATCCGCTGGAGTCGGTGGCGTGGCTGTGTTCGTTGGAAATGGCAACAGCAACAACCACTCCCCTGCAAAGATCACCATTGCGGGTGCATTGTTTGTCGTTTTCGATTATGCTGGTTTCCTGGTGGTTCTCCTGCTCGGACTGGCTGTGCTAGCCCGTCGAAACAAGCTTGATTGGCCAGAAATCTCAGCCTCTGTGATTTTGGTATTGATCGCGTTATTCCTGACCAGCCTCCTCTACTTGGGAGCGAAATCCGCTGCTCATCTGGGGAAAGCTCTGGGTTGGTTGGCCAGATTGGTAAATAATATCCTCTTTCCATTCATCAAGAAAGATTACCTATCCATTGAACGAGCGTATTCTTTTGCTAGAGAAGCTGCAGAAGGAATTCAAGCACTCAGGATGAATCCCCGCAATTGGATCAAACCATTTCTGCTGGCTTTCAGCAGTAAGGCATTGTTGATCACCATCCTGATGATGGTCTTCCTGGCTTTTAAAGTTCCGTTTTCCGCGGGGACGATCATTGCCGGATTCAGTATCGGATACCTTTTCCTTATCGTTTCGCCCACGCCAAATGGTATCGGAATCGTGGAAGGCATGCTGACCCTCAGCTTAAAATCCTTGTATGTTCCGCTTGAGGCCGCAGGAATCATTGTCCTGGCTTACCGAGGGATCACCTTCTGGCTGCCTTTACTATTTGGTTTCATTGCTTTCCGTATTACTTCCCACGCCAAGCAGACAGAAATACCCCGAACCAACGCGAACTAGTTTTTAGCGCCTACTAATTTGGAACTGTAACCTTTCCCGTTCATTTTTTGACATTAATGCTTAATTATGCTATTTTAAGTGCATCTTATTATCAGGCAGGTCGTATGCAAAGAGAACGCGTTTCGGAAAATGTTTACTGGTTTCAGAGTGAAATCTATGCGCAGGTCACCGCAGGTGTTGTTGTTGGTCCACAATGGGCAGTGTTGATCGATACCCTGGCTTTGCCAGAAGAAACACTGGAAATGCGTGATTATATTGAACGCGAACTCAATGTTCCTGTCCGCTATGTGATCAACACCCACCACCATGCTGATCACAGCTGGGGCAGCAGCTTTTTCCCGGGCTCCACCATCATCGGCCATGAACTTTGTCGGAAATTATTATTAGAAAAAGGTATTGCTGCCCTGGAGCAGGCAAAAAAAACCAACCAGTCTTTGCGCCAGGTCAAAATCGTTTCCCCGCACCTGACTTTCGATTCAGGCTACTTGTCGTTGCGGGTGGGAAAAAAGAATCTGATTCTCAGCCCGATGCCTGGCCATAGCGAGGATGGTATTAGCGTGCTGGTGGAAGAAGACCGCATCCTATTTGCCAGTGATACTTTCATGCCGTTGCCCTTTATTGTCGGCGGCAATATAGACCAGATGGTCAACGCCCTTAAGGATATCTCCAAAATGGGGTTGGAAAACATTGTACAGGGACATGGGGATATCATCCTGCGCGGTGAGATCGAAGATGCCTGCAAAGACAACCTGAATTATCTGAGTGCCATTCGCAAAGCGGTTAAAACCGCTATGAAGAAGCGCGACCCCCGGGAGTATTTAGCAGAGGTGGATATCGAATCCTGTGGGAAGAGCCGCGTTCACCTGGGTGGACTGGCTTCAGACCTGCACAAGCGAAATTTACATTATCTCTATCAGTTATTTACCGAACAGGAAAACATTCCTGATGATAAAACCATTTAATCTGGATTGTTTTTTGAATCTTGCTTCGCTTTGATCCAGGTGCGGATGCCAACCACCCGCTCATTCCCCTGGATAAGCCGCTTAATATTGGGAATTAGGGCGATCACCAGCAGTACCTGAGCTAGCAGTGCGTAAATCGCATACGCCCAGGAAGCGCCATAGTAGATGGCCCGGATGGTAAAGATGATGAATGCGATGAATGCAATAGATAATGTGGCGAGCGAGGCATACCCCACCCCCAGTAAAACCAGCAGCACTGCCGGCAAAAGGATCAACAATGCCGGCGGGTACATAGCCACCGATCCTCCCAGGCATGCAGCTCCTCCAGCCCCACCTCGTAAGCGAAATTTTCCCGGTGATAGCCGTTCCATAAGAAAAACGGAGTAATTGTGACCAAGAATCACCAGCAGCCCGGATGCACCTATCACCCATGGTCTCCAGCTCCCATCTGGTATCAGCTCCTGGGCAATCATCACCGCGATGACCGCTTTGAAAAAATCCAACACCCCGGTCAGGGCACCAGCCCCGAAACCCGCAGCCCGGCCGACATTGGTTCCCCCGGTGCGGCCGCTTTGTATTGTGCGGATATCATGCCCTTTTAAGATCTTAACGATAATCAACCCGAATGGGATTGACCCGATGAGGTAGGCACAAAATAATACTGTAAGCAAGTTTATATAATTCATTTGTGATTCCTAACAAAAGCAATAACACTTTTATATATATTTAGTTGCCAGATCCTGGTGTATTTCAACCGGCAAGATTTCGCTGCTGGATATGATGTGAAAAGCGCTGACCTGCCAGGCACCTGGCTGCCCAGCAATTATAATCTTAACCACCTCCGGATAGTGATCATCCGCAAGGTCTGTTCTTGACAGTTCCGGCTTCCCGCCTGGATGACTGTGGTAGATAGCTGTCAGCTCCTGAGACCTGGCTTCCATCCATTCAAAAACAGCAATCATTTCTTTCCCCTCCATATTAAATCTCTTTTTACTGTGCAGGGTATTGGTCACAGGGAAATGGAACTTGACCTTGCCCCCCTTGCCGCTCAGCAAGCCACAAGCTTCTTCAGGATATGCAGCCTCCACCTGTGCCAGCATCGCCTTATAAATCCCGGAAGGGATGATAATCTTCACAGCGTTTTACCTTATCCGAGCAGGAGAGCCATAATGGCGGTTAGAAGAATAACGATACCCGGTTCAATCAGATCTCTTCGAGCAAAGTGACCCTGGAGAATGCTCTCTGATATCGCTAGCAGCCCATATAACAAGCCAACCAATAGCAACCCAAATTGTACGGATGAAAGCGGCAGGTAGTGAAACCCAGTGGCAATTTGCACCATCAACAAGCTGATACCGATGCTCCAGGCATAGCGCCATTGGTAGCCGGACCGCAGGTAGAATACCCTCAGGCAAACCAGCACGCTGCCCAGTCCAATGGCGGTGGCCATGATGTAAAGCCTTACCCCGGAAGCGCGAATGCTGGTAGCCAGTATCAGAAAGAGAACTAGCGATAAAGCAGAAAGACCAATCCCTGCCAGCGTGCTGCGGTTGTCATTTGGATCCACCGTGATGAATTCCGATGTGATCACCACCAGCATCAGCAGACCACCGAAGATAAAGACACCCCACCAGGCTATCCCGGCAGGAATTGAATACAAAGGGATGCCAATCACCCAGGCCGAGAGGGCGGGTAGTAACCAGTGCTGCATACCTCCGCCTGCCTGTTTTTCCGGATGGCTTGAGATGATCCAATCCATGCCGGCTGCAGCCAGGATAGCCACGGTGATGGAGACTAGATTTTTAAATTGGAAATCGATGGGAATGTATAATCCCGGTAATTGCAGCCCAATCGTGTTAACTGGCACCACCAGATACTGGGAAACAGCGTAGGCAATGAGGATGATGCCAGTCACCATGCTGAGCTGATCGGGGTCTGGCAGACAGCCGCGCTTCTCCATGCGATGATTTTACTCTGATTCCCCCTTATGGTAAAATCAAGTATTGTATGATTAAACAACCAGTAATTCACAACGACCTGAAGCCGAAGCTCATTCCGAGTATTATGTCCGGGTTTGAGATTGTCGCTAACCGACCTTGGCTGATTATTCTTCCTATCCTGCTGGATCTTTTCCTCTGGTTTGGCCCGCACATCCGGATGAAAAACCTGATCTCGCCTATCATCGAAGATTATAAAATACCCGCATCACTTCAAAATACTGATTTCACAAGGGTATTTTCAGCCACCCGCGAACTTTACCTTGTTCTTGCTGAACGCTTCAATTTGTTTTCAGGGTTTCGCACCCTCCCGTTGGGCATTCCCAGCCTTGTATCGGGCACTTCCCCGAATGCAAACCCTATAGGGTATCCAATCATCTGGGAGGCAGGTAGCCTATCGAGCGCCTTCCTAATCTGGCTGGTCATCAGTCTGGCTGGGTTGATCGCTTGCAGCTTTTATTTCAATGCCATCAGCCGTGCTACTGCCAGGGACAATGCGGAATCCACCCCGGGTACGATTGGCTGGCAGACGTTACAACTCTTGTACCTTGCATTGTTGAGCCTCGCATTCCTACTGATCCTGGTGTTTCCAGCTATGACGCTGGTCACTATGGTTACATTGGTGGCGCCTGCACTTGGACAGATTGCGTTATTCATCGTCGGCCTGTTCTTCATCTGGATGATCACCCCCATGTTGTTCACGCCACAGGTGATCTTCATGCATCATCAGCCAGTTCTCAAAGCTCTGCTATCCAGTATCCGCATGGTGAGATTCGGGTTGCCATCCACAGGGATGTTCTTCATCATCCTAATCATCCTTTCCCAGGGTCTCAATATTTTGTGGCAGGTTCCAGCAGAGAATTCATGGCTCACCCTGGTCGGAATTGGTGGTCATGCGTTGGTGAATACCAGCCTGATCGCCGCGATATTTATCTATTATCGGGATGCATATAAGTGGGTTCAGACCATCATTTTGCAGAATAATCTGGCACAGACCAGCCCTGGTGCAAGATAAAAAGGACAATAACGGAGAGATCATGAACGACGCGTCCACATCAAGTTACGGTGCAAAAGAAATCCAGGTACTGGAGGGGTTGGAAGCAGTCCGTCGCCGCCCGGGTATGTACGTTGGCGGTACTGATATTAAAGCGCTTCATCATCTGGTTTATGAGGTGGTGGATAACTCGATCGATGAGGCACTGGGCGGTTATTGTGACCGGATCGAGATCGCCATCCACCCGGATAGCAGTGTCACTGTGGAGGATAATGGCCGCGGCATCCCGGTGGATATCCACCCGGATAAAAAGAAGTCCGCTCTCGAAGTCGTTATGACCATCCTGCATGCCGGCGGCAAGTTTGGCGGGGGAGGATACAAGGTCTCCGGCGGTTTGCACGGTGTGGGAGTCAGCGCGGTGAATGCCCTGTCTGAGTGGTGCGAAGTTGAAATAAGGCGGGATGGGCATGTCCATTTCCAGCGCTACGAGCGAGGCATCCCGCAGGAAGCGGTCAAAGTAATTGGCAAATGCGACCCCCAAGTGACTGGCAGTAAGACCACATTCAAATTTGACCCGGAGATATTCAAAGAGCCGGATATTGATTACCGTTTTGACACGCTCATCCAACGCTTCCGCGAGATGTCGTTTGTGACCCGCGGAGTGACGCTCCATCTATCAGATGAGCGTGTGCAAAAGGAGATGACCTTCCATTTCGAAGGCGGAATTAACTCCTTTGTTCGCTATCTCAACCGCAATCGCGAGCAGTTGCATCCAGTCTTCTATGTTGAAAAGGAAGTGGAGCGGGTTACTGTCGAAATAGCCATCCAGTATACTGATTCCTATTCTGAGTCGGTCTACTCCTTTGCCAACACCATTGGCACTATAGACGGTGGCACCCACCTTACCGGCTTGCGAACAGCCACCACTCGCGTTATCAACGACTATGGCCGCCGTTCCGGACTGCTGAAAGATGCCGATCCCAACTTCACCGGTGATGATACCCGGGAAGGCATGACCGCAATCGTAAGCATCAAGCACCCGGACCCGCAGTTTGAAAGCCAGACCAAAGTCAAACTGATGAACCCGGAAGTTCAAACCTATGTCACCCAGGTAGTGGGCGAAGGTTTTTCTCGCTTTCTCGAAGAGAACCCGCAGGCAGCCAAAGCTATCATCCAAAAATGCCTTACTTCAGCTCGCGCGCGTGATGCTGCCCGCAAAGCCCGCGACTTGGTAATTCGTAAATCCGCCCTGGAGAGCATGACCCTGCCAGGTAAACTGGCAGATTGCTCAGATCGTGATCCAACAAAAACAGAATTATATATCGTCGAAGGCGACAGCGCCGGTGGCTCCGCCAAGCAGGGCCGCGACCGCCACTTCCAGGCCATCCTGCCATTGCGCGGTAAGATCCTGAACACTGAACGCGCCCGACTGGATAAGATATTGGGAAACAACGAAGTACGAGCGCTCATCTCCGCCCTTGGCACTGGTATTGGCGACGGGTTCGACCTCTCCGGGCTGCGCTATGGCAAGGTAGTCATCATGACTGATGCAGATGTGGACGGCAGCCACATCCGCACCTTGCTGCTCACATTCTTCTTCCGTTATATGCAAAGCATCATTGACGAAGGTCATCTATATATCGCCCAGCCACCCCTTTACCGGCTCAGCCATAAAGACAAGGTGCGCTATGCTTACAATGATGCGGAGAAGGAGCGGGTATTAAAAGAATTGGGCGTGCCGGTTGAAAAGGCCAACCTGCAGCGTTATAAGGGTTTGGGTGAAATGAACCCCACCCAACTATGGGAAACGACCATGAACCCTGAGAACCGCACCATGCTGGTGGTTGGCATTGATGATGCCGCTGAAGCTGATCGCACCTTTGACATGCTGATGGGCGAAGCTGTCCCCCCGCGTACGCGCTTCATCACCACCCACGCCCATGACGTCCGCAATTTGGATGTGTAGAACGATTTTCAGTTAATAATCAAGAGAAAGTTATCCCGTCCGGTTTTCAAACTTAACCCCGTACCCGCGCACGGTGGTGATGTAGTTGTGCCCGGCATCGATATCGTTTATACGCTTGCGCAGGCGGCGCACCAGCGCGTCAAAAGCCTGGTCTGAAACGCCCACCGATTCGTCCTCCCCCCACACCGCTATGATCAACTCGTCACGGGAGACCACTTCCCCTTCCCGGTCGAATAGTAGCTGCAGCATTCTCAGTTGCGCCGCGGAGAGTGGTGGCAGCACTTCTGCTTGACCAATCCACACCCGCCGTGAGCGTTGATCAAAAAATAAACGGTTATTACGCTGCCTCTCACTTGGCAGCAAACCAGCATCCAAAGGGACGGTCGCTTCGGAGCTTAGATACACAAAATGCTGGAAAAGCGCGACCTGAACCACATCCCCATCCTGTAGCAGGCTGGCAGTATCCACTTTCTGTCCATTGATATAGGTGCCATTTTTACTGCCCAGGTCTGTCAGTATTGTTCCCTGCTTGGAGGGTGAGATATTGGCGTGGAAGCGTGAAATCTGGCGGTCTGGGATCACGATGTCACAGGTGGTATCCCGCCCGACCACTAAACTTTTATTGATCTGCCAGCGCACCCCATTCAAGGGTCCGCCCTGACCAATGACAACCGGAACTTCCTCACTCCTTTGAGACATACCCATCCCTCCGCCTGCAGGTGAAAATCATTAAAACCGCCATAAGGTATAATATATCAGAAACTCCAGAATGACAAGAATTTCAAGGTTCAAAGAGATAAGAATAACGAAATAGATGGAAAGGGTTTATGCCAGCATCGCTTAAAACCGGTGAAGTACTGCGGGCGCGTTATAAGATATTCAAGATCATTGGCCAGGGTGGAATGGGCAGCATCTACCTGGCGGATGACCTGCGCCTGGAAGGCCGCCAGTGCGCCGTGAAAGAAGTGGAACATGATAAAACCCTGCCAGCGGAGATGATCCGCCAGGCGCGCGACCAGTTCCAACGGGAAGCGACTGTCCTCGCCCGGTTGGATCACCCCAATCTGCCCAAAGTATCAGATTACTTTTCCATCGGCCCGCGAGATTACTTGGTGATGGATTATGTCCCCGGTAAAGACTTGCGCACATTGATGCTGGAAGCACGCAAGACCGATACTTTTCTACCCGAAAAAGATGTGCTGGATTGGGCCAGTCAACTGGCAGACGCGTTGATATACCTGCATGGACAGGAACCTGCCATTTTACACCGGGATATCAAACCTGGGAACTTGAAAGTCACCCCCACCAACCTGCTGAAACTGGTGGATTTCGGGCTGGTCAAGCTGGCTGCCCCTGGAGAAATCACCATCACCATCCTGCAGGGCCGCGGCACCGCCTTGTACACCCCCTTGGAACAATATGGCGGCGATAGCGGCCACACCGATGCCCGGTCGGATATCTATTCCTTCGGCGCTACCCTTTATCATATTCTGACCAATCAGCAGCCTGTCGATGCCCGCGAAAGGTTTTTACATCCGGAAATTATGGTCCTGCCCCGTCAGATAAACCAGTCCATAAGCCTGCGTACCGAACGCGCCATCCTGTGGGCCATGGGGCTGCACCCGGACGAACGTCCGCAAACCGTGGAGGAGTTCCGCGAGTCCCTTTTGGGAGATTACATCCCCACCACCCGCACGCAATTCAGCCGCCCTACCATACGCATCCGCAACTACCTCAACGCCCGGCCGGAAAGATACCTGGCTATATCGTCAGCCATCCTGATTGGCTTAAGTTTGATCATT
This sequence comes from Anaerolinea sp., assembly GCA_013824865.1. GTDB lineage: Bacteria > Chloroflexota > Anaerolineae > Anaerolineales > Anaerolineaceae > PNON01. The sequence goes on along the minus strand of PNON01000007.1, from coordinate 49,490 downwards.
ACCCTGGTTAGATAGAGGGTATCAGTTTCCTGGTCGGCCATGAATGGCATGCCAAAGGATCCCAACAGCAAATCCCAAACACATGCACAGGATTACCACCACAAGCATTCCTGTGGTGCCTGTCAGTTTCAACCAGGCTGCCCCACCGGGCATACCAACAGCCAGATATATATAACTGGCCACGCCCCCAATGATGGCACATAGCGCCCAGCGAATGCCCCAACGCATGGAATGAATTCGTTTTCCCAGACTGTAAACCATCGAGGCGGATATGCCGATAATTAGCATTACCAACAGCCATTCCCAGAAGGTTGGCTGGCCGCTGTTGTCTTTAGCATCATATGGCGTTATGGTGGGTGTGATCAGGGGTGTCTCGCTTGGCACGGGTGTCTCGCTGGGTATGGCTGTTGGAGCAATTGCGGTAATCCCCGCCCCAGCGCCAATCGGAATATCCAGTTGCAGGATTTCCGAGGTTCCAGCGGGTTCGCTGACTACCCGAATTTCGATGAAACCATTGGTCGAAATGCGATAAGCCGCCCGGGCGATGCCGCCTAAAGTTGTGGCTTCCAATTGTTGGGTTGTACTGGAATCAGCCCCGGTCTTGATAATGAACCGCACCGGCGTCCCATTTGGAACTGGATGTTGATTATGATCCAGAATCACACCAGTGCGCAATGGGATGTTGTCTCCCATGCTGTAAACCGGCATGGTGGCGACGCCAGCGACAATATCTGCAGTCGGCGTGGTAGCCGGTGTTTCAGGCAGGTCTAACCGGAGAAGGATCACCTGTGCCGGATCAGGCGACGTAGCGGTGATCAGATCATAACCCACGCCTACAATGGATACGGGCGGTGCACTGCGTGGAGATACTTCCTGGAACAAGATCCGCGCTGCCAGGTCAATGAAAGGCTGGGATTTGGAGTACAAAGCATAATAAGCGGTGATATTAGAGATATCGGTCGCGTCAAGGTAATAGGGTGCGTTGAACGCAAATACCACTACCTTCTTATTTCTTAAGATTTCTGGCCGCTCAGCCAATAACTGCCGAAAAGCTGAAGATGCTGGCCGGTTCGGGTCCAGTTTTTGCAGGCCGACCACCACCCAGTTTGCTTTTTTGATCTCAGCTTCCAGGGTCCCATCTACTGCAGTCCCCGCCAGGAATTGGGACAGATTCTCAAACGAAAAAGCAGACAACCGCTGCTGATTTACCTGTCCGCTGGCTGCTGACCCATATAATCGCAGCACCGCGTTTCGTAATGAATCTGAAGCCAGGTCCACTTGCTTTGCACAACTGGCGCATTGCTGATATTCACTGGAATCCATCAGGAAAACGATCCGGTCCGTATAATCCGGTGGATCCGGCAATACGTTTGGCAGCTCCGCGTGGGAGGGATTAATGAGGGCGGCTGCGGATTGCGCTGTATCCAGGATAATCTGGCTGGGTTTTCCAATTTCATTCAATTCATCAGTTGGCGGAATGATGGCTGAGAGGTTAAAAGATGGATACAGCTCATATTTCAGAGCGAGAATGCGCAGAACCGAGGCATCCACCCGCTGGGCAAATGTAGGGTCTTCGTCATATTTTTGGGTAAAGTAATCGAGAGTCCGTACGATGGAAGTGTATGAATCAGGGTCGCCAGACGCAGTAAAATTATCCACATACAGGATGTCATTCCCGGCCTGCAAGGCATTACGGGCAGTTTGCCTGGCATCAAAGTTCAGTAAAGTGGGGTCAATGAATTTGCGGACCGCAGAGCTGCCCAGGTCTTCACTCAGGATGATACCGCCAGCATCACGCCAACCAGTGAATTCAGGCAGTGATAGTATCTGTGAAAGCGCGGTGGAATCAAAGCTGACCGGTCTGGTGGTAACGCGGATGTTGCCTTGGAATCCCTGGTAGCGGATATGAGAAACCAACAGTCCATCCGTCACTGCAAGTGGGTCTGACATGCTGGTAATGGCAAAGAATGGAGCCAATTCGATCTGTTTCAACTGTTCCAGCGATTTGCGCACCGTTGCCACGTCTTCTTCCGTGGGCCGGTCGGAACCCCCCCTCCCGGGAAAATGCTTGGCCATGACAGCAACCTTGCTCTCGCTGCCAGTATGGATGCCCTTAATGAAAGCTTTGCCCATCTCTCCAACCCAGTATGGATCACCTCCAAAGGTGCGCGTGCCAAGGTCTTCCCCGCCCTCCAATCCTGGCAGTTCAAGTACATCCAAAGAAGGACCAATGAGCAAATTGATTCCCACTTTTTGCAATTCATCCCCCAGTATTTGTCCGTTCTGCTCCGCCAGACCAGTATTCCAGGCGGCTCCCAGCGTCATCTCGTTAGGAATGTCTGTAAAACCGGATAACAGTTGGGAATACGGTGCTCCATCGCCTTCCTGAGCAGCGCCGATCAGGAGTGGAATATACACCGGCGTGACCCCCTCACTGCTTGTAACCAGCGAACCTTCCCATTCCGATTGCTGCAGGCTGGAGATCAAATCATATGCGGATTGGATGGTGGTATAGCCATTGGTAAAGTTATCATTCGCTCGCTGCAACATGACCCCGCCAACATGGTAGGTGCTGATCAGCGAGCGGATTTGTGAACCCTCAGTAGTTTCCATGCCATCCATGGTCACCAGAAACAATTGCCCGACTTTTTCTTGGGTGGACATCCGGGCCAGCATATCCTGAGCGCGCTTCTGGGCAAGTTCAACCTGGTTCCCGGTTGAAGCAGTACAGCTCTGGATTGGCAGCAGAAATCCCGCCGACAACGTAATTAGCAGCAACAAAATGCATGCTTTTTGGATAAATGCTGGAAGGTATGGTTTACGGTTCGTCATGAGTTAAGTACGATCGATTGATGTAATTCTTTCACGATATTTCCACCGGAAATAATGATCACAGCCGGCGCTGCCTCCATTTTACCATTGAGCCGGGCAGCCAGCCCCACTGCCGCTGAGCCCTCGATGATTTCCCCGTAATGCATCCATGCATAACGCATGGCTCTCTTGATATCTTCTTCCGAAACCACCAGAATATCATCCACCAGCCGGTTCACCAACGGGATGGTTAGGGAGTCGTCCTCCACTCTCCCTTCCAGCCCATCAGCGAGACCCGGGGATTCAATCACGCCATCCTGCGTGTGGCGTGTGAACAGGCTGTGAAAGTAGGGCGATGTTTCAGCCTGCACGCCAATCAAACGGATATCTGGATGCTTTTCCTTGATCGCGGCGCCGATCCCGGCAATCAAACCTCCGCCACCAATAGGCACAATTACCAGGCGAATTTCGCGCATATCCAACTGCTCCATCAATTCCAGGCCAATCACCGCCTGACCGCAGATGACTTGCAGGTCATTGTAAGGAGAGATCCACACCCTGCCAGTTTCCTGGCTGCAAACCTGCGCGGCTTTTTCCGCCTGCTCGTATCCACTCGCAACAAATTCCACCTGCGCGCCAGCTTTGACAATAGCTTCCACTTTGATTTTTGAGGCGGTTTCTGGTAAATATATCACTGCATTACATCCAGTGATATCAGCAGCTAACGCCACCCCCTGGCCATGATTGCCAGCCGAAGCTGCCACTAACCCCGGTTTCCGCTCCCATTCCTGCAGGCTAAGCACTTTGTTCAGCGCTCCCCTAGCTTTAAACGAGCCAGTAACCTGTTTGCTCTCCCACTTGAAGTGAATATCCAGGCCAGGATCGTATGTCACAGGCGTCTTGAGAAGATAAGGCGCTATTCGTTCCGCTGCCTGCTCCATCCACTGTGTTGGGATCATTATTCCATCCCCAGGGTTGTTCTCGCCAGCAGCGGGTCGTCTGTCATGAGCATATCCACTCCCAACATCTTCAAGCGCCGCATCTCTGCCGGATCGTTCACCGTCCAGACATTCACCTGGTGTGTCCTTTGATGAAGCTTTCCGACCATACGGGCATTAATATCCTTATGGAAGGGATGCAGGGCTGAGTAACCAGGAGTATGGATCAATACCTCCCTGGCCCACCATCCAGACCATCCAGGAAAAGCCAGCAAACCGCAGGGAATCTGAGGGAGTAACTGCTTGGCCTTGTGTAGGTTTCCCGTGCTGAAAGAAGAGAACATGATCCGGGATGTGTTCTTAATGTCCTTCAGTATCTCTACAACATGTTCCACCAGGTCATCATGAAGCGTGGTGTAATTGGTCAGCTCAATGTTGACCCCCAGGCGATCTCCAACCCCGTCCAATACATCCTCTAATGTGGGAATCTTTTCTCCCCTGTAGTGATCCGAAAACCATGCGCCTGCATCCAACCTTCGCAATTCTTCAAATCCATATTTCTTGTAATTCCCGCTGCCATTCGTTGTCCTATCCAGGGTTGGATCATGCAAAACGATCACCCGGCCATCGCGGGTCAATTTGGCATCCAACTCGATGCCATCTGCTCCCTGGTCTGCAGCCAGGATAAACGCAGGGATGGTATTCTCAGGGGCATAAGCAGAAGCCCCCCGGTGAGCGTAAATCAGTGGTTGCATCATATAAACCTCAGACACATTAAGACTGGGATGTTTCGAAAGCGCGAGTCTAATACTGGCCCCTGCCTGGAATCACCTCAAGCAGGGATTTTAAGCATAATGTGCTAATTATAGCGAATAAATGTTTTTTTGTTGGATTGAGAACCCCGGCTGAATGCCAATGCTTTATGGTAATTGTCTGCACTGTTAGCACCTGTCAATGCACCTGATGACTGCACCTTGCCCAATTGCCATTGCATGCTTATAATCCAGTTATGCAAACCACAGTCGTAATCCCTGTATATAATGAAATCAACACAATTGAAAAGATCATTAGCCAGGTAAAAGCCACTGGCCGGGTCGATGAATTGATCGTAGTCGATGATGGGTCAAAAGATGGGACCCGCGAGATTCTGATGAGAATGGAAAAAGCTGGAGAGATCCGCTTGATCCTGCATGAGGTGAACCAGGGGAAAGGGGCTGCAGTCGTGTCCGGCATTACGGCTGCCACCAAGGATGTCATTATCATCCAGGATGCTGACCTGGAATATGACCCCCGCGAGTACCCGGCTTTGCTGCTCCCCATTGAGGAAGGCAAAGCAGATATCGTCTACGGTTCACGCTTTTTAGGCGGCGCGCGACGGCCCATCCTTTATTGGAATATGGTGGCCAACAAGATTCTCACCTTTATCACCAACATCCTCTATAACAACATCCTGAGCGATATGGAAACTGGTTATAAGGTGTTCAAACGCGAGGTGATCAAAGATATGCCGCTGCACTCCAAGCGCTTTGATTTTGAACCCGAATTCACCGCCAAAGTATTGAAACGCCATTTCCGTATTTACGAAATTCCCATTGCATTTAACCCTCGGGATTATTCTCAGGGGAAAAAGATCCACATGAAAGATGCTTTCTACGCAGTCTGGGCTCTCCTGAAATATCGGTTCGTTGATTGATCATCAACCTTGTTCCCTCCCACACACCAGATCTTCCATCTAACCGGGCTTATTCTGCATCTCGATCCAGCACGTCCGGAATGGCTACGTTAAAAGACCTGAGCCAGGAGATATCCAGCCGCCAGGTCTTTTCACTTCTTTCCTCAAAAACTTGGAAGGATTCTTCAAGATATACTTCCAGTGTTTCCCGGTCCCAATCATTGACACGCATCATATGCCGCTCAGCTACATCTTCCCACCCCTTATGACGCGCCAGTGCCATGTGTTTGGAGCGGTGACAAGCTTTGCAGAGTGCCAATAAACCACCTAGCGATTGCACCTGGCTTTCGTCATCATAAAGCCAAATCTCATGGCATTCCAATGGATATCCAGTGCCGTCCGATCCGCAAACCTCGCAGCGATTCCTGGCTTGTGCTATTGTGATCGTTCTTAAATAATCCCAATCTCGTTTAGAGAGATTGGAGCGCAAGTTGGAGAAAAAACAAGACCTGGGAACAAGTTCTACTACTAATCTGGGATGGGTCATAATCTCACTTATGAAGCTGATTTACTATGTATTATGTATTTATACCTGCAGGAAATAATCCCGCTCAACACTCTGCCAGGTCTCATCAGCGCTCACCTGAATATACCTGCCCAGCATGGGGTGTACCTTCTGAATTTCCTCAGCCACCCTGCGCGCCACCCGGCGGACAGAAAAGTGGGCGTTGGAGGCGCTGCGCAAAGCGCAGAAATTGAATGCCTCGCGGAAGTTCATGCTCAACAGCACCCGTCGGTTAAAAGCATTGGGGATAAGATAGCTGACAGCCTCAGCGAGCGCGGGTTCCAGCCTTTGATAACCTTCATACACGCTGTCCATGGCGCGGCAATAATCATCGTAAAAACCAGCCTGCATAACTTTCACCGGGATGGTGTATCCCAGCCGGCTGGTTAATGGTTGAACCGTCTGAGTCATCATCCGGTGCCGTTTGACTTCAAAATATCCGCCTTGATCCATGACGATAGCGAAGGTATAGGTGATGTGTTCCAGTTCCCGCAGGGGTGTATCGAATTTGCCCAGGCCGCCTAACAGGTGCTCAAAGACCTGCTGTTTTTGTTCGGGGCTGAATTGTTTCACTCTGCTCAAAGCGTCTTCATAAGATCCCCCGGAAAAGCGGAAAAGTGCCGCAGCGATCAGTTCATCTTCCCCGTCCGGTTGCCAGTTTAGCAACGTACACCAGTCTGAACTACGACCAGCCTTCAGGCCTACACTTTGGGCATCCATCGAAAGCAGTGCGGGAGTATCCACCAGGTAGGGCATAGCGTCCGCGTATTTAAGAAGGGTCGGTACTTCTTTAACAGCTACTTTCTTCACCTGGCTGCCAATCGCGCGGACTTCGTCAAGGGGATGGGAGAGCATTTTACGGATCATCCCTTCCAACACACGGGCGTTGGCAGTCATACCCAGATTGGCCAGAGAAGCGGCTGGCAGTAGGAACCGGCATACATCCACATATTCTGAGCGGATGCGTCTTTCCCAAATAGCCTCAGTCTCTTCCACCTTACGGGGATTTTCGCCCTGGACTATTACTTTGCACATCTCCAGTGATCTGGCGTAGGTCTCAAAAAGCATCCCGGTGAGTTTCCGGTACTCCTTTTCCAGCCCAGCTTGCGTTACCTCAAATGGTGTGTAATACGCACCTGCAGTCCATTTCTGATAGCGGGTGGATTTTTCGGTATAAGAAGCTAATCGGTTGGATTCGATTGTTTCCACCGCCAGGCGCGAAACATTCTCAAAAGCCATATGGAGAACAGCATGTTCCGCCACCGAGGAGTGACCATAACCAACCACCCATTTCTCATGGAAGTCCGCGCTCTTTTCATCATTCAGGTCGCTGGCAATATCCCGAAAGGACTCCGGAGAGCGCGAAGTCTTGGCGAATGCCACCGCGATGATTTCGGGGCTGTACTCGCGCGGGTTAAGCAGGTATATTTGCCGCTCGGTCGAATTCATAAGATCTCTCTCGCTGACTGAATATCCATCTGGATCTGGGCTGTAAGCTGGGATGCTGATGCAAACTTTATCTCATTCCTTAGAAAATGTGCAAATTCCACAGTGATCAACTCGCCAAAGATTTCGCGATCAAAATCCAACAGGTGTACTTCAAGGTGGGTGGTTTTATCAGGGAGGTTAAAAGTCGGCCGCACACCGATATTGGCGACGGCTTTATATTTTTTCTCCTCCGAGGTAACGATGCAGGCGTAAACACCGCTGCCTGGCAGCAGCCTCATTTTTGAGGTTGCAATATTCGCGGTGGGAAATCCCAACCCTCGCCCCCGCCCATCGCCATGGGTAACAATACCAGGAAGCGAGTATCTCCGCCCCAACATTTCTGCGGCTTTCTCCACATCCCTGTCTGAGAGTAATTGACGTACCTGGCTGGACGAAGCAATCAGGTTACCAGTTTGTGCAGGACGGATCACATCCACATCAAATCCCTGCTCTGCGCCAATATGCTCCAGCATAGGGATGTCACCCGTACGTCCGCGGCCAAGCGCGAATCCCTGACCAACAACCAGCTTTCTCAATTCCATCTGGTGGGAAAGCATTTCGAGAAAGAACTGCGCAGTGTAAGAAGCCACCGTGAGGTTGAATTCCATGGAAATGCATATATCCACCCCCAGATCTTCCAGCAGTTCTCTTTTCTCTTCCTGTCCAGTCAGGTAGAAGGAATCCTGCTTTCCCCGCAACACTACCGCCGGATGTGGATGAAATGTTAAAACCGCCGTGCCTGCCCCGTTGGCATGCGCTCCATTCACCATCTGATTAATTAAATACTGGTGTCCAATGTGGACACCATCAAATGATCCGATTGTCAACCATGTCTTACCCAGTTGGACGTCTGATAGCTGTGTATGGTGTTGCATTTCACGACCCACTCTGAGTGATTTGAACCTATCAATGTTTATGAGAAGAAGACTTTTTTAGGCTGCCACTCATTCGTTTCATCATTATGCTCAAGCAGCGCCACCAGCTCGCCTTGTTGGGAAATTCCTCTCACCCAACCCGTAGATCCTGGTTTGGATGCGATCTTGTTGCCATGCTTGATGGTTTCCAACTCCTGCGGGTCCAGTTCAACAGCCGGCCAGTCGGAAAGCGCTTCAGCCGCCGGGATGAGATACTGGTACCAATTTCCTGCTTCAAATGCATCCCTCAGTTTGCGCAGGGGTACTGCATCGCGCAGGGTGAAGCGGCCACTCTTCGTACGGCGCAATCCCACCAGGTGAGCGCCGCAGCCCAATTCGTTGCCCAGGTCATTCGCCAGTGAGCGAACGTATGTGCCAGAAGAACAATACACATCGATAACGGCTTCAGGCGGAGCCCATTCCAGCAGTTCCAAGTTGTAGACATTGATAATGCGTGGAGACAGTTCCACTTCCTCTCCCTTACGCGCAAGGTCGTAAGCTTTTTTGCCATCCACTTTAACCGCAGAGTACGGGGGAGGAACTTGCTCAATCTCACCGATGAATTTTTTCAGGGCAGTTTCAAATTGGGCTTCTGTAATTTCAACGGGGGTGGAGGCCGTTTCTTTACCTTCCTCATCGTAGGTATCAGTGGTGGCTCCCAATCGAATAATGGCCTGGTAACGCTTATCGGACGCAGAGACATATTCACTCAATCTCACTGCCGGGCCGATCAGGATTACCAATACGCCTGAAGCGCGTGGATCCAGTGTTCCAGTATGGCCAGCGCGCTGAATGTTCGTTCCCCGGCGGATCACCTGAACAACATCGTGGGAGGTCAGACCGATAGGTTTATCCACCACCAGCACACCGGATATGGCATTTTGCATATTAAAGCGATTTTCTGAGTTCATCTTTCATTTACTCCAATCTTCGTTTATCCCTGAGATTGATGTGAATTCAACAGTTTTTGGGTGGCTTCCAGCACGTCTTTTTGAATATTTTCGAGTTTACCAGGAATATCAGCGCCGGCTGCTGCCGGATGCCCACCTCCCCCAAATTGGAGGGCAATTGTGGAAACATCATACCCTGGAATGGAACGCCAACTTACCTTAACTGTACCATTTTTTTGCTCAACAAATATCAGTGAAATGTCAAAATCATCAATCGATGAAATGACATTAATCAGGTCAGCATCGTCATTGCCTGGATAGCTGCTTCGTTCACGGGATGCCAGATCTAGTGTCACCCACACCATTCGATCCATTCGTTCAAGGGAGGATAAACCCGCGCCCCAATATTTTGCGGCATTGAATGATCGCCGCAGTAACGCATGCGTGTACTGCACAGGCAGGTCTGCTCCTTTTTCCATCAAGTCCGCTGCCAGGCGAAGTGTTTGCGGTTTCATGTTAGCGGTTCTGAAGCCTAACGTATCCGCCAGGATACCAGTGAGCAGCGCATTTGCCATACCGGGGGTGATTTCCAATCCCCAGTGGGATATGTACTCCGTTAATATTTCACAGGTGGCTACAGCTTTTGGCAAAATGAAATTAAGGTGTCCGAAGCCGTCATTGGTGACATGGTGGTCTATATTAATATCCGGCTTGCGATATCCCTCCAGCGCGGATCCGGTTCGGCGCAGGTCTGAAGCATCCAGCGCGATGATCAGGTCAAAATCACCTTCCGGTTTGTGCTTTACCTGGTTTGCACCTTCCAGATGCTTGCAGCTGCCGGGAACGCCATCTGTCAGCACCATTTGGACTTGTTTTCCCAACGCTTGCAGCCCCAGCCCCATTGCCAGCAAAGCCCCCACTGCGTCGCCATCTGGACGCACATGTGATACCACCAATACCCGGTTGGCTTTTCTTACCTCGCTCCAAATTCGCGAGTGAATGTTATCTGCCAGTATCACCTTTTTCATCCTCTGCTTTATCAAGTTCAGGCCGAATGCTGGCCAGGATTTTTTCAATATGATCGGCATGTTCGGGTGTCGGATCCCAATGAAATCTCAGGCGCGGAAAGCTGCGCAGGTCAATTTGCCCCGCCAGTTCATGCCGTAAGAAACCGCTGGCATGCTCAAGAGCATCCACAATGTCTTTGGCACGTTCAACGCCTTCCACTGCTGATACATACACGTCTGCGTATGCCAGCTCCCGGTCTACTTTGACATCGTTAATAAAGACCCCTTCCAGGCGCGGATCGTTGACCTTTTGCATGACCAAAGTAGCCAGCATCTGTTTGATGCGGTCAGCTATTCGTTCGAGTCTGACAGTTGATGGCATTTCTACTCCAGTAGCCCGCTCTTCAGAGCGCCAACTTTCTCAATAGTGTAGCTGATCAAGGTGTCTCCGGCAGTATAATCTGTGAAGTTCTTCAACGCAATCCCACAATCGAAACCCTGCCGCACTTCCTTAACATCGTCCCTCTCATGCTTTAATGAACCCACCTCACCCTCGTGGATCACCTGGCTGTTGCGTGTCACGCGCATCTTCGCGTTGCGGCGAATTTCTCCACTGGTAACCCGGCAGCCAGCAATGTTGCCCACTTTGCCAATCTTAAAGACGACCTGAACGACAGCCTGGCCAATGATTTCTTCTCTGAATTCAGGCGCCAGCATACCTTTTAATGCTTTTTCAACATCTTCGATCAGTCGGTAAATGATGGTATAGAGACGGATGGATACTCCCTCTGTTTCCGCCAGGCGGCGGGCAGCAGTATCTGCTGTTACATTGAATCCGATGACAACAGCCTGCGAAGCTGATGCTAACAGAATGTCGCTCTCGCTGATATTCCCAGTGGTCGCGTGCAGGATGTTGATCTTGATCGTACCTTTATTCAGATCCTGCAGCGATGTGACAATGGGCTCCAGAGACCCCTGTACATCTGCTTTAATGATCAGGTTCAATTCCCTGGCTTCCCCTTCTTTGATCAGCTTGAATATATCTTCCAGTGTCGCTTTTGGTGCTTGCAGGTTGACAATCCTGGCATTCCGCAAGGCATCCACTTTTACGCGAGCATCCTTCTCGGATGGCACCACTTCATAAACATCTCCAGCGGTTGGTACATCGTTCAATCCCATCACAGCTACTGGCGTGGACGGCCCGGCAGTTCGGATCTGTTTGCCTTTATAATCGAACATGGCTTTGATCTTGCCCAGTGCGGTACCTGCCACAACTACGTCCCCCATCTCCAGTGTGCCATTTTGGACCAGCAGTGTGGTGATCACTCCTTTTGCCTTGTCCAGTTCTGCTTCGATCACAGACCCCAGCTTGCGCCCTTTCGGATTACCCAGGATCTCTGCTGAATCGGCAACAAGAATGATGGCTTCCAGTAAGTCTTCAATCCCAAGTTTCTGCTTGGCTGATACCGGGATAACCATGGTGTTGCCGTCATAATCTTCTGGCACCAGGCCAATATCCGCCAACTGTTTTTTAACAAAATCCGGGTTGGCATCCGGGCGGTCGATCTTATTCAATGCCACGATGATGGGCACCTGGGCTGCCTTGGCATGTGCCGCGGCTTCTTTTGTCTGGGGCATTACGCCGTCATTAGCTGCTACCACCAGAATAACGATATCTGCTCCCTGGGCACCTCTGGCACGCATGGCTGTAAAAGCTGCATGACCGGGAGTATCCAGGAAGGTGATCAGCTGACCTTTGTGCTCCACCTGGTAAGCCGCGATATGCTGGGTAATGCCGCCAGCTTCGCCGCTGGCCACATCCGTATGGCGGATGGCATCCAGTAGGGTGGTCTTGCCGTGATCCACGTGCCCGAGGATGGTGACCACCGGCGGACGCTTGACCAGATTTTTGGGATCTTCCTTTTCGATCTCCTTCTTCCAACCGGCCAGCGCTCCTTCTTCTTTTTGTTCTTCCTCGACCATCTGTTCCATCACCGCTTCAAAACCCAGTTCTGAAGCTACAATGGCCGCAGTGTCGAAATCAATCATCTGGTTGATATTAGCCATGACGCCATTGGTCATCAAGGTTTTAATCACCTGGATCGGGCTTGCTGCCAGCAATCCCGCCAGTTCACGTACGGTGATGTTTCCCGGTAATACAATGGTGTTATTATTCTCGCCCATGTAGCACCTCCTTAATTCTACGTGCTCACTTGCAATTATGTTTTATAGGTATCCTTAGATACCTCTATGAGCGAGATTTCCTCAGGTGTTCAGGTTGCCATTCGATATCCTGTTACTGCACCTGATCTCCATCGCTCGTGTCAGCTTCCGGTAACCTGGAAGCATACTCTTTTAATACCAACTTATCCGTTTCTGTCAGCTCCATCTTCAGAGCCGCCCCCATGGCTCCCTTGAGAGCTTTCTCCCAGCATGTTCGGCTGTCATGAAGATAGGCCCCCCGGCCAGCCAGCTTCCCGGTCGGGTCTATCCTCACTCCTTCAGGGGTTCGCACCAGGCGGATCAATTGCCGTTTCTGAAGCACCTGACGACAACCCACGCAGGTCCGCTGTGGCACCTTCTTAGCTTTGTGAACAGCAAGCCGGGGAGTCATATAGTTACTCCATTCATGAAGTGGTTACTATTCTTCCCACTCATTCCAGGCGCCAGCGGAACCCTGTTTGTGTTTCTTTTTTACAATCGTCAAATCCCGATCTGGATCATAAGTGATTTCAACATGCTTCTTTTTCTTTTTCTTGCCGCCATCCTTCTTTTGGCCTTCTTCATCTTCCTCTTCAACAGCGGCGTTGGCCACCAACACGTCCGGATTCATTTCAAAGATCTTCGCAAGATCTACTGGTACTTCTTCCTCTTGCGTGATAGTGGAAGGCTCACCTTCCGCCACAATTTCCTGGGGTGCAGCTTCGCTTTCCACAGCTTGCAGCGGTTGAGATTCAACAGCATCCTCAGTTTCAACGACCGTCTCGACTTCCTTCGGTAGTTCTTCAATCAAATTGGCTTTGCGAAGCGCTTCTTCAATGGTAATCATGTACCGGGGGCCAAAACCCTGCAGTCCAAGGATCGCATCTGGATCCAGCTTGAATTGGAGAGCCAGGTCTCCCTGGGTAACATAACCAGCTTCCAGTAAGGGGCTGGTAATATGGTCATCCAGTTTCAACTCATCGAGGCCGGTTTCAAAAGCCCGGGTTGGAATGGTAGCCATCACCATTGCGCGCTGGAGGTCTTCCGGCTTCTTCTCAGCCTGGCGCTTCACAGCCGATTTCCGCTCCACCCTGTCCACGAAGCGTGCCAGTTGATCGTATTCTTCCGGCTGCAGCGGGCGTCCTTCCACCTTCTTCTGCAGGTACCCCTCAATCGCGGGGATATTCTCCGCTTCGGCTTCAGCAATGACTTTATACTCTTCATTACTCTTTAGCTTGGCCATCGCGTCGCCAGCCGCTTCAGGCAGGCTCTTAATGTCAATGCGCCAGCCGGTCAGTTTTGCTGCCAGGCGGGCATTCTGTCCATCCCGACCAATGGCCAGGCTCAGTTGATCTTCGGGTACCACCACGGTGGCGGTCTTGCTGCCAACCAGGTTGTCATTCAGGTAAACGCCGTTCACCCGCGCCGGGCTGATGGCTTTGGAAATATAGATAGCAGGGTCGCTGTTCCATTCGATAACATCGATCTTCTCGTCGTGCAACTCACGCACAATCGCCTGGATACGCACACCGCGAATGCCCACGCAGGCGCCAACCGGGTCAATACCCTGCTGGGCGGCTGCCACAGCTACTTTGGCACGCTGACCGGGTTCGCGGGATATGGCTCGGATCTCCACCACGCCGTGATAGATTTCCGGCACCTCGGTTTCGAGCAGGCGGCGCAAGAAGTTGCGGTGCGCGCGTGAAAGAATGATCTGTGGACCGCGGGGGTTGTCATTTACCTCCAACAATAGCGCCCGCACGCGTTCTCGTTGACGAAAGCGCTCGCCCGGAATGGATTCTTTCCGCGGCATGATGCCTTCTGCTTTCAAATCGAGGCTTACAGTTGTACCGGTCACATTGGTCGCCTGTACAATACCAGAAGTGATCTCCCCTTTTTGCTTTTCGAAGTATTCCATTTGCGAGGAGCGTTCCGCATCGCGGATGCGCTGCTGGATAACCTGGCGGGCTGTTTGCGCGGCAATTCGGCCAAAATCAGCCGGGGTGGATTCCACCATCACCATGTCCCCCAGCTCAGCTTCCGGGTTGACTTTGCGGGCCTCTTCTAGAACAACCTCGGTGCCTTCCAGCATTACGCTTTCCACCACTTCCTTTTCAGCGTATACGGTCACCTTGCCGGTTTCCGGATCGATCGTGGCTTCCACCGGTTGCTTCTGCGGGGCATTCACCGCGCGTCTATAGGCTGACTCCATGGCGGATTTAAGGGCCGACAGGATGATCTCTTTCGGAAGCTGCTTCTCTTCCAGGACTTCATTGAAAGCCAGTACAAACTCGTTCTTCATTCTTGCTCAATCTCCACTATGATTGTCTTAAAAGGGTTAGATGCAGAAAAGTGGGGGATACCCACTTTTCGGTGAAAGCCATATCGGTAAGTGTTACAACAAAGCTATTTTAGCACAGGTTCGTGCGATAATCAAGAAGGAAATCATTCCTCCTGCACGCGCAGATCATCCGTCATTCCCGCGCTGTTTTCCTGCCACCCATCTTTACTTACTTTCTCCAATTTCCAACTCTGACACATCAAAGCCCCCTTCCTTCAGGTGTTGGATCATCCACCCCAGTGCCTGTTCCCGGGTAATACTATCCTCGCATCCGTCATTATGCCCGGATACCTGACCTGAAGTCAGCTCATAGGCGCTCAGATCCAGCCGGTACCAAGTGTCGCAATAGACCATGCTAACATAACCGAACTGGTAAAACGGTGGGTGAACCACTTCCGCAACTGCGCTGCTACTCACCAGCTCTTCAATATCCGCTCCGCCGCTGAAGATCGGGCGGTTTTCGGGTTCATTCCGCAAAAAAGAAGTGCCTGCCATCCAGGCTGGTTTATTAATCCCCAGGTAATCCAGTACCGTAGGCGCAATATCCATATTCTGTATATTCGCTTTCCTGACCCTGGCATATTGCTCCCCCGGAAAATGGATCAACAGGGGTATCTTCTGGGTGGTGCTCCATCCGCGATTGTGGTCACTGCCGATGATGATCATCGTATCACCTAACAAGCCGGATCGGGACAATTTCTCCACCAGCTTCCCAACCTTTTCGTCAAACTCCAACAGGGAGTCATCATAAAAGTCGTCATCCAGCAATTTCTGGGTCTCAACACTCTTTCCTTTTGAAAACTCCCGCACCTGCGGAAGGTAGGTTGGTCCATGGGTACCCATCCAGTGCAGGTGAATGAAGAAAGGCCTGTTTTTCTTAGAGATCAGTGAGAGGATGCTATCCACTTTCTCCGTGTCATCAAACCTTTGCGCTTTCCCCTGGATCAGCGCCTGATAGTTATCCATCTTCTTGATGAAGAAAATGTGGCGGATCCGGTCAAACCACCGGTTGGTAATCTCATATAAGAAATAGGCGTAATCTGTCTGGATATAGTGGCTGATCTTACTGTAGACGGAGCTCTGGTTGATGGAACGGCCATTGGCAATATCGAACCCGTAGAGCAGGTTTAGGGTATAGGCGTCTCCAAAATACGGGGTTGTATATTGGACCGTCAAATATCCCAGTGTATTCAATATCCCAGGCAAATGCTGATACGAATCCATGCCCTTCAAGATATCCGGCGGATAAAGCACTCGCATTTTGGTGGGATATTTGCTTGTATAGATGGAAATCAGCGAGCCGGCTGTATGCCCGGCATTGGTGAAAGCATTTTCAACCACCAGTGATGTCTGCGCCAACTCAGAAATATGCGGGGTCGTTTCCCGGTCATACCCGTAAATGGACAGATGATTGGCATCAAGACCCTCACTTGTGATGAGCAGGATATTGGGATACCTCGCGTTTGCCTGGTCTGCTTCGGATACTGCAGCAAGGTTTGTGGCGCTGGCACTGTAATAAGAAATCAAAAACAAAAGGATAACCGCCATCACCATACCGGGGATGGAAAGCCTGTGGTTAAACAGAGATATCTTTTTCAGCCACGTTACGATCCCTGTTGACCTGCAATAAAAGGCATATACAAGCAACAGGAAAATACAGATATACACGCCCGTAGTGAATCCACTTGAAGAGACTATCCCAAATCTAAACACAGTATATGTGAAATTATCAACCAGCAACACAGCCATCGAGGCAAGGATCAAGGCTGGGATTAACATCCCAATTCCAATAAGAAACCTGGCACTTGCCTTATCCCGTAGTAGTAAACTGAGAAGATAGATCACACCCAAGATGGCAAAGAGCAGTCCGGTGATAACTGAGCAGGTAAATATTAATATTCCGATTTTACGCAGTATTGAGACTGTGTTTAAGAAGGATGGTTTGGTGATGACGAACAGCCACTCAAAAAATACATACAGGCTGGCAGAGATGAAGGTGTAACCATATATAACAGGCCAAGGAATATTAAGCGAAGCACACTTACCCCTGAAAAAGGTACTCATACTTTAGACAAGACCTCATTCTCATTATTCCGGATGATAAAACCTGCAATTATTTCTGACAAATAATTTTCGCATAGAAATGGGAAAATATTGCAATAAATGTTTATCATTGGCAGGAAAGTGTCCACCGTCTAAGCATTAAGTTTCTATTAACTGTCTAATTAAAGCCTCTACACTCCGCGAAAAATCCTGAATCAAGGTTGCATCTGTTTGAATCGATGAGTAAAATAAAAGGTAAAAGGAGAACCTATGAAACAATCGACATTTAAATTACTTATGGTTGCGCTGCTGATCGGCATTATCACTGTAGCCTGTGGATTCAGTGCCAGCACTGCCAATATTTCCAGTGCAGTCATGTCAGCCGATGACACAGGCAGCCAGCAGACCAGTGTGTTCAGCCAGGATGCCACCTTTTACGCCATCATTGAATTGAAAAATGCACCTGATGACACAACCGTCAAAGCCGTATGGACAGCAGTGGATGTGGTCGACACAGAAAAAGGTCTGGTAATTGATGAATTCTCAATGACCAGTGGCGATGCTACCATCCCATTCAGCCTTTCAAACGACAATCTTTGGCCTACTGGCAAATACAAAGTTGACATCTACTTGAACGACGAGTTAAACAAGACGCTGGAATTTGAAGTCCAGTAAGGAATGCAAGAAAGACAGAGCAGGTTGAATTAATACCGCCAGCTCTTTTTATTATTCAAATCAAAAATTCACTTCAATCACCATGGCGGGTACACCAATCCGACCTGCCATGAATAGTGATATTACAGCATCGATGAATTGACTACTTACACGCAGATTATTACCACATCAAAAGCATCCTACCTGGATGGGGTTTGTTTGGGTACCATCAGAAACCCCTCACTCCACCAGCTTGGGTGATTTACAGAAATCAGCCAGCTGTTACTCTGGATGATTGACTTTTCACCCAATCCCGCTATAATTTCAGGAATACTCCGAACCTGGAGAGTGGATGCCATCAGCATGATCAGAGAGCCTGCGGCCGGTGCAAGCAGGTCGAGCAGCAGCATCCTTCCGCTTCAGCGCCCAGATTTGGGCCGGCTTTCCCGCAAGGACACGCCATTACTGGCGTTCGTAAGGGAAACGGGTACGCCCGTTATCGCGTTCAAAGGTCCCGCCCCGTCGGGATGAAAGCAGGTGGCACCACGGGCAGCCCCTCGTCCTGCAAGGCGAGTGGGCTGTATTCATTCTTATGTGGAGGTGCTATGTTAGACATCAATATTATTCGAGACAAACCAGAAATCGTCCGCGAGGCTTTGCGCAAGCGCCAGATGGATCCATCCCCTGTGGATGCAGTGCTGGGGATTGACACCCGCCGTCGCGCTGCCCAATCTGAAGTGGAGTCTCTCAAGGCGCAACGAAATATTGTTTCAAAAGAGATCAGCCAGATAAAAGATCTGGCCGCCCGCCAGGAAAAGATCGACGCCATGCGCAGCCTGGGTGACCGCATCAGCCAACTGGACGAGCAATTCAAGCAGTTGGACGAAGAGTTGCAGTCCATCATCCACACCATCCCGAACATCCCGGATGCTGCAGTACCGCTGGGCAAAGACGACCACGACAACCCGGTCATCCAGACCTGGGGTCAACCCAGGGAGTTCAACTTCACCCCCAAAGCTCATTGGGATCTCGGCCCGGATTTGGGTATCATCAACTTCGAAGAAGGAATCAAACTGACCGGCTCACGTTTCTATGTATTGACTGGCGCCGGCGCCCGGCTGCAGCGCGCCCTGATTGCGTGGATGCTGGACCTTCATATTCGTCAAGGTTACACCGAGAAATACACACCCTTCATGGTGAAGAGTGATGTGCTCTTCGCCTCAGGGCAGCTGCCCAAATTCCGCGATAACCTGTACCATGACGCGGAGGAAGACTTCTGGATGGTTCCCACAGCGGAAGTGCCATTAACCGGCATCCACATGGGTGACTTCATGGATGAAGCTGCCCTGCCACTTAACTACACCGCCTATACACCCTGTTTCAGGCGTGAAAAAATGAGCGCGGGTAGGGATGTACGCGGCATCAAGCGCGGCCACCAGTTTGACAAGGTGGAGATGTACAAATACTGCAAACCAGAAGAGTCGATGAAGGAACTCCAGAAGATGGTCCATGATGCTGCTCAAACCTGTCTGGACCTCGGGCTGCACTACCGAATGATCCAGCAGTGCACCGGCGACCTGGGATTCAATGGGATGATCGCCTATGACTTGGAGGTGTGGGCGCCTGGCTGCGGAGAGTGGCTGGAAGTCTCTTCCATCTCAAATGTGGGTGATTTCCAGGCGCGGCGCGCAAACATCAAATATCGCCCCGCTGATGGCGGTAAACCGCGCTTCGTACACACCCTCAATGGCTCCGGCCTTGGGTTGCCACGTACCCTTATCGCTGTGATGGAGACCTACCAGCAAGCCGATGGCTCCATTATCGTGCCTGATGTGCTAAAACCATGGATGGGCGGCATCGAACGGATCAGCAACTAAATGGATTGGAGCGCCATCACACCATATCTGTTGCCCGGGCTGGTTTTCCTTACCATGCTTGTCGGGTGGCTGGGTTTGATCATCCCGATCTACCCCGGACTAAATATCATCTGGCTTGCAGCGCTGGTCTATGCAATCGTGGACGGATTTGCCTGGCCAGCATGGTTGTTCTTCACCTTCATCACCCTATTGATGATTGCCGGCAACCTGGCTGATAACCTCTTCGTTGGCACAAAAGCCCGCCAAACCGGAGCCAGTTGGTGGTCTATCACCTTCGGCTACCTGGCTGGCATCATCGGTACTTTCTTGCTGCCGATTATTGGGGGAGTCGTATTTACCATTCTGGGTGTGCTGCTAATAGAAATGCTGCGCACGAAAGACTGGAAGCTGGCCTGGGTGACCACAAAAGCCATGGCCTTTGGCATCGGTTGGGCTGTCGTTTCCCGGATTGCTCTAGGTGCTATAATGATATTGTCGTGGTTAATCTGGCATCTAGTTTAGAAGGAGGAACAATGGGTGAGGCATATGAAGTTATAAACCAGGTGTTATTCATCCTGGGTGTATAGGTCCGTTTCGCGGGTGTAGTCGTGTTTGGCCTGGCAATTGGCTGGTTTACCCTTGAAGCTTTCAAAAAGGAATTAGGATGGTATTACCAGGCAGCATTACTGGTGGTGTTCTTTGGGTTCTTCGCATCTGTTTTCTGGAAATCTTCACCTGGGCTGTTGGGTGGGTTGGTGCTGGGTACCGGCCTGGCTTTGCTTTTGTGGGGTATGAAGAAAAAGAAATCAGAATAGGAAGTGATGTTGCATAAAAACTAAGCGGGCCTGTGTTTATTCCACAGCCCGCTTTTTCTACTCTCATGACAAGGCAATTATTCCTTTCACTACCAAGGCAAATTACTCATGCGCCAGATAGGCTTCCATCATCAGCAGATTCTTCTCACCGGCTTGTTTCACCACCCGCAGCAGGGTGTCCATGTGGCTGACTTCTTCCAGTTGTTCAGTAACGAACCAACCCAGGAACTCACGCGCCAGGTGATCATTTTGCTTGATTGCCAGATCCATCAACGTGTTGATGCGGCGGGTCACTTCCCACTCCCAGTCCAGCGCATATTGCACAGCTTCTTCTGCGGTTGCGAATGCCGTTTTACCAGCCGGGATGGCGGGCACTTTCAACTCGCCACCTGTTTCCATGATGTAGTTCACAAACTTTTTGCCGTGTTCCCGCTCTTCATCAGATTGCTTGATGAACATTTTAGCGACACCCTTGAGTGCGTGGGATTCAAAATAAGCTGCAATCTGGAGGTACTGATGTGAAGCTTCAAACTCATGACCGATCTGGTCATTAATTAATGCGTTTAACTCTTTACTGATCATCATTGTATTATTCATCCTTTCACTTCATGGTTTCTAACATTATAGTCTTGCTCGTTTCAGGTTTCAAATATTTTTTATTACTGCTTATTCTTATTGATGATATATTTAGCTAAAAGTTACCTAAATTGGAGTTAAGTATGCCCTGCCCTGAAACAATCTTCCGCCAGACCCAAATCACATCCGATTTCTCCCACTTCCTTCGCCTGGCAAAAGAGCCAAAAAGGATGCTGAATGATCTGTTCGAGACCGCCTGGAAGCAGCGTGAGCTAACCCCTGAACAGCATGCTCCAGCTTTCTTGCTGGCATGGACAGTGCTGGCAGCCACCGCTGAAATAACCACCGGGGAGGTGAACCCGGAATCATGGTCCCCGGCTATCTGTGTAGATGCGGATTGGGCGGCTCGATTCAATAATGTCATGGATAACCCAAAATCGCTCATGAGGATGTATGTCAAACGCTTCGCGGCTTCCTGGCCGATCTTCACCGTGGCTGACCTGAAACGTGTAGATGCAGTATTGCCCGAAACTCTCACACGTGAAGCTGTCATTACTGCTTACCGTTCAAATCTATCTATCCATTCCCAACCCGATTGCTGGCTGCGCCACCTGGATGAGGGAGCTAATATAGTGCCGGATTGGCAGCATACCCTTTCCGCCTGGGTGGCAGTCCGCAGAAATTTATTCGTTGATTCGGGTTGGTATAACACCGAAAACACAGCGCGTATTGTTGCCAATGCTTTCCTATCGCTTATCTACTTTCTTAAAGAAAGCAAGCTGTACTTTGAAAACCCCAGCTTGAAACCGGATATCTTCGACCGCACCCAGGTGCTAACGAGCTTATGAAATCAGAGCCTGCTTCCAGTTTGATCTATGCCCGTATTCAGGATGTTGTCCGGCAGATACCACTCGGCAGGGTATGTAACTATGGACGCGTGGCAGAATTGACTGGCGGTTGTACTGCCCGCATGGTGGGTTATGCCATGGCCTCCCTGCCAGCGGATTCAGATGTACCCTGGCAGCGGGTGATCAACGCCAAAGGGAGAATCAGTCCCCACGGTTACGGTTATGGTTCTCTCCAGCAGCGACTCCTGCTGGAAGGGGAAGGCGTGGAATTCACTCCGGATGGAGAGATTGACCTGGAACGCTTCGGCTGGCCATGATATGCAGCTACTCCACCGACTGTTTTCCATAGGTGGAGAATTTGTTAACCACCCGTTCCATCTCTGTATCTGATAATATCACCGGCTCGCCGATGCATTTTCCCAGACAGTAAATGCGGGAGACCAGCTCCAGTTCTTCAGCCGTGGCAAATGTCGAACCCAGATCCTGCCCCACCGTAACAATGCCATGATTGGCCATCAGGCAGGCATTGTATTTCCCTATTGCGGTAACGATATTATCGGAGAGCTCCTGTGTACCAAAAGTGGCATACTTCGCCAGGGGTACTTTATTTCCGCTAAAACCAACCAGGTAATGGACGGCAGGTAACTCCCAGTTCATACAGGCTACCGTAGTGGCATATACCTGATGGGTGTGGACAACTGCATTGACTTCAGCCCGCTTCTCATATAACGCCAGATGAAACCGCAATTCACTCGAAGGCTTATACTTGCCATCTACAATCGCACCCTTGGGAGAGACAACCACCACATCCTCAGGTTTCATGGTAAGGTAATCTGCACCGCTCGGTTTGATGGCTATTAACCCTTGTAGCCGGTTGAATATACTCAGGTTCCCGCCCGAACCGGTTGTCAACTGACTGGACAGCATCTTCTTCCCAAATTCCACAATTGAATTTCGTTCATCAGCTAATAGCATATAAAACTCCTTTGTCATTAATTATGTCCAATACCCCGCATTGCGCAAATGTAAGGCTGGGTCTTCATTGTCATTCTGTGAAAGCTGATCCTTCTTGATGAGATAAATATATATCAAGTTGCTACATCCAACAACATGCCCTTTTTGTTAAACAATCAATTGTGATACCATTTTACTGAAGCCATTAGAATAGATGGGTTAATAATTAATTGGTACTTGACACCACGGCATAGAATTGCTATCCTAATGTTAACGATTGCGCAAACGTTTGCGTAGAGAGGAGAGTGGCAATATTAAACGAGTCACCATTAAAGATGTCGCATTATCTGCCAGCGTATCCATCACCACTGTATCTCACGTGATCAATAACACCAGAGTGGTTGATCCCTCCACCCGTCAGCGTGTCCTCCATTCCATGGAAGCATTGGGATATCACCCGAATAATGTTGCCCGCAGCCTGCGCTCAGGCGTCACCAAAACCATTGGCTTGATCGTGCCCGATGCTTCTAACCCGTTCTTTGCTGAAGTGGCACGCAAGATCGAGGATTACGGTTACCAGCAAGGCTACAGCGTCATCCTTGGCAACAGCGATAACAACCCCGAAAAACAAACCAATTACATTAATACCCTGCTTGCCAAGCGGGTGGATGGTGTCATTTTCATTTCATCCGGTGGTGATGATAAGGAGTTGCTGAAATTCTCTGAAAGCCAGATCCCGGTTGTGGTGGCTGACCGCAACATCTCGCTGGAGTTGGCAGATGTGGTACAGGTGGATAATGAGCAGGCTGGATCTGACGCAACCAGGTACCTGATCGAACTGGGTCATAAAAACATCGCTTGCATTACCGGGCTAATCACCCTCTCCCCAAGCATGGAGCGGATAAAAGGCTATGAAGGAGCGATGAAGATGGCAGGGATTCCAGTCAGGCAAGAGAACATTATCGTAGGGGACTTCACTACCTTAAGCGGCGAAAAAGCAATGGAGAGCCTGCTGGCTGCAATTGAATTTCCAACTGCGGTCTTTTGTTTCAATGATATGATGGCTATCGGCGCTATGGCAGCCATTCGTAAAGCAGGCCTGTCAATCCCTGGTGATGTTTCCATAATCGGTTTTGATGATATTGAGCTGGCTTCTCTTGTTGTGCCTCCATTAACGACGGTTGCGCAACCGTTTAGTGAAATTGCGAGTTATGCCACTGATCTGCTGATCGAACGAATCAAAGGGAACAGGACGGAAGCCAATCAGAGAGTTGTCTTGAAAGCCAGGTTGGTGCCCCGCGAATCCACTGGCAGAAGGGGATGAAATGGGATATATTACTGTAGTCGGCAGTTAGAATATGGATCTGGTGGTAAGGACTCACAGGGTACCCAAGCCTGGCGAAACGCTGGCGGGAATAGATTTCCACCCAATACCAGGCGGTAGTTGCATGCCGCGCTGGCGTATAAACGCACATGTTCAGGCAGTTTCGCTACTTCCATCCATAATGTTAGAAAACCGGCGAAAGCTTTGATTTATGCGCGATTTCTGCTATTTCTTTAACCCGTCTGGGTGCGCAAACTTCCATCCCCACCCGGGATGAGGTTGAAAATTTCATCCAGTCAAGCGGTTTTTATAGCATGTATCAATCATACTAAAGCGCCAAGGAGGTTTAAAGGAAAATAATCCATACTTTTTTCACATAAATGAATAGATCAAATCTAATAAGAGGAGAAAACTATGAAAAAGCTTATGTTGCTTGTATCCATTTTTACCATCCTATCCATGGCTCTGGCTGGTTGTGCCTCGAAAGCTGCTGAACCAGCTGCTACCAGCGCTGATACCTCAAAGGTGGTATACCTGATCAACGGTTCCCTGGGAGATAATGCCTTCTATGATTCCGGCCAAAAAGGCATGGATGCGATCAAGGCAGAATATGGAGTTGATATCCGCACCATCGAAGATGGCTATGATCCCGCGCAGTACGAGCCCTCTCTGGAAGCTGCTGTGGGATACGCGGACGTGATCTTTGTTATTTCCTATGGTTATGAAGACCTGCTGAAGGAGTACGCGGATAAGTACCCTGAAAAGATCTTTGTGAATCTGGACACCGTGGTTAAGAACGACAAGAACACCATCACTTCGGTGGATTACATTGAAGAGGAAAGCGCTTTCCTGACGGGTGTGGTGGCTGGTATGTTGACCGTGGATACCACCATTCCCAATGTCAATGATCAGAAGATCATCGGTGCAGTGGGTGGCGATCAGGATCCCGTGATTGATGCATTCATGTTCGCCTACGAAAATGGCGCAAAATACGTGGACCCTGCGATCGTGATGGAACGCAAATACCTGGGTGACTGGGAAGATACTGCAAAAGGCAAACAGGCAACCCTACAGCTATATGATATGGGCGCTGATATTGTCTTCCAGATTGCAGCGGCTGCTGGCATGGGTGTATTGCAGGCTTCAGGTGAGCGCGATCTTTACTCTATCGGTGTGGATACCAATCAGAATGCCCTCGTTCCCGGCCATGTGGTCGCATCCGACATCAAGGATATTGGCCTGGCCATCACCAACATCTTCAAGACTATCAAGGATGGCACCTATGTTCCCGGGCAGGTGCTAAATTACGGTCTGGCGACAGGTGGAGTGGGTGTGGTCTTTGATGACAATGGCGGTATATTGCCGCAGGCGATTGTGGACAAGGTTAATACATTACGCGATAAGATCATCAAAGGCGAAATGAAAGTTGAGATCTACGTTCCGTAAAGTACAATTTTGCAGTGTTCCTTAATGAAGATGCCGGGATATTTTCCGGCATCTTCATACCAAAGCAGGGAAATGAAAGGGCGAAGTAAGTGGGTGATATTATCGAAATGAATGGGATCGTTAAGATCTTTCCACCCAACCTAGTGGCACTCGATGACGTCAGCGTGACATTCCGCGAGGGTGAGATCCACGCCATTGTGGGTGAAAATGGCGCTGGAAAAACCACCCTGATGAAGATACTCTATGGCATGCAGCCTGCAGATTCTGGTGAGATCATCTTACGGGGAGAGAAGGTGAAATTCTCCGATCCGGGCGAGGCAATCGCCAGTGGAATTGGCATGGTCCACCAGGAGATCCTGCTCATCCCGGAATATTCTGTCTGGGAGAATGTGGTCTTGGGGAATGAGCCAGTGAAATTTTTGGACCATTTGGACTCAAAGAAAGCCCGGGAGCAGGTGAAAGCCAAGATCAAGGAATTTCACTTTAACCTGGATCCGGATACGAAAGTGGCGGATATCTCAGTGGCAGCCCGCCAGAAAGTTGAAATATTAAAGTTACTATTCCGGAATGTCTCAGTGTTAATCATGGATGAACCAACCTCGGTTCTCACACCCCAGGAAATACCGCAATTATTCAGCGAGCTTAAGCGCTTGCGAGACAACGGGCATACCATTATGTTCATCTCCCACCACCTGGATGAAGTGCTTGATCTTTCCGATCGGATCACGGTGCTACGTAAAGGCAAGAAGATCGGCACGATCGAAGCCAGGGAAGCCACCAAGACCGGCCTTGCACAGATGATGGTTGGCCGTAAGGTGATCTTTGAATCCATCCGCAAGGCACAAAAACCGGGAGATATACTCTTTGAAATTTCCAACCTGAATTACACCGATGCAGACAAAAAACCGCGATTGCAGAATATTCATTTGCAGGTTCGGGCAGGCGAGATCGTCGGTATCGCTGGGGTGGAAGGAAATGGCCAACTTGAATTAGTCAATGTGATCATGGGGTTAATCGAACCGCAAAGCGGGACAATTTCTGCCATGGGTCAGGATGTGATCCCCCAGTCCATCCTTGAAAAACGAAAGAAGATCGCATTTGTTTCACAGGATCGGGGGAATATGAGCGCCTGCCTGCCAGCCAGGATCACTGAAAATGTGATTATGACACATCATCGGTTGAATCCGCGATTTACCAGCCTGGGCGGCAAAGTGTTGAATTTCAAACAAGCGAATCAGTTCACCCTTGAGGTGCAAGAGATTTTTGATGTGCAAATGACCTCCGGAGAGACTTTATTTCGTTCTCTTTCTGGCGGCAACCAGCAGAAAGTGATTTTAGGTCGTGAGCTATTGTTGGATGCTCCCTTCATCCTGCTGGACCAACCCACACGCGGGCTGGACGTTGGTTCCATTGAGTATGTGCACAAGCAGATTACCACGATGCGTTCAAAACAACGCGGTATTTTACTCATATCTGCTGACCTTGAAGAGCTGTTTCGCCTTACCGATCGGTTGATAGTGATGCACAGGGGAAGGATTGTCGCTGATCTGGTGACGGATAAAACAAATATCACCGAAGTGGGTTACCTGATGTTGGAAGGGATGACCTATGAAGCGTAAAATACTTATCAATCTGGTTGGTATTTTACTCGCCTTCATTTTAGGTGCGCTGGTGATGGCGATCCAGGGCAAGGACCCGATAGAAGCCTATTACCGGCTGTTTGAATATTCCCTTGGAACACCGAACAAGATCGCTTATACATTGAATAAATCCGTTCCGTTGGTGCTTACCGGGCTTTCAGCAACAGTGGCTTTTGCCTCTGGGCCGGTGAACCTGGGGCAGCCAGGCCAATTGTTGATGGGTGCGCTCTTTGCCACAGTTGGCGGTTTATATATTAATCTCCCCCCAGGATTATTGATTCCGCTGCTGCTCATTCTGTCTATGCTGGGCGGGGCATTGTGGTCAGGTGTGGCGGCACTGTTAAAGCACTTGTTCAATATGAATGAATTTATCACCACCCTGATGCTGAATATGATCGCAGATTACCTGACGCTCTGGGCAATCAGCTACCCATTTTTTGAAAAAAATGCCAACCATCCACAAACACCCCTCATCAACCAAAATGGATGGATGCCGGAATGGGGCTCATTTAGTTCCAACGTTATAGTGATGTTATTAGCCTTTGGTATCATCTGGTTCATTGTTAATCGCACAACATCTGGTTATGAATGGCGGATATCAGGTCAAAATAGTTTATTCAGCCGGCTGGGCGGGGTTAATGTGAAGAAAAATTATTTGGCAGTTATGCTACTCACCGGGGCATTGGCCGGGCTCGCTGGCGGGTTGATCATTATGGCTGGTCCGCACCGCTTCATCAAAGATATTGGCGCCAATTACGCCTGGGATGGCGTAATGATCGCCATGGTTGCTAACACCGGCGTCATCTTAACACTGGTCTTCGGATTATTTTTTGCCATTCTACAAACAGGCGCCCTTGGGATGGAATTGCAAGTGCAAGTTCCACGAGAGCTGATCAAGGTTCTGCAGGCAGTCATTGTATTAATAGTCGTAGCTGGACGTGGATATTTTGAAAGCCTTTTTGCTCTGTTGGAAGCGAGACGCAAAATGAGAGGAAGAACCAGTTGAAAATTGTCATTGGTCTGATCAATGGAATGTTGACTGCTGCTACGCCCATCCTGCTGGCAGCATTGGGTGGATCGATGACTTACTATGCTGGCATCTTTAATATTGCCATGGAAGGGATGATGTTAAGCGGGGCTTTCTTTGCCGTGCTTGGCTCATATTACTTCCACTCCTGGCTGGTGGGTATCCTATTCGCCATTCTGGGCGCAATCCTGATGGCGCTCATCTTCGTCCTTTTTGCTGTTGTTCTAAAAATGGATGAGTTTATTACTGGTATTGGATTAAATCTATTATCACTTGGACTCACAACATATATGCTGCGCCAGATCTTCAAAGTCAAAGGGGCATTTTCCAGCCTTGAAATTGTACCCATTCCAAAAATTGATATACCTTTGATCAAGGACATCCCGATCATCGGAGATGTAATCAGTGGACAGAACCTGATCGTATACCTGACCGTGCTGGCAGTGATCATCGTCCACTACCTGGTTTTTAAAACCCGCTTTGGGCTTCGTTTACGTGCTGCTGGCTATAACCGGACCTGCCTGGATACAAGTGGAGTTTCAGCCAACCGTATCCGAATAATTTCACTGTTGATCTGCGGGATACTATGTGGATTGGCAGGCGCGTTCCTTTCCCTGGGTTATGTGACCGTTTTTACAGAAGGCATGTCCGCCGGCAAAGGTTGGATTTCACTGGCAGCAGTAATCCTGGTCTCCGGTAGCCCGAAGGGGATAGCGCTTATATCTCTATTGTTCGGCTTCACTGATGGACTGGGTCTCTTTATGCAGCGAACAATGCCGCCACAATTTACCTCCATGGTGCCTTACATTGCGACGCTGATCGCGCTATTTGTCTACTCCATTCGTTTGAAGAAAAAACAGAAAATAATCGGAGCATGATCATGAAAAAACAAGCCTGGCAACTTGAACGGGAATATCGGGACGCAGCAATCCCGGTGGATCGGCGGGTGGCATCCTCCAACTGGCAGCAGGGAGTTGAATTTCCACATGGAGATGCATTACTGCGATGGTACTGGAACATAAAGGTACCCGGTTCGCTGGCACCGGATGTGTTCTTTCAGGGCATGGTGCAGGATTGGGCTAATCAGGGTTACGATGTGAGTGAAGCCGAGGTGTTGATTCCCGAAGGTCGGGCACTGGAAGCAGCTGGAAAGATCGAAGAGTTGCGGGTGATTTCAGCACGGATCATGAAAGCCCTCAAAGACGCTCCAAAAATCGAAGGACACCCCTATCATTCCTATGAACACCCATCCACCTGGGAGGACGTAAAAGCAGCCATGCCAGCTTCAACCGGATATCAACCACTTTCCGGGCGGATGAATGATTATCCACACCGCATCTACCATGGGTGGCTCGGTCAGCTGGCGGGTGGCTCCTTTGGCACAGTCCTGGAAGGCTATATTGGAACTCAGATCGCTAAAATATATGGCGAGGTGCGCGGCTATATCACCACCCCGGAAACGATCAACGACGATGTGGTCTACGAGCTGCTTTTGCTGGATGTATACGAGAAGATGGGCAAATCCATCACATCTGAAGCGCTGGGCGACGAGTGGATACGCAAACTGCCTTTCGGCGTCTCAGCAGAGGGGGTGGCGCTCCGCAACTTGAACCTGGGTATCTACCCGCCAGAATCGGGTTCATTCCTCAACCCGTATTGCGACTGGATAGGGGCACAGATGCGCGGGATGGTGTGCGGTATGCTGGCACCCGGCGATCCACTGGAAGCTGCCCGCCTGGCACACATTGACGCTGTAATTTCGCATGCTCGCAACGGCATATACGGTGAGATCTATGCCGCTGTGCTTACCGCGCTGGCGTTTGTATTGGATGATTCGCGGGCAATTGTGGTGGAAGGCGCGCGATACATCCCTGCCAGAAGCGAATATGCAGCCAAGCTAGCCTTCTGCCTGGATGTGGTGCGAAGCACGGACGATCCATCTGTTGCCTGGGGTAAACTGGACAAGCACTTCGAACGCTACAACTGGATCCATGCTTACCCCAACCTGGCAGCAGATGTGCTGGCGCTGTGGTATGGTCACGGAGATTTTACCGAGACAATGTCACTGCTGGCCAGAGCCGGCTATGATGTAGATTGCAATGGTGGACTTGTAGGAAATGTGCTGGGTTTGATCAGGGATGTCCCGCGGGAATGGGCGGAACCGCTGGGGGACCTGCTCGAAACCTACATCAAAGGTAAGGAACGGCTTTCCATCAAAGCCATAGCAGAGATGACATCGAGGTTGGCAGAAAAGTCCTACAGTAAATAAAACTACTGTCTGAAAATAATTGATTGGCCAAGATTAGTAGAACTTGATCTTAACAGGCCAATAATCATCCACCAAGCTCCTGCAGGTGTCTGTTATGCGGATAATTCTATGTTTACGGTGGGAAGATTATCGCCTGCGCAGCGTACGCAACACCAACAACAGAATGACTGCACCCACAAATGCATAAATAATCTGACCAAGGATGCCGGATGCGATGTGGATGTTTAGCAACCCGAACAGCCAACCGCCTAATAAGCCTCCCAAAATGCCGACTACAATCTTTCCCAGCAACCCAAGCCGGATGCCGCGGATGACAGCATCTGCCAGAAAACCTGCAATCCCACCCACAACGATCCAAATTAATAGATAGGTTAAGTTCATATCACACCTCCTTAATGAATTCTGATGAAATCATCACATAAATCTTGTTCACTGTTCAATTTGCGATTATACAATTGCGACGCAATCAACCCACCCTGGTTTGTGTTTCAAGGTAAGGGAAGTATTTCATATCAGAATTGATCAAGTGGCCAACAACGATCTGGTCAGTAATAAAGCAATACAGCGTCACCGGGTTGATCTCGCGATGCTGGTAGCCCGAAATCAAGCTTTGGATAGATCGCAATGCTGCCTGATGTTCCGTGATTAGAATACCCAGATCAGGATAGTTATCCTGCCTTAAAATCTCCTCCTCGTACGAGCATAGCTCCTGAAAGAGAGTGTAAAAGTCTTCCAGTGTGGCTAAAATTGCCTTATGCGGGGTTTCAGTCAGTGAGTAATCTAAGAATTTATTGGCGTAATCCAGGATTTGGCAATGCAATTGATCGATCTTCTGATCGCCGGTTTCCCATTCTGGCACCCATTCGATATGGGCTAAGACCCGCGAGAAGTTCTGATCTTCAATGCTTACCGAGACGAGGTTGCGGCCATTCGTTTTTGCGCGGTACAAAGCATTATCCACCCGCTTCCAAAAAGAAGTAGAATTCTCACCTTGCTCCAACGCAGCCACCCCAAAGCTGGCAGTGACAACCCCAGCTTGATCATGCCAGTATGTTTCCATTGTGTGGCGGATCTTTTCTGCCACCAATAATGCGCCTTCCAAGCTGGTTTGTGGAAGGATCACCAGAAATTCTTCGCCACCCCATCGGCCAAAAATATCAGAGCCACGCAGCGTGGTTTTCACCAACCCGGCGATCCTTTTCAGTACTTCATCTCCGGTATCATGCCCCAGGGTGTCATTGACATGCTTGAAGCGGTCCAGGTCAAACATGATCATGGAGAGTGGGTTGCTATATCGTTTAGCACTTGTGATTTCTATTTGCAGCCGTTCTTCTATGCTGCGGCGGTTCCAGAGGCGGGTAAGGGCATCCAGGGTAGCCAGTTGATTGACTTCAGCAAGTACAGTTTGCAATATTGTGCTATTCGCTTCAAGCTTTTGCTGGCTGCGGTAAAGCACTTGCTGGTAGATGTAGAAAGCTCCGATCACGAATGCCAGGGTAAGTAGAATTGCTGCTATTCGGAATAGGGTTAATTCTTCAGCGGTAAAATGGTTGGAGAGGTCATAGATCGGTTTATGCTCCAAAATGAGTGTAAAAAACACGAGATTCATTAGTAACATTGCAACTATGGCCCATTTTTGCTTGCGCGGAATGGTGATGATGGGAAAAAGCGCGAAAAGGATAAAGAAAAAATGGTTACTGGTGAGGTTGCCAAAGAAAAACCATAAGTTTATAAAAACTGGCAAAGAAACCATAATGTTCGCCCACACACTGGCAATGAGATACTGCCGGGTGGCGTTGAAGTGAAATGTTAGCAGCAACAGCAAGATCGAGGAAGTATGGACAATAATGAGCGGCCAAAAAGCAGATGGCTTTATGATTACATAAAGGAGAATAAACGGAATGAGGCTTGCTATCCAAAGTATGGCGCCAGCATTGGTGAACTGGATGGTTTGACGGTCAGCAATAGTCTGCTCCCCGTCAATACCTGTATCAATTATTTTCTTAATTTTATTCAGAGCTAGAAATATAATTTTAAGCTTGGACAGCATGGGTCAAACCCCCTGTTAACAAGATCGCATTAAGTTGCTTACCGACAATTTTCACTACACTCAATCCAAACAAAGTTAAATCATTATACAGAAATCAGGAACTACAATCAACATATTTGCCCAACGTGTTATTTGATCAACTGTTTCAACGCCTGATTATTTAATTAAAGGACATCCAAATGCCGGTTTCATTATCCAAGTAGCATCTGGCTTGATCCATCTCCGTATAACAATCAGTCAGGTCAGCAAACATGTCCGATTGAAATTCTGTTCATGCTTATTTCGCTTTCTTCTTCGCTTCCAGTAACACCATGGTAAAGGCAAGAATCAAAAGGGAAATGATCAACGGCAATGCCCATGTCAACAATCCGGTCTTAAATTCCCGGGTAGCGTTGGATACTTCCGGGATAGTAGTTTCTTCGGTTACAGCAATTTCGACTTTTCCGGTGGCAATGCCTTGATCCAGCCAGCTAGACTGAACCCCTTTCCCAACCACCATGGCAAAATTACTACCTGCCACTTCCATGGAAGAGATCGCGTCCACCGCGTATTTTATGCCTGCCTGGTTATTACCAAGAACCGCCAGCAAGACTCTACTTGTCCCTTCAGTAAAACCACGAATCGCGAGATACCCCATATTTGTGTCTACAGCCGGATCCAACACAATTTCCAATCTGCTGGCCGGACTCAATCTATTATCCGGGTTGAAGGTCATGGCGGGAAAGTAATCTTTCTCAGCTAATTGCGCAAAGGAGGAAGGTTTGCCTATAAGGATGATATTTGTACCTTCTGGCTGATCTGTATCATAGGCGTCTGACCAGGCAGCACGTAATTGAACAATATCTGGCTGCGGTAAGGCTGCCCCAAGCTGAAAAGCTAACATACCAGCAGCCTGTAATGCACCTGGCTCTTCGGGAGATAGGACCATTAGTACGTTATCGAGCCTGGAACCTGTCAGGAATAAAGTTGGAAAATCTTTAAACTCTCTGGGAGTCACTGCGCTTGCCACGGCTCCTTCCTGTGGAATGTGCAGCAATGAATCCGCGGATACACGCAACCAGGCTACTCCTGCCTCTGGCGCGCTGCACATATCCAGCATATTCAGGACAGCGGTCAGTTCGATGGTATTTCTTCCAGCATGGATCAAGCTGGATGGGAGGATCAGTTGGAACAGATTCTGAATTGAAGTGTTGTCATTTAACCGGATGCTGGCAGTGGGTGATCCATTTAATTTCACCTGCAGACCTGAACTCAGATAATCCAATTGCTGTGAATGGCTGATGATCAGTCCGAAGTATGAATCCGCTCGGGCTTGTCGTCCGGCTGGGATATAGAAATCAAGAGATTGGGATAATCCTCCTGTGTGGGTCAGCAGGATATCTCCGACCCCCAGGTCACTCAGCGTGGTATCTTCTGCGCCGGATGTTTTCACCTGTGGGTTAACCGTGCTGACGATCATTGTTTCTGAATCACCTGAAGATAACACCTGGTTGGCACTGAATACCTGGGCAGCTTTGATAATGCCTTCACCATCACCTGTAACCAGCAGGCCAAATCCACCAATATTCGGCTCAAAAAGGCTGATCGCTCCTTCGCCTGCATTCATCTGATTTTCAACCATTTTGCCCAGCTTCTGGACCTTCTCCGATTTACGAGAGTTAAAATCAGCCACGACGATCAAGTTCAGGTTATTACCCACAGGGGCATAATCGGATACCCGGAATACCTGCAGATCCTGCGTCCCACCACTGAACTGGCCAACTCCAGCAGCCACAATCAACGCTGCGCGCAGCTCTTCCAGACTGGGTGCGTCTGGCAGCACTAGCATTAAGGGCTCAGGCTGCAGCGAATCCTCTATGATGAATGGCACCGGGAACGAGTTTAGCGAAATAATTGCATCACTCACCACGTAGGAGAATGCCAGGGTTGACTCCGGCATAATTACAACGCTGGAGAGTAAATTCATCTTGCAGGATGCAGTGCCGTCCCAGCGAAATCGCAGCACATTGATCCCCCCCCGGGAAGGCACCTTCAATCGTGCTGAATCAAATTCCACGTGGATAACCTGGTCGCCGCTCTGCTGCAATGTGCTGATCTGCACCAACTGATCATTAAGGTACACACTCAAATCCCCGCCCACCAGGCCGGAAACAGCGCCGGCATCTTCCGGCATCACCAGGCTGGAAAAAAATGCGGAGATATGCACATCCATGGTGACAGTACCCGTTGGCAGCCAGTTGCCAGCGGGATTAAATTTAATCGAAAAATCAGAGACGGGGCCATCCAGCGATACCGGGAAATCCATATTCAAGTCATAGAATGTGAGATTAGTCTGCCCGGCAGAAAGGTTTTTACCTTGGACAGCCTCAGCATCTGCGGTTGGTAACGCGGCGTTCACCTGACCGGTGGTACCAATAGCCACAATGAGAGCTATCACTGCCAGGGTGACGAAGATACGGTTAAGGAATTTAGGGTTCATCTCATCCTCCCGGATCATTTCGAGACCACAATTTTTGTCTGGCCAGTGCGCGCGGTATTCAATGCTTCTTCTACGCGCTGGATCATGGTATCAACCGTATCTTCCGGCCGACGGATAACCACCCCCTCCACAGGGACTAGTTGGATCAAATCCCCGGTATCTACCTGCAGTGGTTGTTCAAGCGATTGAAGCAGGCGCTCAAAGGTCTTGATCGCTGGTGTTTCAGGAGTGGAAGGTAGCATCACGCTGAATTCAAGTTTATCCCAACGAGCTACCAGATCATTTCCACGCAGCATGTGGTGAAGCTGTTTTACAACATCCTGCATAACTTTGGCGATCATGCCTTCCGGCAAGCCATCAATGAGATCCTCCAACCCTGTTAAGTGGATCAAACCAAATGGAAGCGGTTCATCCACCTTCTTCACCAATTCTTGAGCCAGTGTACGCACCATATGTTTCCTGGTGTAAGCCTGCGATTGCTTGTCTGTGAGCGCGCGTTCCTTGAGCAATTCCAGCGGCACACGCAAAGATTCTCTCAGCAGTAAAAAGATCAGCCCGCTCACCAACCCGATACCCGCGGCAATGAGTGTATACAGCCAGGGATTTGGGTGATACGGTTTGGTTGGCTCCAATGCCAGATCCAGGAATGAGATATCGAATACCTGGTAAATGCTTTTAATAAAGCTGATGCCATTTTGACCAATATTATTAGCCAGCAGCGTATTGAGCTGCGGATTTGGCCCCTCCACATACAGGATCAGTATGTTGGTATCCGTTTGTACATCCGAATATACCCGGATGTTCTTAAGCGCTGCTTCATCCAATTGCAGCCGGTCAATCGTATCCTGGTACACCCGGTTGCTATCCAGGATATCTGCATAGGTCGTTGAGACCGTTTTCCCTTCCAAAGTATCCAGGCTGCTGACCACATCCCGGCTGCTGGTCAGGTTTGCATTCGGAAATACGAGAAAGGTTGCAGAAGCCCGGTACATTGGAATGGTTATCAGCGACCATGACAGGGCTGCGATACAACCTGCGGCAATGGATATGATCAATATACGCCAACCATTTTGGATGGCTTTTACTCCTGAACGTGCTGTTGCCATAATGCCTCCTATAAAACTCGTAACTATTAATCTTGTGGTGCGATAACAAATAATCTTCCCCAGGATGCATCTTTGCCCTGGGCTATACAAGTTTGGAAGGTGGTTTTATAACCACCACCATATACCCGCTTAAAAAGGGAGGTGGAGGATAATTTCTCACCTGTAACTACATTTACAAAACTGCTGGTGGGGCTGGTGGGGTTCAACGCTTGAAATTGCTCGCTGTTTTCCACAATGAAATCCTCTGTCCGACCATCGCCATAGATAAGAACCACGATCTGACCGGGCTGCAAGTCATAATAATAGATTCCCGCCAGGTAGTTATGAGCCAGCAATCCTGTGTTGCCTGTTTGTTTGCGCACCATGGCAAAGTAAGTGGCCACACCTCTCACTCCGGAAACAAAAGCTGGATTATTTGCGGGCTGTTGTACTACCTTTAAAGCTAGCACATTTTCGACGTAAACACCTACTACTTTCGTAGCATCTCCATTCATTATGGCTGCAACAAACCGATCAAAGAACGGAGCCGCTTGAGGCGTGAGGGTTGGCAGTTGGGTTGCTGTGAACTCAGGTGTTGGGGTCAGGGAAGGTGACAGCGTGCTGGTTATTGTTGCCGTGGCTGCTGCTGGTGGATTAACCTGTGCAGATGTCAGCACTGCTGCGGGTGGAACAACCAGGGTGGATGCAGGCAATTCAGCATCCTTACTCTCCGCCAGAACAACCTGGGATGTTACATCACTCTGGCATCCTGTAAATATGGCAATCAAAATCAGAATGACAAGTTTGGCACTGCGAGATTGATTGACACCAGCTTTCATGATTTTCCAAGAGATAACAAAATACGTATCTACATTATAGCAATTAGGTGCTAATTTCCAAACCGGAGTTAAATATTGAAAAAATTGACTATCAAATCATGACTCTGTATAATGAATTTGTATTTTGCCTTTGGTTGACAAAGGTTGTTTAAGAGTAGTAAAATAATGTGATGCTAAATCTATTTGGTATTCAAGCATCATACCCGAAACAGGGAGTGTGATTTGCGTTCCAAAGATTCGGAACCTCCTGTACGGCTGATCCTCATGGTTAATCTGGCAGAAACCAGACGATGCAAACCTGAAGGTATATTGACGCGCAAATCCATACTACCAAGCAGAGTCTCCCCAAGCATTCAGACAAATATAAAAAACCCTCACCCAGCATACGGACAATTATTTCGCGTCATCCCTTCCAGCGAGGCGAGGGAGCATAGAGATATGAGTTTACAATGGGTATTCTCCAGGTAATCAATTACCAGGGTTATCATTAAGAAATAAATTACTGAAAGGAGGTGGTTGCACAATAGCTAGTAAGAGAATTGAACGGTTATATCACCATCAAACCAAAGTAACCATATTTTTAGGAGGAAGAAGCATGTTAAAGAAAAAACTGATGTTTGTTGTTGCACTTCTCATTGTCGCAAGCATGTTACTCGCTGCTTGCCAACCCAAAGTGGAAACACCGGTTGTTGAAGAACCAGTTGTTGAAGCACCGGTTGTTGAAGCACCGGTTGTTGAAGCACCTGCTCCTACAGAGGTTCCACCGGAACCCACAGCAGTCCCAACCACCCGCAAGGGCGGCTGGTTGGATGAAATCGTCTTCTCTGTGGTGGATTCCGACTCCGCTCTTACCCAATTAAAAGCAGGCGCCATTGATATTTATGCCAATGGCCTATCCTCCAAAGACCTGCCCGCGATTAAAGAAGCTGGCGTAAAATACTCGACCAACAATGGCCTGTATTACGACATGCTCTACAACCCGGCTGTCTTTGCTGATGGCAGGCTGAACCCCTTCAGCAACCGCAAGATCCGCGAAGCCACTAACTGGTTGTTTGATCGCAACTATATCAACCAGGAAGTATATGAAGGCGGCGGACTGGCAAAGTGGTTCACCATTACGACACAGGGTCCGGATTATGTTGACTTGATCGATGTTGCCCGCAGCCTGGAAACCAAATACGCCTATAACTTAGACAAGGCCAAGGAAGTCATCACCGCTGAAATGGAAGGTATGGGCGCCAAACTGGTTGACGGAAAATGGAATGATAAAAATGACTCACCCATTGTCCTCACCCTCATCATCCGCTCTGACTCTGACAAAACCCGTATTCCCATCGGCGAATATGTCGCTTCCCAGTTTGAAGCTGTCGGCTTCACAGTTGATCGCCAGTTGAAGACCAGTGGTGAAGCTTCCCCGATCTGGATCGGCTCCGTACCTGAAGAAGGTCAGTGGCACGTCTACACCGCTGCCTGGGGAGCATCCATTATCGACCGCGATGAAGCCAACGCGTTCCAGGAAATGTACCTGCCCTCCAGCCAGCAAGGAATCCCGGCCTGGTATTCCAACGTACCTGATCCTGAATTCCAGACATTGGGCGACCGCCTCTATGCCGGAGATTACAAAGACCTGGCTGAGCGCAAAGAAATGATGAAACGCGCCATGGTACTCTCTCTTGAGGACTCCCTTCAGGTGTTCCTGATCGACGGCAAAGGTTTCATCCCCTATCAAAAAAATGTAGTTGCTACTGCTGACCTGGCTGCTGGTGTTGAAACCGGTCAGATCGGACCGTACACCCTGCGCTTTGAAGGCCAG
This sequence comes from Anaerolinea sp., assembly GCA_013824865.1. Lineage (GTDB taxonomy): Bacteria > Chloroflexota > Anaerolineae > Anaerolineales > Anaerolineaceae > PNON01. The sequence continues at coordinate 10,944 of PNON01000007.1, read as the reverse complement.
GAAGGTGGCACCATGAAGTGGGCTACCCAGGAATTGTTTGCTGAACCCTGGAACCCCATTGGTGGCTCCAACTGGACATTTGATCATGGTGCTTACGGCATGACCATGGGCGCTGACCTCATGTACGATCCATACACCGGACTCACCTGGCCGCTGCGCATGGAAAAAGCGGATGTCGTTGTCCAGGAAGGTAGTGCTGTTGGCAAGACGCTCGACTGGGTCAACCTGTCCTTTGCACCCGAAATCAAAGTTCCCGGCGATGCATGGGTTGACTGGGATGCCACAACCCAGACTTTCGTCACTGCTGATACTAAGTTCCCAGAAGGCCAGACCGCCAAGCGCAAGACTGTCGCTTACTATCCGGCTGACCTGTATGAGACCGTCAAGTGGCACGATGGCTCCAACTTCTCCCTCGCTGATGCTATCATGAGCATGATCATGACCTTTGACCGCGCCAAACCGGAGAGTGCCATCTATGATGAGGCTGCTGTCCCTCTGTTTGATTCCTTCATGCTCACCTTCAAGGGTTGGAAGATCGTTTCCACCGACCCGCTGGTGGTTGAAATCTACAGCGACGCCCTCCTGACCGATGCTGAATTGCTCGGTTCTGGTATTTGGCCCTGGTGGAACCTCGGCGAAGCCTCCTGGCATACATTTGCCATCGCCAACCTGGCTGAAGCTGCAGGAGAATCCGCTTACACCATCGACAAGGCTGAACCCGCTGGTATTGAACAAACCAGCTACATCGGCGGCCCCACCCTCGAGATCCTTTCCGCAAAATTGGATGCTGCTGCTGCTGAATCCCTGATCCCGTACGCCCCCACCATGGGCGCTTACCTGACCGCGGAAGAAGCTGCCGCCCGCTATGCCAACCTGAAGGCATTCTACGCTGAGCACAATCACTTCTGGATGGGCACTGGTCCATATGTGCTTGATAAAGTATTCCTGACTGAGAAGACCCTGACCCTGAAGCAAAATGCTGACTACGCCGACCTGTCTGACCGTTGGGCAACATTCGGTGTGCCCATGGTTGCTGAAGTTGAAGTAGACGGCCCGGGACAGGTTACCATTGGGCAGGAAGCCACCTTTGATGTTTTTGTAACCTTCAATGGCGAGCCCTATTTGGATAGCAATGTTAAATATGTAAAGGTGATGCTCTACGATGCCACTGGTGCAACCGTCCTCGTGACTGAAGCCACCCTGGTAGAAGAAGGTAAATACAGCGTCACCCTGACAGCCGAGGACACTGGCAAGTTATCAGCTGGCTCCAACAAGCTCGAAGTTGCAGTTGTTCCTTCTGTTGTCAACCAACCCACCTTTGCGGCTGTTGAATTCGTAACCCAATAATCGCAAGGTTTAATCAGCTTTAACTAAAAAAATAGGGGCAAGTTTAACCACTTGCCCCTATTTATCCTAATATTAGAGGGATGTCAATGACCTCAGAACCAAATGAAAGTACTGGAGTAAGTTTCAAATCAGCGGCAAGCGTGACCCTAAAAAGGGTCGTCCGGTTCATGTCTTTTAGAGTCCTGATGTTGCTTGTCACAATTGTAATCGGGGTATATACCACCATCCTGATCGCCAACATGGGCGGGTATGTGGATACGATCATGAGGAACAACATCCGCGAAACCACCATCATGAAGGTCGCGGCGATGACTGCCAATAAACCAATTGCCCCTGAAGCCCGCCAAAAAATGGTAGGGGACCTGATCCGGCTGGAAGAAAAGAGGCTGGGGCTCGATACACCCTTTGTCGTACGTTCCTTTCGTTACCTATTCAATGCATTGAAACTTGACCTTGGCAGGGCGCAATACATGGTCAGCGACAGCGGTTCGCGAACTGTCCGGCTAATCCTTCTGGAACGTTTGCCAGCAACCTTATTGTTGATGGGCTCTTCGCAGCTCATTCTTTTCTTCTCCAGCGTTTTCCTGGCGCTCATGCTTTCACGTTCGTACGGTAGTTTTTGGGACAAGTTGGTGATAACCCTTTCACCAACCTCGGCTGCCCCTCCCTGGTTTTATGGAATTTTCTTTATCTTGATTTTTGCTGCAATATTTAAGATACTGCCGTTTGGCGGTATGGTTTCTGCGCCCCCACCTGAAACAACTATTGGCTATTCACTTGATGTGCTTAAGCATTTGATCCTGCCTGCCTCATCGCTCATTATCAGCTCTTTCTTCTTGAGCATCTACACCTGGCGAACGTTCTTCCTCATCTATTCCAGTGAAGATTACGTCGATATGGCCAAAGCCAAGGGCTTGGCTCCCCGGGATATCGAACGGCGTTACATCCTGCGCCCCACTCTGCCCACCATCATCACCAACTTTTCCTTGCTGGTCATCGGCCTATGGACAGGCGCTACCATTACCGAAACTGTGTTCCTCTGGCCCGGATTGGGCCGGACCATTTACCGTGCAATTGGCTATTATGACACTGCTGTCATTGTTGGTTCAACCATAATTTTTGCGTACTTGCTGGCTTTTACCGTCTTTCTATTGGATTTTATTTATGCCCTGGTTGATCCACGCGTAAAAGTGGGTGGAGGGAATAACTAACCATGAACATACTTAAGAATACTTTCCGTGAAATATCGCGATACCCCTCTGCTATTTTTGGCTCGATTGTCGTGATGCTGCTAGTCATACTGGCAATCTACGCGATGATCAAGATCCCTTACAATGAAGCCATTCGTCTGTGGCGCGGCGGTGAAGATGTCTGGTACCAAAACCCTAAGAATGCACCACCCATCTGGTACAACTGGTTCAGTGAGAAAAAACTGCCTGAATCATTTGTAATAAAAGCTGGCGTAGGCGAAGAGTTTAGCAAAGTCATCACTACAAAGGCAGATGGAAGTTCCAATATTGATTTTGAATACGAATTCCCCTTCGACTATGATGTTTTTCCACCGGAACTGTTTCTGTACTTCAGTTCAAAATATGACCAAAAGCAACCTTTTGTTTCAGTAACGATGGTCACCCCGGATGGGACTGAATTAAGAATTGGTGATTTTGGCGTCAGCACAAAGTACACCTACCGTTTCTCTCAAGATGAAAGATTTGCAAAGCGCATCAATCGCATCATGAAGCGCGAGATGATCCACCCGGTTGATGGGATTTTTGCAGTCCCGGCTTCAGACCCGGCTACGCCGCTGAAAGGCACTTACAAGCTCATCATAAATGGCGTTACTTTCGAGAAGGATTCGGATATTGATGCTGAGTTTGTCTTTCATGGAAATGTGGCTGGTTGGTTTGGCACAGATCACACCAGAAGGGATTTAACAGTGGCCATGCTGTGGGGAGCTCCAATTGCTTTGGCTTTCGGTTTGCTGGCAGCGCTGGGCACATCCCTGCTTTCCATGATCATCGCGGCCATTGGCGCCTGGTTTGGCGGCTGGCTGGATGAGCTGATCCAGCGCATCACCGAGATCAACCTGGTGCTCCCCTTCCTGGCCATCCTTATCATGGTGGGTACATTCTACTCGCGTAGCATCTGGATTATCCTGGGTGTAACGATCCTACTCAGCATTTTCACCGGCTCAATCAAAACTGATCGCGCCATCTTCCTTCAAGTGAAAGAATCAACCTATATAGAAGCAGCTCGTGCGTATGGCGCGACGGACATGCGCATCATCTTTAAATACCTCATCCCGCGCATCGTCCCACTCCTCATCCCTGCCCTCGTTTCAGCTGTTCCTGGCTATGTATTCCTGGAAGCCTCACTGGCTGTGCTGGGACTTGGCGATCCGGTTTTGCCCACCTGGGGTAAGATCATCAATGATGCAGAGACTTATGGCGCACTATATAAAGGTTACTATTACTGGATCCTTGAGCCTGCTGTGCTGTTGATGTTTACCGGCCTGGGCTTTGCCATGCTGGGTTTTGCTCTCGACCGAATCTTTAACCCCAAACTGAGAGGTATGTAGACCATGGCAGAGAATAATTACTTACTTGATATACAAGATCTCAAGCTCCACTTTAGGACAACGAAAGGGACTGTTCAGGCAGTGGATGGCGTCAACTTCCAGTTGAAGCCTAACCAGGCAGTAGTCGTGGTCGGCGAATCCGGCTGTGGCAAGACTTCTCTCGCCAAAGCAGTCCTGCGCCTGCTGCCCCGCAACGTGGAACAATACTCCGGCAAAGTATACCTGGATGACATTGAAACCATGGCCCTTGAAGACGAGGATTATCGCAAAAGGATCCGCTGGGTCAAGATGTCGCTGGTTCCCCAGGCAGCCATGAACTCGCTCAACCCGGTGTTGCGTGTGGGCGACCAGGTGGCGGAACCGATGATGGTGCATTATGGCGTTAAGAAAGAAGAAGCCATGCAGCAAGCCATCAAGATGTTCCAGCATGTCGGCGTCCCGGTGGATTTCATCAACCGATACGCTTTCGAGCTTTCCGGCGGGATGCGCCAACGTGTTGCACTGGCAATGTCTCTGGTGACTGCCCCGGCGTTGGTCATGCTGGATGAGCCTACTTCCGCGCTGGATGTATTGACCCAGGCTAATATCTTCAACCTGCTTAAACGCATCAAGTCGGAGATGGCTACCAGCTTTGTGCTGATCACCCACGATATTGCCACCTCCAGCGAGCTGGCAGATAGGGTGGCGGTGATGTATGCCGGTCAGATCGTGGAAGTGAGCGATGCCTTCCATTTCTTCAAAGAGCCGCGCCATCCCTACTCAGCCAAACTCATGGCTAGCGTTCCAAAACTTCGTGGTACTGCAGAGCCGGATTTTATTACCGGTCAGCCCCCCAGTCTGATCAACCCGCCCACCGGGTGCCGCTTTGCAGCCCGCTGCCCGCGCCGCTTTGCTAAATGTGCAGATGAGCCGCCAACAGTAATAATTGGCGAAGATCTGGTCAAATGTTGGTTATATGTTTAATGGGAGCATACAATGACACCAATCAATAAAATCACTCAAGGGAATGCGCCCCATAAACAGGCAGATCGAAAGTCAACAGCAGGAGATCAGCTGCTTAAAATCAACGATTTACATGTTTGGTTCGAGATGCGGAAATGGGGGTTCAGACACGCTGGTTTTGTTCGCGCTGTAGATGGCGTCACATTTAACCTTAGAAATAATGAGACCATTGCCATCGTAGGTGAAAGCGGCTGCGGGAAGACCAGCTTGATGCGCACCATACTGCTGCTAAACCGACCAACCAAAGGCGAAGTATCGTTTGAGGGTGCGGCGATAAATAACTTGAAAGCGAATGATCTAAAAAACTATCGTTCGCATGTTGGCTATGTTCAACAGGATCCTTACGGTGCCATGCCACCGTTTATGAATATTCAAAACATTCTTGAAGAACCGTTGAAGATCAATGGTGTCAAGGACGCAACTGAACGTTTCAACCGGGTAAAAAAGGCGCTGGAAGAAGTCAAAATGAGCCCGGCTGAGGAATTCATGGCCAAGTTCCCGCATCAATTAAGTGGCGGACAGCAGCAGCGCGTGGTCATTGCCCGCGCCATGATCATGGAGCCACAGTTGTTGATCGCGGATGAGCCAGTTTCCATGCTGGATGCCTCGGTGCGTGTGGAAATATTAAAACTGTTGCGTGGATTACAGAACAAACATAACCTTGGTGTGATCTACATCACTCATGACCTCTCGACAGTACGGTATTTCTCTGAACAGATCTTCGTGATGTATGCTGGTCAGGTGGTGGAAAGAGGGAATGTGAAACAGATGCTGCAAAACACCAAGCACCCGTACACTTTCGCCCTGCTCGAAGCCACCTCCGATCCGGATGCCAACAATGCCATCATCCAAAAGGAAGTCCCCCCCGGAGAACCGCCCAGCCTGGTCAATCCGCCGGCTGGTTGTCGCTTCCACCCGCGCTGCCCGCATGTAATACAGAGCCTCTGCGAAGTTGAAGAACCGCCAGAGTTCGAGCCGGAAGCCGGCCACAGGGTGAAGTGCTGGTTGCTAAAATGAGTTGGCTGACCCCCACCAGGATGATCTGGCTTGCCTTCTGCCTGATGCTCATGGGAGTGATCCTCCCGCTGCTGATGGTGATTAAAGTGGTTGAGTCCACCTTCTTCCTGAATTTCTTCTCATATGGGTCATCTCTGGTTGGCATGATTTTAGGCACCCTGGGCGCTGCGTTCTACGCCAGTTCTAAACGTAAAGGGCGTTAGATATAAACTAATAAGCCTCCTTGCAAATTATGCAAGGAGGCTTATTAGTTTTTCCTGCGCCATTATCTTTAATACAATTCAACTTAAAGCAATTTGGCATCCAAACTATTGATTTCTAATATTAATCTCTTATCTGTGCTGGAGTAAAATACATTACTGGTGCTATATTAATAATCACCGAGGAAAATGTGAGCACACCGGATAACAGCCAGCATCCCAGCATCTTTCGAAAAATTCTTCAATTCTTCGGGCTGAAAAAAAGCCTGGCGGCCATGTTGACAATGGTCATTCTGGTTGGGCTGGGGGAAAAGATGGCTGAAAGATTCCTGCCCATTTATGTTCTGGCTCTAGGCGGTTCAACCCTGGTTGTCGGAATCCTAAATGGGATTGATAACTTACTTTCCGCTCTTTACTCCTTCCCCGGCGGCTACATTGCAGACAGATTCGGCTACAAAAAAGCGCTGGCAATATTCAATCTCATTGCCATTTTTGGCTATCTGATCGTCATCCTGTTCCCATCCTGGCCAGCCGTGCTGGTGGCTGCTATATTCTTCCTCTCCTGGTCATCTCTCTCACTTCCGGCTACGATGAGCCTGGTCAACCGGGTAATACCTAACAACAAACGCACCATGGGCGTTTCCATGAATTCCATTATGAAGCGGATACCCATGGCGCTTGGCCCTCTGCTAGGTGGCTATATGATCTACAAGTATGGCGAGACTGACGGCGTGCGGATCGCATTCGGTATTGCGCTAATCCTGGCTGTGATTGCATTGATCTTCCAGCAACGGATGATCGAAGACTTTAGACCCGCGCATAAAGCGGAGAGAAATCCGCTCAAGCTGATGAAATATATGTCGCCCAATCTGCGCAACCTATTAATTTCTGACATCCTGGTTCGTTTCGCGGAGCAGATCCCTTATGCGTTTGTTGTGATCTGGGCAATGAAGAATGTAGGCATCAGTTCCGTCCAGTTCGGCATCCTGACGACCATTGAAATGGTCACAGCCGTCTTGATCTATATCCCGGTGGCTTACCTGGCGGATAAATCCTCAAAAAAGCCGTTTGTTTTAATCACTTTCGGGTTTTTCGCTATTTTCCCTGCTGTATTATTTATTTCCAACAGTTTCGGACTATTAGTGATAGCGTTTATCATTAGAGGGTTAAAAGAATTCGGCGAGCCAACCCGCAAGGCGTTAATCATGGACCTTGCGCCAGAGGATAAAAAGGCGGGGATGTTTGGGCTATATTACCTTCTGCGGGACGTGATCGTTGCTGCGGCCGCTGTCGGTGGGGCTTACTTATGGAATATTTCACCCCTTGCTAATTTTGCTATGGCTGCTGGCTTTGGGGTGCTTGGCGTTTTTTATTTTGCATTTTTTGGTAGGGACATGGGAAGATCTGAGGTTAAATAAGCTTTTTATAACATCATGAAAAGGAAATACTGACAATACCTAAATAAATGGGGGAAGGCAAAATACAAGTACAATGCCTGGTCTAATAATGTTCCTTATCGGAGCTTGCCGGTAACTGCCTCGTTTTAGGCGGCTCTGGCAAGATATCCAGCATTGAGTCAGGCAGGCTTTTTTGCCCCTGGTAACGGCAAATGCTTATTCCACCTTGTCCAACTGTGTAAGGGTAGGTACCAAACCACAGGCTGCCATCACGATTTTCGACAATGGTTCTTACCAGATTTTCCACCAGGCCATCCTGTTTTGTGTATGAAGTCCATGCATTACCATCAAAATGACTCACCCCACCCTCGGTTCCAAACCACATTTTCTTTTTAGAATCGATCAGCATGCAGTACACCCGGTCGTCCACCAATCCATTTTTGCTGGTCATGGAATGCCATTGCTTTCCATCAAACACACTGATGCCACCGATGGTACCGAACCACATATTGCCGGCCGGGTCTTCAAACATGGAATAGACACAATCATCAATCAGACCATCACGTGAGGAGTAGTTTTTCCAATGTTTTCCGTCAAAACATCCTGCTCCCGCGCCAATGCCCTGCTCGTAGGTACCCACCCAGATCTGCCCCCTGGAATCCAGGAAGACCTTCAATATCTCAAGTCCGGGTAGATCCTGCCGGGTGGACAGGCAAGTCCAGGCATGATGATCATACTTGTATAATCCTCCCCCGCTCAGCGCTGCGCGCCAACAGCCAGCCCACAGGTTGCCCTCCCAGTCAAATGTGATGTTTAGCAAGCTTTTCCCCGCCAACCCGGCATCTGCAATGTGCTCTCCATCCATAACGTTCAGCCCGTTATCGGTCGCAATCCAGATCCTGCCAGCCTTATCCTCGCGGATGCAGGTGACTTCATTGCTGTGCAAGCCATCCTTGCGCGTATAAACACGCCACCTGTTGCCTTCATAAACAGCCAGACCACCGCCCCAAGTTCCCGCCCATATGCGGTTAACAGAATCCTGGTATAGATCGTAGATCCAGTTGTGCGGCAATCCGTTTCGGACCGTGATACTTTCCCAGGTCAGCTTCTCGGGGATTGCATTCGCCTGCAAGTACTGCTTGAGCATGGCTCGCAGGCTGTGCTTCCCGCCACCCTGTTCCGGCAGCTTCATCACCTGCTTCTCAGCCATTGTTGCCACGCTGCGGGTGTCTTTCTTTGTAGGCCCGGGTAAGCCCTTCAATCTTTTCCCGCCAGACAAGTATCTGCTCTCCCTCCTTCTTGATCCGGTCTAGGATCTCCTGCCGTTGATGTCTCATATCCATTTCGATTTTCTCCGGATGCTCCAATTCCTGCTTGGTCAGATCTTGCAGAAGGTGTTCCACCCGTCGCCTTAACCTGGAAGCCAGACGCTGATATTTCTGAAATAATCCCCAGGCTTTATGCAGCTTTTCCAGTGGCTCCTCACTGGCTTCAGGCTGCACCTCTCCGCGATACTCAATGATATAAGCTTCCATTAACAGCCGGTCGCCTTTTTTATAGACTTCATACACAGAATTAAAGATATCTTCTGGCGTATTGGAAGTATCCGGATGCACACGCGGAAGTACCACCCGCTTAAAATCCCTGGCAAGGTCTTCCCGGGAAATCGATTCTTCGATATCCTCAAGGGTCATGTCCTTGATCATTTCAAGTTCAATTTCCGCCTTTAATAAGTCTTTTTCTTCCTCTCCGTTTTCTGGCTGGATCTGATCATCCTTCACCAAAACCTGGCGGATATCCTCTTCCAATTCAGTCAAGCTACAATATCCTTCCATACGAATTGTCTGGTGGATGCGTTGATACTCCTGCTCCAGTTGCTCGCGCTGGCGGATGGCCTGCTTTAAGTGCTGACCAGGCCTGACAATATTCACCAGAAATAAACTTTCTATATGCCGCATCTTTTCCCGCCAGTGATTATATTGTTGCAATAAACGCATAATCTCCTGCCGGATTTTATTCACCTCACCAACCAGTCGGTCGCTGGTAGCGTTTACCCTGGATTCTGCTTTTTCCAGCCCTTCTGAAATTTCGTAAAATTTCTGCCAAATCTCGGAAGGGATATTCTTCTTATACTTTGCGCGCCTTTCCTCTGCTTCCGACAGCAGCCGGCGGTAGTGGATAACACTCTGTTCCAGCTTCTCCAAATCTTCCTGCATAAGGTTGCCTCTCGTGATCAGTAATGATTAGTCAGTATCCATATTTTATGCATCAAGATATCAATCGATAAACTGAAATCATCCTTACCCTGCTGACATTCCTTTTTTCATTGGTTCAGAAATCCGCTCTTAAAGCTGGCATGTCATGGTTTTTTATAGGTGAAAATTGCACCAGCCATTCGTGCGGAATTTATTTGTGCCTCTTAAGCTTTTCTTCAATCTCTTCTGGCAGCATATATGCGTCGTCAATAGTCTCAGCCATCTCCACCCCGTTTAGCCAGAAAACCTCCCCGGTATCTTCCCGGTTGAAAACACCACAGCTTCCGGTATACCGCTTGAGCAGGCTAAGGAAATAAGCCCGGATGGATGACGACTCTTCGAAGAGCAGGCTCATACGTGTACCGGTTGTACCAAAATCAAATAACACCAGGTCAGTAGGTGGTTCCTCAGGAATCTCCTGGTATATCGTCAGGTAGATATATCCAATGGATATAACCCGCTCTTCCCCCGGTTCAGGCGGTCCACGAAACTCGTCCCCCTGGTCAAGGCGGTTCTTGTAATCACGGATGGATTCATCCTCAATAAAGTTTAACACAAGCGCAAAACTAAACTCCGGGTCAGTGCATTTATATTCGTTACCTTCTAAACCCCAGGTGTCCAGTGGAACGCTCCAATCACGATCAGGAAAATGGATGATGGCGGGTTCTTTGTGGGGATCTGCGTTCTCCATTACACCCTGCAGTACATCCCAGATCATTTCCCGTTTGAAGTAAAGCATGTAACTGAAATCCAACCCCATGAGAGTTACCTCCTCTTACCGATCATTCAATCCACAGTCAGCACCCAAGGCGCTGACTTGCCTACCACCAGGAACGTTTCTTTTTGAGATCTTCCTGTTTCGTCTGAGTGGCATTGATTGTTACCGCAACTGGGTCAATGATCATCACCTGGTTGCAGGTGGGATTGGTGCATTTGACCTGTGAACCCAGCATACCTGCATTCAGGTTGAGATTTGATCCGCATTTTGGGCAAATCGCGCTGTACCCCATCCCTATCCTGAATGGCACCTTGTAAGGCACACCGGCATTTCTGCCAATCAGCCTGAGTAAATAAACCATGCCATTATTATCCCCTCCAGCAATCCCCAGCTCAACTGGATGTACAGCCAGGCATGTAAATACAGCCGG